>CAMBEO010000003.1 GCA_945865725.1 Thermoflexus hugenholtzii JAD2 | reverse complement strand
ATCGAGGGCAAGATCGCGGCGATCCGCCATGCGCGCGAGTCGCGGCTGCCGTTCCTCGGGTTGTGCCTGGGGATGCAGTGCGCGGCGATCGAGTTCGCGCGCAACGTGCTGGGAATCGCCGACGCGAACAGCACGGAGTTCGATCCGGGCACGAGCGGACCGGTGATCGCGTACATGGCCGACCAGAGCGCCGACGGGGCTAAGGGGGGCACGATGCGTCTCGGCCTGTACCCGTGCGAACTGGTGCCGGGAAGCCGGGCATCCGCGGCGTACGGCGAGGCGATCGTGCATGAGCGCCACCGGCACCGCTTGGAGTTCAACAACGCGTTCCGCTCGCGGTTCGAGACGGCGGGCATGGCCTTCTCCGGTCGGTCGCCCGACGGTCGCCTGATGGAGGTCGCCGAGATCCCTGGGCATCCTTGGTTCGTGGGAAGCCAGTTCCACCCGGAGTTCCGGTCGCGCCCGAATGCGCCGCACCCGCTCTTCCGCGGGTTCGTCGGTGCGTGTGCGGCGCACCCGGTTGACGGAGAGCAAGCCCGCCTGCCGATTGATGGCTCGGTTGACGCGCTGCGGGTTGGTGGCGCGATCGGCGCGATTGGCGCGCGGGCATGGTGATCGCGGGGCCGGGATGGACATGCCGACTCAGGCGCCCGCTTGACTGGCCGGACGGCGGTTGCTATCGTTCGACGGAGATTGTCCCCGGTTCGCCGGCCCGACGATCCGGCAATCCCCTGTTTGGCGCGTCTCGCCATCACCGCCCCGCTGGTAGCTGGTGCCTCGCGACGCGGCCTCGTCCCGCGGACTGGCGTCGCGACGCCTGACGCCTCACTCCCCGTAGTCCTATTTGCGCCGTCGCTGGGCACGTGGAGCCCGGGACGAGCGAGCCGTTTGCCCTGCGCGAACGCAACCCAACCTGCCGTGCCCGACGGCAACGGCGCGCCATGTGCGCCCGAGTTCGTATGGCACATGGGAGTCCGCCGGTGAACTACTCCGAGCTCGAACTGAAGACCGTTGACCAGTTGCGCGTCCTTGCCCGTGAGAGCGGCCTTGCCGATGTCGGCGCCCTGCGCAAGGCGGCCCTGATCACACGGATCCTGCATGGCGCGGGTGAAGCTGGTGCGGGCGTCGCGCAAATCGAACCGCGCCCCGTCGCTCCGGTGAATGTCGCGCCCGTTGCCGCGACCCCAGTGGCACCTGACGCAAGCGGTTCGGTGCAGCCGGCGCCACGTGCGCGTGGTGCAGCAGTGCGCCGTGTCACGGGTTCGCGTGCGGCGCCGGGTGGTGCCGAGGCTACCGGTGAGGCTCAAGGCGACCGCACCGTAACCGTGGACCCGGTGGCCCCCGAGGTTGCCCCGACTATCGCGGTTCACGTGGCGCAGGAGCCGGCGCTTGCCGTGGCCCAGGCAACCGCACCGAGCGGGCGACGCGCGCCCAACTCGACCCGAGCCAGTGACGGCGCGGCGACGACACCGAATGAGGACCGTGCGGTAAGCGCGGACACTCGAGCCCAAGACACGCGCGCCGGGGCGCCTGCTCGAGACCCGCTCGTCCCGGGTCGGGCAGAAGCCATGGGCGACCGTGGGATCGCCATCCAATCGGTAGCCCCGTCGCTCGAACCGGCGGCGATCCCGCGGACGACCGAAGCGGCACCCGCGCCCTTGGCTGACGTTGCCCCGGAAGGCTGGACCCGCTCGTTCAACTCCTTCGACGGGGAAGCATCGACGAGCGAGGATCGACGGTCGATCGAAGATCGCGGCGAGACCGTAGGCGTGCGCCCGGCCGGCGCTCCTTTCGCGCCTGGGACGCCAGCGGTCCGGCCGTTCGAGCGCCATCGGGGACGCGACCGAGGCCGCGGGGGCGAGCGCCCGGAGCGGCCGGTCGGCCCGACGGGAGAGCGTCACCACGGCGGCCCGGCGCCAGCGGGTGGGTTTGCATTCCAGGCGCCACCCGCGCCGGTACGGCAGGGCGTCCTCGAGATCATGGACGACGGCTACGGGTTCCTTCGCTTGGACCGCCACTGGATGCCTGGCACGGATGACATCTACGTCGCGCAAGCGCAGATCCGGCGCTTCGGGTTGCGGACAGGCGACGTCATCGTCGGGCAGATGCGGTTGCCGAAGGACTCCGAAAAGTACGCGAGCCTCCTGCGGATCGACTCGGTCAATGGCCTTGACCCCGAGACGGCGAAGCGCCGCCCGGTCTTCGACAACTTGACCGCGCTCTTCCCGAACCGCATGTTCGACCTTGAAATGAGCGGGATCCAGGGGGCGCGCGAGCTCCAGCAGGCGAACCTCTCCAACCGCGTGATCAACCTCCTGTCGCCGATCGGTCGGGGCCAACGTGGCCTGATCGTCTCGCCGCCGAAGGCCGGCAAGACGATGCTGTTGAAAGGGATCGCCCACGCGATCACGCGGAACCAGCCGGACGCGCACGTGATGGTCGCGCTGATCGGCGAGCGCCCGGAGGAGGTCACGGACTGGCAGAAGACGGTCCCGGGTGCCGAGGTGATCTCGTCCACGTTCGACGAGCCGGCCGAGAGCCACACGCGCGTTGCGGAGATGTGCCTGGAGCGGGCCAAGCGCGTGGCAGAGATCGGCAGGGACGTGATCATCCTGCTGGACAGCATCACGCGCCTTGCGCGGGCGTACAACCAGTGCGTGCCGCCGAGCGGCCGGACGCTGTCTGGAGGAATGGATCCCGCGGCGCTCTTCCCGCCGAAGCGGTTCTTCGGTGCCGCCCGCAACCTTGAGGAGGGCGGGAGCCTGACCATCGTCGCGACGTGCCTCGTCGAGACGGAGAGCCGCCTCGACGACCTCATCTACGAGGAGTTCAAGGGCACCGGGAACATGGAACTCCGGCTTGACCGGAAGTTGCAGGAGAAGCGGATCTTCCCGGCGATCAACGTAAGCGCGTCGAGCACGCGCCGCGATGACCTTCTCCTCGGAGAAACGGTCCTCCGCCACTCGGTGATGCTGCGCCGGATCATCGCCTCAGTCGGGACGACCGAGGCAGTCGAGCGCATGATCGAAACGATGAGCAAGACCGAGACGAACCGCGAGTTCCTGCAGGCGATGGCCAAGGTTTCTGCCTGACGCGAAGGGATCGCGGGCACCCCGGTGTATACTCGCGCGGTCCGCGCCGAAGTGGCGGAATAGGTAGACGCGCTACGTTCAGGGCGTAGTGGGGTTACACCCGTGTGGGTTCGAGTCCCACCTTCGGCACCAAACATGGCGCCCGTCCAAGGCTGGACGGGCGCCTTCGTCTTCGTGGGGCGGACGCTTTTGAAACGGCCGCGAGGCGACCCGCTGCTATACTCCGTGGGCGCCACGCGGGGGCGTTCCCGCAAGACGGGCATGAACGGGTGGCGCGCAGCTAGCTTGGCGACCCAATTCGGGTTCGCAGTGGTTGGCTGCATTGGTGGGGCTGTCGCGGTCGGCCACTGGTTGGACGGCCGTGCGGGCACCGCGCCTGCGTTCCTCCTCGGGGGGATCGCGGCGGGCGTCGCGAGCAGCGTCTACCTCATCGTGGCGTTATACAGACTTCAAGCAGGCGTGCTCGAAAGACCGCGCCAGGTCGGCACGCGTCACCGCAAGTAGCGGCGCACCGCCGGCCACATCGGGACGGAACCGGATGGAAATTCACACGAGCCTGAAGGCTGAAGAGATCCTGATCATCGGGCCAATCGCCATCACCAACTCCATGGTGATGGCATGGATGACGATGATCCTGCTCGTCGGGTTCTCCATGTTCGCGACCCGTACCTTGCGTCTCGTCCCGTCGGGCGCGCAGCTCGTGCTCGAGTACATCGTCGACTTCCTGCTCTCCATGGTGATGAACTCCGCCGGCAAGACCGGGCGCCGGTTGTTCCCCCTGATCGCGACCATCTTCGTCTTCATCATCTCCGCCAATTACATGGCATTGCTCCCCGGCGTTGGATCGATCTCCGTTCCCAACCCGAAGGCGCACGCGGTGGCCGGCAACGTGTCCGCCACCAAGCACGCCGACACCGGGATGCCGATGGCGGCCACCGACCCGGGCACGTTCGTCGCCCCTCCGGCGACGGCGGCCAAGGCGGAAGGGAAGCAACCGGCGCACGAGGCGGCGACGATCCACCTGTTCCGCGCCGCGAATGCCGACCTGAACATGACCCTTGGCATGGGGCTCATCGCGTTCATCTTCATCCATTGGTCCGGCGTGCGTGCCCACGGGACCAAGGGCTACTTGCAGGAGCTGGCGACGCCGCCGTTCCTCACGCCCGTGAAACTGATGATCGAAGGGTTCGTGCCGGTGTCGCTCTCCATGCGGCTGTTCGGAAACGTGTTCGGAGGCGAGATGCTGATGACCGTCATGAACTGGCCGGTGATCGCGATCCCGTTCCTTGGCATGGAACTGCTGTTCGGGTTCATCCAGGCGATGATCTTCAGCGTGCTGACCTTGAACTTCACGATCCTGGCAACGACGATGATGCCGGGACATGGGGGGCATGGCGCCCAGCACGGCGGCGGGGATGGCCACGGCGGCCAAACGAATGGCCACTAGCGCATCGGGTGTGATGCCCGGGCAGGCGGATGGCGCGCGACCGCTCGGCGCGTCGCGACGGCTTGGCTTGGCGCGGGACGCGTCGGGCTCGTGCGAGCGGCACTGAGGGAAGTCCCATACGGGCCCCCGCCGCTCCGTCCGGGATGTGCGCGGCCGTCACGACGGTCGCGCGTCCTGAAGGAAGAAAAGCAATGTTCCTGTCACTCCCAGAAGGCATCGCCATCGAAGCCGTCGCCAAGTTGTCCGCGGCCTGCGCGATCGCGATCGGCGGCCTTGGACCGGGCCTGGCGATCGGCATCGGCGTGCGTGGTGCGATGGAGGCCATCGGGCGCAACCCCGAGGCCGAGAACGCGATCCGGGGCACGATGATCATCGGCCTTGGCCTTGCCGAGGCCATCGCGATCTACTGCCTGGTCGTGGCGCTGATCATCCTGTTCGTCTAGTCGTGGCATGCGTGCAAGCGCCGGGTGCCCGGCACTTGCACGCGCCCCGGGCGGCGCCGCGCCTGCGAAGGAAGCGAAGTTTCGATGGGCATACTCGAGCAGTTGGGCCTTGACCCGGTCAAGCTGTTGATCCAGACCTTCAATTTCCTGCTCCTGCTCTACCTCTTGAACCGCTTTGCGTATCGCCCGATCGTCGGGATGTTTGACGCGCGGGCCGCGCGGATCCGGGCAGACCTCGAGAGCGCGCAATCGCTTCGCGAGGAGGCCGAGGGGAGCCGCGCGACGTACCGGGACCAGCTGGCCCGGGCACGTGACGAGGCGCGGGCGATCGTCGAGGAGGCGAGCAACGTCGCCGGACGGTTGCGCGAGCAGGCGCTGATCGATACCGAGGCGACCGTCGGGCTCATGCTCGCGCATGGCCGCGAAGAGATCGCCCGGGAGCGGGAACTCGCCGTCTCGGAGCTTCGCCGGGAGGTCGCGACGCTGGCGATCCTGGCGGCGTCGCAGGTGGTCGGGCGCAACCTCGACTCGGCGGACTCGCGTCGGCTCGTCGACCAGGCCATCGAGGCCGCGGGGGCGAACTGATGGCGACCCGTCGCTCGCTCGCCGCGAAGCGCTATGCCGAGGCGATCGCCGTGATTGCCGGACCGGCCGCGTCGTGGGACGCTTGGCTGGAGGACCTTGGCATCGTGGCGGCCGCGGTTGCCGATCCTGGTGCCAGGGCGATCCTCTCGGACCCGGCCCGTTCCGACGTGGTCGCCCGCTTCATCGATGCCCCCGCGCTACGGGCCGGGTTGCGCGAGGAGACCCGGCAGTTGCTCCGGGTGATGGCGCATCGGCGGGCAACTGGCCTGCTGCCCGACGTCCTGGAGTGGTTCCGCGAGCTCGTGGACGACGCGCGCGGGATCCGTCGCGTCACGGTCACGTCGGCGGTGGCGCTTGACGCGGACCAGCTCCGCCGCGTGCGGGACTCGGTGGCCGGTCCGGGCAGCGACCCGGCAGGCGTCGTCTTGACCCTGGACGTCGACCCTGAGATCATTGGTGGCCTCGTGATCCGCGAGGGTGACCGGATCAGGGACGTCTCCGTACGCGCCCGCCTTGAAACCCTTCGCGAACGCATGTCGTGACGCGCTGGCCGGAGTGCCATGACGCGGACACACTAGAGGGAAGCACCCCCACCCTCAGTCCCTCCCCCGCTGCGGCGGGAGAGGGAAGCACCACCCCCGAGGAACTTAACCCATGGCCATACGATCCGAGGACATCGTCAAGTCGCTCGTCGACCAGATCGGCGGGTTCGACCAGAAGGTGCGGACGTCGAACGTCGGCACGGTGGTCGAGGTCGGCGACGGCATCGCCCGGATTTACGGGGTGTCGCAGGCGATGTCCGGCGAGCTGCTCGACTTCGGCCACGGGACGATGGGCATGGCCCTGAACCTGGAGGAGGAGACGGTCGGCGCGATCATCCTCGGGAACTACCAGGCGGTCGCCGAGGGCACCGAGGTCACCACGACCGGGCGGATCGTCGAGGTGCCGGTCGGCGACGGCCTCCTCGGGCGCGTCGTCAGCCCGCTCGGCGAGCCGCTCGACGGCAAGGGGCCGATCGTGGCGACCGAGTTCCGGCCCGTGGAGGTCGTCGCCCCGGGCGTGATCATGCGCCAGGAGGTGCGGACGCCCCTGCAGACCGGCGTGAAGGCCATCGACACGATGATCCCGATCGGTCGCGGGCAGCGGGAGCTGATCATCGGCGACCGCGCGACCGGCAAGACGGCGATCATCGTCGACACGATCATCAACCAGGCCCGCCAGAAGACGGGCGTCGTCTGCATCTACGTCGCGATCGGCCAGAAGGAAGCGAAGGTCTCGCAGCTCGTCCGGACGCTCGAGGAGAACGGGGCGCTCTCGAACACGATCATCGTGGTGGCGTCCGCCTCCGCATCCGCCTCGCTGCAGTACCTGGCGCCGTACGCCGGCTGCGCGATGGGCGAGTACTACCGCGACAAGGGCGGTGACGCGTTCATCGCGTACGACGACCTCACGAAGCATGCGTGGGCGTACCGGCAGGTCTCCCTGCTCCTGAAGCGCCCGCCCGGGCGTGAGGCGTACCCCGGTGACGTCTTCTACTGCCACAGTCGCTTGCTCGAACGGGCGGCGCGCCTCTCCGAGGAATACGGTGGCGGGTCGCTGACCGCGTTCCCGGTCATCGAGACCCAGCTTGGCGACCTGTCGACCTACATCCCGACGAACGTGATCTCGATCACCGACGGGCAGATCTTCCTGCAGGGCGACCTGTTTAACGCTGGCATCCGGCCCGCGGTGAACGTCGGCCTCTCGGTGTCCCGGGTCGGGGGCGCGGCGCAGACACGGGCGATGCGCGGCGTCGCCGGGCGGTTGCGCCTGGACATGGCGCGCTACCGCGAGCTGGCGGCGTTCGCCCAGTTCGGTAGTGACCTCGACCGGGCGACGCAGGCCCAGCTGACGCGCGGGCAGCGCCTGCAGGAGTTGCTCAAGCAGCCGCAGTACGGACCGATGCCGGTCGAGGACCAGGTCATCGCGATGTACGCGGGCGTGGCCGGGCGCCTCGACAAGATCGACGTGGCGGACGTCGGGCGGTACGAGCGCGAACTGCTGCAGTACTTGCGGTCGAGCCACCCGGAACTGTGCGAGCGGGTGTTGAACGAGCGCCAGGACAGCACGAGCCGCCTGAACGCCGGGCTGGCGGAGGCGCTGGACGCGGCGTTCGGCGAGTTCGAGTCGCGCAGCTGGCGCCCGTCGCGCTGAGAGGCGGGAGGGGGAAGCACTACCCCCACCATCGTTATCCGCGTACGCGGTCCCTCCCCCGCTGCGGCGGGAGAGGGAAGCACCGCCACCCTCACCCCCTAGCTCCCACTCTCAATCCCTCACCACCACCCTCACCCCCTAGCCCCCTCTCCCGGGGGGAGAGGGGGAAGAAGCACCGCCCCTCCCCCGCTCACGAAGTAAGAGGCAGCAGGCGAACGATGGCAACGGCACGCGAGATCCAGCGCCGGATGCGTTCGGTGCGGAACATCCGCCAGATCACGAAGGCGATGGAACTGATCGCCGTCACCCGGTTGCGCCGGGCGCAGCAACGGGTCCTCGCCGCCCGGCCGTACGCCGGGAAGCTGGGGGACCTGGTGGCCCAGATCGCGGCGCACTCGCATGGCGAGGGGAACGCGACCGGGCCGGCGCACCCGCTCCTTGCGGTGGCCAAGTCAGTACGGCGCAGCGGCGTCGTGCTCGTCACGAGCGATCGTGGCTTGTGCGGGGCGCTGAACGGGAACGTGATCCGGGCGGCGCTCGCCCATGCGGGGCGCGAACGGGCGGCCGGGCGCGAGGTCGCATTCATCGCGGTCGGCCGGAAGGCGATGAACGGGTTGCGGCACTCCCCGTACCGCGTGCTCGCGGACTTCCAGGGGGTGGGCGACAACCCGTCGATGGCCAAGGCAAGCCCGGTCGCGCAGGCGGCGATCGCCGCGTTCGTCGCGGCCGACATCGACGAGGCGGTCATCGTGTACCCGAGGTTCGTGAGCACGTTGCGCCAGGACCCGACGGTGCGCCCGCTGCTGCCGATCATCCCGGCCGAGGCACGCGACCCGCACCGGCCACATCCGCCGAGCGGTGGCGCCGACGACCAGGGGGGCTTCCTGCTCGAGCCGGACACGGACACGTTGCTGGGTCAGATCCTCCCCCGCTTTGTCGAGGTGCAGGTCTACCAGGCGATCCTCGAGGCCATCGCGAGCGAGTTCAGCGCGCGGATGGTGGCGATGCGCAACGCGACGGACAACGCGACGGATCTCATCAAGAGCTTGCAACTTGGCTACAACAAGGCGCGGCAGGCGACGATCACCCGCGAGATCATTGAAGTGTCGTCGGGGGCGATGGCGCTCGGGAAGTAGCTGCGGCGGGAGAGGGGAGAAGGACCCCCACCATCGTTATCCGCGTACGCGGTCCCTCCCCCGCTGCGGCGGGAGAGGGAAGCACCGCCCCCTCCCTGGCTCACGAAACAAGAGGATTGATCACCGTGGCACAAGGCACCGTCGGCAAGGTTGTGCAGGTTCTGGGCGCGGTCGTGGACTGCGAGTTCCCGCAGGGCGCCATGCCGGGCATCTTCAACGCGCTCGAGATCGAGCGGGACCCGGAGACGATCAAGGCGGCGACGGCTGGCGGCCGTTCGGCCTCGAAGCTCGCGTCGACCCTCGTCCTCGAGGTCGAGCAGCACATCGGCAACAACTGGGTGCGCTGCGTCGCGATGGACACGACCGACGGCATCCGCCGGGGCATGGACGCGAAGGACACCGGCAGGCCGATCACCGTGCCCGTCGGGCGCGCAACCCTCGGGCGGCTGTTCAACGTCGTCGGCCTCCCGTCGGACGAGGGCGAGCCGGTCGTCACGGACACCTACCTGCCGATCCACCGGTCGGCACCGACGTTCGCCGACCAGTCGAACAAGGTGGAGTTGTTCGAGACGGGGATCAAGGTCATTGACCTGGTCGCGCCCTTCACGAAGGGCGGGAAGACCGGCATCTTCGGCGGGGCGGGGGTCGGCAAGACCGTCACCATCATGGAGCTGATCAACAACGTCGCCCGCCAGCACGGGGGGTTCTCGGTCTTCTGCGGCGTCGGCGAGCGGTCGCGCGAGGGCACCGACCTGTACCGGGACTTCAAGGAAAGCGGCGTCCTGGAGAAGTCGGTGCTCGTCTACGGGCAGATGAACGAGCCGCCGGGTGCCCGCCTGCGGGTGGCGCTGGCCGGGCTGACGATGGCCGAGTACTTCCGTGACGAGGAGGACCAGGACCTCCTGCTGTTCGTGGACAACATCTTCCGGTTCACGCAGGCGGGTTCCGAGGTGTCGGCGCTCCTTGGCCGGATGCCGAGCGCGGTGGGGTACCAGCCGACGCTTGCCACGGAGATGGGCGAGCTGCAGGAGCGGATCACGAGCACGCGCCGCGGGTCGATCACGTCGGTGCAGGCGGTGTACGTGCCGGCCGACGACTACTCGGACCCCGCACCGGTCGCGACGTTTGCCCACCTTGACGCTACGATCACGCTAGAGCGCGCCATTCTCGAAAAGGCGATCTACCCGGCTGTCGACCCGTTGACGAGCACCAGCCGCATCTTGGACCCGGGAATCGTGGGCAAGGAGCATTACGACACGGCGCGCGGGGTCCAGCGGATCCTCCAGCGGTACAAGGAGCTGCAGGACATCATCGCGATCCTCGGCATGGAGGAGCTGTCGGACGAGGACCGCCTGACGGTCGGACGCGCCCGGCGGATCGAGATGTTCCTGGCGCAGCCGATGTTCGTGGCGGAGGTGTTCACGAACGTCCCGGGCAAGTACGTGCCGATCGCGGAGACGGTGCGCGGGTTCCGCGAGATCCTGGAGGGCAAGCACGACAACCTGCCCGAGCAGGCCTTCTACCTGGTCGGCGGGATCGACGAGGTGATCGAGAAGGCGCGCCAGTACGCGGCGTACTAGGGGAGGGACGGGACGCATGCCGTTGCACGTTGAGGTGATCGCCGCGGAGCGGGTGATCCTGTCCGAGGACGCGGAGGTAGTGGTGGCCGACACGGCCGCGGGGCGCATCGCCGTCCTCCCGGCACACGCGCCGCTGGTGACGCTGCTCGTGCCGGGGCAGCTGCGCCTCGGTCGCGGGGAGGGCGCGCAGGTGCTTGCCATCTCGGGCGGGTACCTGGAGGTGCGGGAGAACCACGTCGTCGTCCTCGCGGACGCCGCGGAGGTTGCGGGGTCGATCGACGTGTCGCGGGCGGTCGCGGCGCGGGAGCGGGCCGAGGCGCACCTGGCGCAACGGCAGGCGAACGTGGACATCGCGCGGGCGACGGCGGCGCTGGGTCGGGCGCTTGCCCGGATCAAGGTGGCGGAGGCGGTCGGGGGCCGTCCCGCGCCGCGCCGCGTGGCGTAGGCAGGGAGCGGGAGTGACGGCCGGCGGGACGTTTTCGCCCTAGCCTCCCAGTGGGGAAGCACCGCCCCCACCCTCACCCCCTAGCCCCCACCATCGTTATCCGCGTACTCGGTCCCTCCCCCGCGGCGGCGGGAGAGGGAAGCACGGGAGACCCCCCCGGGGGACGGCCCCCACCCTCGTTATCCGAGTACTCGGTCCCTCCCCCGCTGCGGCGGGAGAGGGAAGCACCACCCCCGCCCCCGATCTTCCGCAACAAGCACCCCCAACGCTTCCCGGCGGCGGGAGGCATACTGGTCGCAAGTACGATGCGGCGAGTGCCGCGCGTGGCCGCCGCCGTCGCGCCGCCCTGACGGGCGAGGCGTTTCACGGCACGTGGGAAGGTCCCGGACGTGATCACCGACACCGTGCCGGTCGAGGCCTTGCCGGCGGAGGTGGGGAGGGCAGTCGCCGGGCGACGAGCGATCGTCCAAGGCGGCGCGAGGCTTCACGGCGACGTCCGGGCCGGCGGCGCGAAGAACGCGGCGACCAAGCTGATGGCGTCGGCGCTCCTGACGACCGAACCGGTCATTCTGGAGAACGTCCCGACCATCGAGGCCATCCGGACGCAAGCCTCCCTGCTTGAGGCCCTCGGCGCGTCGGTGTCATGGGAGCCCGGGGCCCACCGCGTGACGGTTTGCGCGGAACGCTTGACGACCGACCGCCTGGTCGTCGCCCTGGCTTCACGCGAGCGCGCCTCGTTCGTCATGGCCGGTCCGCTGCTTGCCCGCCTCGGGCACGTCGAGGCTCCCCGTCCGGGTGGCTGCAACCTCGGCGAGCGCCCCGTCAATGTCGACATCCGGGGATTCCAGGCGATGGGCGCGGTCGTCGAGCAAGGCGACGGCATCTACCGGATCCGCGCGGGGCGACTGGTCGGCGCGGGAATCTACCTCGACTACCCGAGCCACACGGGCACGGAAAACCTCATGATGGCGGCGTGCCTCGCGGAAGGCACGACGACGATCCGGAACGCGTCGTGCGAGCCCGAGGTCGTGGCGCTCGCGCACCACCTGAACCGGATGGGGGCGCGCGTTCGGGGCGCGGGCACGCCGCGCATCGAGATCCATGGCGTGGCGTCGCTGCACGGTGCGCGGACCCGCGTCATCCCGGATCGGATGGAGGTCGGGAGCTTCGCCATCGCGGCGGCGGCGACGGGCGGTTCGGTGGACATCCATGACGTGGTGCCGGAACACCTCGACCCGGTCCTGTTCAAGCTTGCGGAGTGCGGTGCGACGATCGACGTGCGCCGCCATGCGGTGCGCGTGAGCGCGCGGTCGCGCCTGCAGGCGGTCGAGATCCAGGCGATCCACTTCCCCGGCTTCCCGACCGACCTCCAGACGCCGTTCGGCGCGTTGCTCACGCAAGCGGAGGGGCAGAGCATCATCCACGAGCGAGTCTTCGAGTCGCGGTTCCGCTACGTCGACGAGTTGCGGGCCCTCGGGGCACGGATCGAGACGAATGGCGGTCCTACGTCGCGCGAGACCGAGCTGGCGACCAAGGCCTACATCTATGGGCCGACCCGCCTGGAGGGGGCGCGGGTCCGGGCGCTTGACCTGCGGTGCGGCCTCGCGTTGACGATCGCCGGCCTGTGCGCGAGCGGCGAGACGGAGATTGCCGACTTCCAGCACGCCGAACGCGGGTACGAGGACCTCGCGGGGCGACTCGCGTCGCTCGGCGCGGTGTTGCGGATCGACGAGGCGTAGCGGCGGGTCTCCCGGCAACGCGAAGGTCACGCGAGCGCGGACGGCCCGGGGCCGGGCGGCGCCGCCTGCATATAGTTGGGGAGACAAGGACCCTCATTCCCTAGCCCCCACCATCGTTATCCGAGTACTCGGTCCCTCCCCCGCTGCGGCGGGAGAGGGAAGCACCACCCTCACCCCCAGCCCTCACCCCCAGCCCCCCAGCCCCTCCCTCGCTGCGGCGGGAGAGGGAAGCACTACCCTCACCCCCCAGCCCCCACCCCCAGCCCCTCCCCCGCTGCGGCGGGAGAGGGAAGCACTACCCTCACCCCCCAGCCCCCACCCTCAGTCCCTCCCCCGCTGCGGCGGGAGAGGGAAGCACTACCCTCACCCCTGGCCCATTCTCCCGCGGGGAGAGGGGAGACAAGGATCCCCAGCCCCCCTCCCGGAGGGGGAGGGGAGACACGGAGGAACCGCGCGTGTTCGGCCGCCAGTTGGGCATCGACCTCGGAACCGCCAACGTCCTCGTGTTCGTCAAGGGACAGGGGATCGTCATCAAGGAGCCGTCGGTCGTCGCGATCTCGACGGTCGACAACCGGATCGAGGCGGTCGGGGATGCCGCCAACCAGATGCTCGGCCGGACGCCCGGGACGATCCAGGTGATCCGGCCGATGCGCTCGGGCGTGATTGCCGACTACGTCGTGACGGAAGCGATGCTCCGGTACTTCATCCACCGCGTCTGCGGGCGCGTGAGGCTGTGGAAGCCGGAGGTGATGGTTTCCGTCCCGTGCGGGGTGACGAGCGTCGAACGGCGCGCGGTGACCGACGCGGCGTACTCGGCCGGCGCACGCGAGGTGTTCCTGATCGAGGAGCCGCTGGCGGCGGCGATCGGCGCGAACGTCCCGATCAACTACCCCTCGGGCAACTTGATCGTCAACATCGGCGGCGGCACGACCGAAGTCGCGGTCATCAGCCTGAACGGGATCGTGGTCCAGCGGTCCGAGCGCGTGGGCGGGAACCGGATCGACGAGGCCATCGCCGGCTATGTCCGCCGCCGGTACAACCTCAACATCGGTGACCACATGGCCGAGGAGGTCAAGATCGAGGTCGGGTCCGCGTTGCCGCTGAGCACGCCGCTGCGGACGGAGGTGCGCGGCCGCGACCAGATCCTCGGCTTGCCCAAGACGGTCACGGTGACGTCCGACGAGATCACCGAGGCCATCAGCGAGCCGTTGCAACAGATCGTCAATACCGTCAAGTGGGTGCTCGAACGGACGCCACCGGAACTTTCGTCGGACATCCTGGACAAGGGCCTGGTGATGACCGGCGGGACATCGTTGCTGCGCCACTTGGACCGCCTGCTTGCCGACGTGACCGGGATCACGTGCCACGTCGCGGAGCGACCGCTGGAATGCGTCGCGCTTGGGACTGGCCTGGCCCTGGAGAACCTCCACATCCTTAAGCGGTCGCTCAGCCGGTAGGCGCCGGCGGGGCTGGGGGCGACGGGGACGCACGCCGACCAAGGCGCGCGGCGATCGCGACGTACGCCACGCCTGCTGTCACGGCGATCATCGTCCCCGGCCATCCGAAGGCGAGCGTCAGCGGAATGGTGACGGCGGCAATGCCGGTGGCGAGCATCATCACGGGGATGTGGCCGAGGTGGATCCATCCGCCCCCGGCGAGGGCCGCGCGGGCGACGCGGGTGACGGCATGCGAGGTGACGCCTGCAAGCAGCGCGCCAGCGACGGCGGCGACCTCCGGCGGTGCACCGTCACCGATCCCGATGGCCGCGCCGGCGGCGCCCGAGAGGATCGAGGCGACGAGGCCGACGCGACGGGCCAGGGGGAACCGCCGGCGCAACTTGCCGACGGTGAGGTCGATGGTGGCAAGCACGGCCGCGATCCCGATCATGACGCGCCAGGCGACCGGGTCGAGGTCCGCGAACGGGCCGCCGACATGGACGCGCGAGGCGAGGCCGGCGAGGGCGGCGACGAAAAGGGTCGTGACGTACGGGTTCAGGCCCGCGGCGATCGCGATCGAGCAACTCATCAACACCGGGGATACCTCCGGGCAACGGCACGCCGGTCGACGTCCCGCGGCTTCGAGGGCGATGCTACACTCGGGCGCCGCCGGGACCAGAGTGGGGTTGCCTGTCCCGGGCAAGGGAGTGGCCACGCAGGAGCCAAGCGCGCCGCCCGGCGCTCGCCTTGTCGAGACTCCACGGCCCCGCTACCGAGGCCAGGCGTCAGGCAGGCGCAACGAGACACGCCGGTGGCGCGCGGCCGATGGCCGAAAGGTTCAGGCGCTGCCGGACGGCATGATCGTCATCCAGACCAGCCGCGTGCGCGGCGTGTCGCCCCTTGGCGGCGCGTCCCATCCGGCACGGTCCACTTAGCGTGAGGACACGGCATGGCAAGCGTGACCCTGGAACACATCACCAAGCGATTCGGCGAGGTGACCGCGGTTCGTGACGTAAACATCGAGGTGAAGGACAAGGAGTTCCTGGTCCTGGTCGGACCATCCGGGTGCGGCAAGTCCACGACCCTGCGGATGATCGCGGGGCTGGAGGAGATCACCGAGGGCGCGATCTACATCGGCGACCGCCTCGTCAACGACGTGGCGCCGAAGGACCGGGACATCGCGATGGTCTTCCAGTCGTATGCGCTCTACCCGCACATGAGCGTGTACGACAACTTGGCGTTCGGCCTGAAGTTGCGCCGCACGCCGAAGAAGGAGATCGACCGCCGCGTTCAGGACTCCGCTGAACTGCTCGGCCTTTCGGACCTCCTCCAGCGCAAGCCCAAGCAGCTCTCCGGCGGACAGCGCCAGCGGGTTGCCCTCGGTCGCGCGATCGTGCGCGAACCGAAGGTCTTCCTCATGGACGAGCCGCTGTCGAACCTCGACGCGAAACTCCGGGTCCAGATGCGCGCGGAGTTGATCCGCCTTCACCAGCGCCTTCAGGCGACAGTCGTCTACGTCACGCACGACCAGGTCGAGGCGATGACGATGGGGAGCCGGATCGCGGTCCTCCGGGACGGGATCCTGCAGCAGATCGATTCGCCGCAGGTGCTTTATGATCACCCGAAGAACATGTTCGTTGCTGGCTTCATCGGTAGCCCGTCGATGAACTTTGTTGACGCGAAGCTTGAGGGCGACGCGAGCGACCTCTGGGTCGACTGCGGGTCGTTCCGCGTGCCGGTGCCGGCGATGTTCCGGGAGAAGCTCGCACCGTTGGCGGCGAAGGGAAGCCGCGAGTGCTTCTTCGGCATTCGCCCGGAAGATTTGTACGAGCCGAAGTACGCCCCACCGGAAGTCGAGCAGAACGCGCGCATGCGCGCTCGTGTCGACGTCACCGAACCGCTCGGCGCGGAAATCTACTTGTACCTCCTCGCCGGCGAGAAGATGATGGTCGCGCGCGTCGACCCACGGACCCGGGCCGATATCGGCGACGAGGTCGAAATGGTCATCGACATGAGCAAGATGCACATCTTCGACCGCGATACGCAGGAGGCATACCTGTAAGGGACCGCAGGCGGCGGTGGTCATGCCCGGCGGGTGCGGTCGCGCACCCACCGGGCGACGACTGACGAGATCCCGAGGCCGAGGCCAAGGCCAAGGGCGCCGCGAAACCCCATGACCGCGCGGATGTTGCCCGTGACGCGCGGTGAGACGACGACCACGGCGTAGATGGTGTCGACGTTGACGACCCCTCCGATCAGCCACTGGGCGGCCAGGAACCTGCCTTCGACCTTTCCAGCGATCGCGGCGCCGAAGGACGACCAGTTGGCTTCAAGGGTGCGAGTGATGGCGGTGGCCACGGCGCTGAATCGCAGGGTCGCTCGCTTGCCGTGCAGGCGGCCGACGGCACTGCGGTCCATCGTCGCGACGGACGCATCCAGGCTTTGCAGGGCGACACCGGCCAGGTCGATGCTGGTGCCGGGAGGTGTCGTAAGGCGATAGGCTTCGGCGGGCATCGCGATGGTGCCGCCAGGTTCGATGGTGCGGGTGGCCATGGGCTCGTCCTCGTCCGTCGCGTCCTCGGGGCGCGATACGCTGGCGAGGGAGTCTACGTCCCGCCGTGCGGCGGGTTGCGGTCGGGGTGGGGGTTGGGCGGATGATCGTGTTGGAGGCGGGAGGGCGGCGCGCCACCGTAGAGGTAGCGGCGCATGCGTGCCAGTTGGCGACAACGACGCACGATGCGGAAGCGACGGCGCGCGCTTTCGTGCGTGACGGGCTGCGGGCGGGTGATCGCTGCGTTGCACTCGTGCCGGAGGCACCGGGACTGCTTGAGTACCTGGATGGCGAGGGGATCGACCCTGACCAGGCATTCGAGTCCGGGCGCCTTCGCTTCGATGACATCGGCCCGGCACGTACCGTCGGACAGGGCACGTTTGACCCGTACCGGCTGGTTGCGCGCCACCTGACTGATTCATGCGACATGAGGACGTCCGGGCGCGTCCGGATCCTGGTCGACATGCACTGGTACGGCGGGCCGGGTGAAGCCGAGGCAATCCTGCGCTACGAGGCGGCGAGCCACGCGGCGATGAGGGCACACGCCGACCACGCCGTCGTGCTAGCCCAGTACCGCTTCGGGGACTTGAGTGGCGACACGGTGATCGACCTGCTACGCCTCCACCCGTCCGCCGTGGTCGCGCAGTTCATCAGGCGGAACCCTAACCCGGCTGACCCGGTCTCGTTCATGGCGCGCCTCTTGCACCGGACCATCCCCCAACAGTAGGCCCGGCGGTGTCGTCAGGCCGTGCGGAGCCGGCGTCGCCACTCGTCGGACGCGGCGGCCATGACAACTTGAAGGGGCACGTCGGCGCGGGAGGCCGCGGCCCGGCAGTCCTCGTACTCGGGTGCGATGCCGCGGACGACCGTTCCGTGCAACGCGACCTTGACGCGGATCGTGCCGTACTCGGTCTCTATCACGTCGGACCGCCGGGGAAGCATCAGTCGCCTGGTTGAACCCACGCGCACGCCTAAGGTAGTCGTCTCGCGGAACAGGGCGGTGATCGCCTCTTCAGCCCGTTCGGGGCGCACGAGGACGGAAATCACCGTCGCAGGTCGCCCCTTCTTCATCGTCGCCGGGAGCATGGTGACGTCGAGGGCACCCCGGGCCATCAAGGTCTCGGAGAGGTAACCGAACCACTCGCCGCTCATGTCGTCGACGTTCGTCTCGAGTTGGACCACCTCGTCCTCGAGGTACCCGAGGCGTTCGGCGTCCACGGAACTCGTCACCGGTGCGACACCTCGGAAGTGAGAGGGGGCGGTTCTCCCCTCTCCCGCCGCAGCGCGGGGCGCTTGCGGCCAATTTAAAGAGGCGCCCTGCCCGTGTTCGCCGTCGTGCCCGTGCCCGTGCCCGTGGTCGTGCCCGTGCCCGTGGTCGTGCCCGTGCCCGTGCCCGTGCCCGTGGTCGTGCCCGTGCCCGTGGTCGTGCCCGTGGTCATCCAACCCGACGTCAGGCACCGCTTGAGGCTCATGCGGGCCGTGGTCCGCACTGGCGCGAACCGGGTCGATGGCGGCAAGGGCCGCGCGGACGCGTCCGACCGGGTCGGGACCGGGGAGGGCAGGACCGATGGAGACCCGCAGGACGTTCGGGATCCGGAAGTCCTTCTGGCCGGCGCCGTAGCCGATGCGCGTGACGGTCATCGCGGGGAAGGGGCCGCTGTCGTCGGCGAGGCACGCGAGGACGAGGGCGCCCGTGGGGGTGAGGAACTCGGGTCCGTACTCCGTCGAGTAGATCGGGATGCCGCGTCGCCGCAGGACCTCGATGGTGGCTGGCCCGGGGACGGGAAGGATGCCGTCGCGCGTGTTCACCAAGCCCCCGCCGACGTTCATCGGCGACACGCGAACGCGATTGACGCCCAGGGCTTCGAGGCCGGCGACCGCGCCGATGATGTCAAGGATCGAGTCGACGGCTCCGACCTCGTGGAAGTGCACGTTCTCCGGCTCGTCCGCGTGCTGTAGTGCCTCCACGTCGGCAAGCTCGCGGAAGAGGGCGATGGCTGTCGCCTTGACGGTCGCGGCGAGGGTGCTTGCCTCGATCATGGGAACGATCTCGCGAACGGACCGCTCGGGTTGGGGTTCGGTCACGCGGATGGTGACGCGGGTCGCTCGAAGGGCGCCCTTCTTGGTGGGGGCGACATCGAGGGCCCAACCGCCGAGACCGACTGCCTCGAAGGTGGCGCGCATGGCCGCAACGGGCCATCCGGCATCGACGAGGGCCCCGAGGATCATGTCGCCGCTCGCGCCGGAGAAGCACTCGAAATACGCCATCACGGGCGTCGCAGGGTCGGTCGAGTCGCGCATGGTCTGGGCTCCCGTCGGGAAGGGGCGCGCCACCGGTCAGGGGCGGGCCAGGCGGCGGGCGATCGTCCCGGCGAGGTAGCCGGCGCCGAAGCCGTTGTCGATGTTCACCACGGCCACGCCGGGCGAGCAGGCGGTGAGCATGCCGAGGAGCGGCGCGAGGCCGTTGAAGGCCGCGCCGTACCCGACGCTGGTGGGGACGGCGATCACCGGGCAGGCGACGAGGCCGGCGATGACGCTCGGCAAGGCACCCTCCATGCCTGCGACGGCGATGATCGCATCGGCGTCATCAAAGAGCGAGACATTCGCCAGCATGCGGTGGATGCCGCCGACGCCAACGTCCCACAGGCGGTCGACGGCGACGCCGGTGAGGGAGGCAGTGATCGCGGCCTCCTCGGCGACCGGGATGTCGGTCGTGCCACCGGTGGCGACGACGACGCGCCCGGGGACCGGATCGATCGGGTGGGGCACGGCGACGGCGCAACGCGAGACCGGGTCGTACGTGGCACCAGGGATCGCCGCGACCAAGGCGGCGGCACCGTCCGGGTCGCATCGTGTCGCAAGGACGGGCGAACCGCTGTCGTACAGGCTTCGGGCGATGGACGCGATCTGGTCGGGAGTCTTTCCTTGGGCAAAGATGACCTCAGGAAAGCCCCGGCGAAGGGCGCGATGGCGGTCGACCCGCGCGAAGCCCAGGTCAGCCGTGTCGAGGGCGCGCAAGCGCCGGACCGCGTCGTCCACGGGCATGTCGCCCCGGGCGACGCCGTCGAGGAGGGCGCGCACGTCGCGTTCGTTCATCGGCGGGCGGCCCGTCAGTGCGTGGGCGCACCACCGGTGGCGGCGCGCGGCGTCCTCGTTCGCGCCGCGATCACGGGCGACGGCAGGCGGCGTGCCAGTCACGGCGCGGGCCTCGCTATATTGTGGGGCCACGGGGGTCGGCGATGCCCGCCCATCACCCCCTGCTGAAAACTCCCGCGCTTCGCGAGGGAGGGGATTGGCCGATGCCCGCCACCGCGGCGCGGAACGGAGCGCACCGTGGGACCGCGTCCGCCGATCCTGTGCTTCTCGCACTTGCGTTGGGACTTCGTCTGGCAACGGCCCCAGCAGTTGATGACGAGGTTTGCGCGCGACCGGCGCGTCTACTTCATCGAGGAACCAGTCTTCGAGGACGCGGCGGGTCCGGCACCGGACGGCGCGGCGCTACGGTTCGACCGCGCACCATCCGGATCGCCCCGGGCGACTGCCTCTAGCGGGGTCACGGTCGTGCGTCCGGTCTGCCAGGATCCCGGTCCCGGCGGCGGGCCCGTCCTGGACGCGGCGTACGCGCGCCTCGTCGAGGCCCTCGTTGACGACGAGGGCCTCGAGGATCCGGTCGCGTGGTTCTACACGCCGATGCTCCTGCCGGCCATCGACCGGTTGCGCAACGTTCGCATCGCGTACGACGCGATGGACGAGTTGACGCTGTTCCGGTTTGCGCCGGCGGGGCTGGCAGACCGTGAAGCGTCGCTCCTTCGCCGGGCGGCGATCACGTTTGCTGGTGGCGCGAGCCTTGGTGAGGCGAAGGCACGGCGCCACGCACGCGTCCGGACATTTTCGAGCGGCGTCGAGGTCGACCACTTCCGAAAGGCGTTGTCGCCAGCCTTGCCCGTGCCACGCGACTTGGAGGCCTGGCCCGTGCCACGCGTCGGTTACGTCGGCGTGATCGACGAGCGGATCGACTACGACCTCCTCCGCGAGGTGGCGGCGCGCCGGCCGGGGGTGACATGGGCCATGGTCGGGCCAGTGGTCAAGGTCGACCGGGCGGACTTGCCGGTCGCGCCGAACATCGCGTACCTCGGGCAGAAGGCATACGCGACGCTTCCCGCCTACTTGAAGGAGTTCGCCGCCTGCATGATGCCGTTCGCCTTGAACGACGCGACGCGATTCATCTCGCCCACCAAGACCCTCGAATACATGGCCGCGCACCGTCCGATCGTCTCGACGCCGGTCACGGACGTCGTGCGCGCCTTTGGGGAGGTCGTGACGATCGCGCGTGATGCGGATGCGTTTGTCGATGCGATCGACCGGGCACTCGTCGAGGAACCTGACCAGCGCCGCGCGCGGATCGACCGCGAGGAAGCGGTGTTGCGCGCCCATTCGTGGGACGCGATCGCCGGCGCGATGGATCGCGAGATGGACGCCGCGTTCGCGGACGTGCGGTGGTGCTTCCCTCTCCCGCCGCAGCGGGGGAGGGACTGAGGGTGGGGGAAGTGCTTCCCTCTCCCGTTGGTCCGCGGGCAACCACGTCCCCCGGGGGAGGGGCGGTGGTGCTTCCCTCTCCCGCCGCAGCGGGGGAGGGACCGAGTACTCGGATAACGAGGGTGGGGGCCGTCCCGTGGTCGGTGCCGCGCGTCGGACAGGTCAGGGGGGTCGACGTCCTCGTCGTCGGGGCGGGGTTCGCGGGGGCCGTCATCGCCGAGCGCCTGGCGAGCCAAGCGGGGAAGCGCGTCCTCGTCTGCGACCGGCGCCCGCACGTCGCCGGCAATGCACATGACCACCTTGACGAGGCGGGGATCCTCGTCCACCAGTACGGGCCCCACATATTCCACACGAGCGCGGCGCGCGTCGTCGCGTACTTGAGCCAGTTCACCGAATGGCGCCCGTACGAGCACCGCGTGCTTGCGCAGGTGGACGGGAGACTCTTGCCCGTGCCGATCAGCCGGGCGACGGTGAACCAGTTGTATGGCCTGGAACTGCCGGACGAGGCGGCGTGCGCGGCGTGGTTTGCGTCGGTCGCGGAACCAGTGGCCCAGGTGCGCAACTCGGAAGACATCGTCGTCTCCAAGGTGGGGCGCGCCCTCTACGAGAAGTTCGTCCGCAACTACACGCGCAAGCAGTGGGGCCTCGACCCCTCGGAGCTCGACGCGAGCGTCCTGGCCCGGATCGCGCCTCGCACCAATGACGACGTACGGTATTTCACCGACAGCTTCCAGGCGATGCCGCGCGACGGTTACACGGCGATGTTCGAGCGGATCCTGGCGCACCCGAACATCACCGTTCGCCTGGGGGTCGACTATCGCGAGCTGATCGGCGTCGTACCGTTCCAGACGATGGTCTACACGGGGCCAATCGACGAGTTCTTCGGGATGCAGTTCGGCAAGCTGCCATACCGTTCGCTGGAGTTCCGGCACGAGACGTTGCCGGTGGATCGCGTGCAACCGGTTGCGGTCGTGAACTTCCCGAACGACCACGACTACACTCGCCGGACCGAGTTCAAGCACCTGACGGGGCAGGCCCACGCACGGACGTCGGTCGTCTACGAGTTCCCGCGCGCGACAGGCGACCCCTACTACCCGGTGCCGCGCCCGGAGAATGCCGCCCTGTACCGGAAGTACCGGGAACTCGCGCAACAGACCCCCGACACGTTCTTTGCCGGGCGGCTTGCGACGTACCAGTACTACGACATGCACCAAGTCGTCGGGCAAGCGTTGACCGTGTTTGGTGAGATCGCGATGGCCCGGGCAGGACGACCGGCGTCCCCCCTGGCGGGGAGGGACCGAGTACTCGGGTAACTAAGGTGGGGGCCGTGCTTCCCTCTCCCGCCGCAGCGCGGGGCGCTTGCGGCCAATGGAAGGGGGCCGTCCCCGTGCCCGCGCCAACCCAGTAGGCGCGCGAGCGCTCTCGGTCAGGGCACGTCCGGCGGGGGAGGCACCCCAGTGCGGACGTTGACCTTGCTGGTTGGCCGGAACGATGACGCATGCTCGCGGAGTTCAGCGAAGGCGTCCCGGACGGCACGCACCGCCGCCCTGAAGGCGTCGCCTGATCGCGTTCGCGCGGTGCGTTGCGCCTCGGCAATCGTCGTGGCGGCACCGGCGCCGATCGCGAGGGGGCGGACGACGAAACGCTCGAGGCCCCGGGAGATCGCCTCGTCGGCGTCGCGCGCCTTGGCCCCGGCCCGGCGAAGGGCGCGCACGAGAGGCCCGGTGGCCGCTCCGGTTCCGGCGGCGAGGCCGAACCAGATGGCAAACCCGACCACCGCGGCGATCCACGTCATGAGGGCGATCAGGAATACCCCGAGGTCGCGGCCGATGATGACGGCGTCGCGCCCGCCGAGTTCCACGGCGGCGATGCCGATGGCGATGCTGGCGATGAAGGTGCCGCCGACGGCGCCGGCGACCCAGATGACGAGTTGCCTCACCGTGAACTCACGCGCGGATCGGCATCGGGGAGATCGGCTCGGTCGCCCGCGCACGCACGTCGCGATAGCGGTCGAGGATCTCGGCCTCGGTGCGCTTGCCGGCGACGCGGGCCTCGTCGCGGGTCCGGCGGACCTCGTGCTTCAACCGGGCGACGAGGGCTCGCCCGGCTTCCGGGGCAAACAGCCAGACGATGGCGATCGCGACGAGGGCGCCGGCGAGGAGACCGGCGGCGAACCAGGGGTCGCGACCGCTCATCGCAAGCCTCCGCGCAGGATGGTGCCCATGTTGACGGAAAAGGTCCGCGCGGCCGCCGCCATGCCCGCGAGCCGGGCCACCGGCCGGATCACGGCATCGCCGACGACGGTGCTGGTGCCCCGGACGGTCTCGCTGGTGCGCCTGACCGATTCGAGGATCGGCGCCACTTCCTCGCGAAGCGACTTGACGAGGACCCACATCCGCCACGCGAGGACGATGAGGGCGACGTTGGCGGCCAGCGAGGTCAAGGCGACTGCGATGATGACGACGTCACGCGTCGCGCCAAGCCACTCCACTCATGTCTCCCACTGCACACATGTTCCCACATGGCCGACGGGAGGCGCCGGAGGCAGGACACGGTCGCGTCGCCCCGCGTGATGCCCCGCCCGTTCGAGGGTGCGGACGCGCGCACGCGCGAAGGGGACAGGAAGGGTGAGCGCGCTCACGAGACTGGAATCCTGGCTGCAGGCGGCCGTCGAGGGCCCCGCCCGCTGGCTGACCGGCCAACGCGTCCAACCAGTGGAGATCGCGCGCCGACTGGTGGTCGCGATGGACGACGCGATCCTGGTGACGGGGGACCGCCCGCTCGCGCCGAACCGGTACGAGGTCACCGTGGCGGAGGCCGACCACGCCGCGATGGCGGGCATCGTGGACGCGTTGCAACGCGAGTTCGAACGGTTTGTCGAGACGGAGGCGTCGGGTCGAGGCTACCGCCTCGCCGGCGCGCCGCGCGTGGTCATCGGCGTCGCCGCGGGGCACCCGTCGGGCCGGGCGACGGTCGTCGCGACGCACGAGGCGCCCCCGCCGGGCGAGGCACCGGGTGCGACGCGCGTGATGCCGGTCGTGGAGGCGCGCCCCGCAAGCGGCCGCGTGCCAGCCCCAGTGGCGGGATCCCTCACGCTTTCGGCGCTCGATGGTGCCACGTGGCAGGTCGCCCGCGGCACGCGCCTGGACGTCGGGCGGGACCGCGCGTGCCACGTCGTGCTCGAGGATGGGAGCGTCTCGCGACGGCACGCGACGGTCGCCTGGACTGAAGTGGCGAGCACTGGGCCGGCGCTTGAGATCGAGGACCTGGACAGCACAAACGGGACGGTGGTCGATGGTCGACGGGTCCGACACGCGGTCGTGCGCCCGGGGGGCCTGGTGCAGTTCGGTGACGTGTCCATGCGGGTCGGTGAGGGCGACCGATCGTGACTTTTCTCGCAAGGGCGGAGGCCCCCTTCCATCTGCCGCAAGAAGCGCCCCCCCAACGCTGCGGCGAGAGAGGGGAGAAGGACCCCCACCCTCAGTCCCTAGCCCCCACCCTCAGTCCCTCCCCCGCTGCGGCGGGAGAGGGAAGCGCCACCCCCCATCCACTCCCGCGCTGCGGCGGGAGAGGGAAGCACCCAGACCCCACCCCGGCGGGCAAGGATGCCCGCGGACCAACGGGAGAGGGAGGCACTGGCCGGCACCAGGGCGCGAGACGTCGCTCGTGACCGGGCTGGCCGGCGCGGAAGCGCTCGTCCTCATCCTGCGGCTGGCGTTCGCGGTCTCGCTGTACGTGTTCGTCGCAGTCGCGCTCCTCGCCCTTCGCCGGGCGCTCGCTGGCGCGGCCCCACCCGTGCGCGGGGTGTCGCGCCTCGTGCTTGTCGAGGCGGGCGATGGCGGTGATGACGCCGGTCGCGCGGTGCCGCTGGTCGGACGTGCCTCCACGCTCGGCCGCGGACCGGCGAACGACATCGTGGTGCGCGACGACGGCGTGTCGTCACACCACCTGCGCCTTGAGGCGTCAGGCGATGGCTGGCAGGTGTCTGACGTCGGGAGCCGGAACGGGACGACGGTCAACGGCCGGTCGGTCGACGCGCCCGTGCGCCTCCGCCATGGCGACACGATCCGGACCGGTGGCCTGGCGTGGCGGTACGAGGCATTGGCGCCGCGGCCAGCGGGCCAGCGATGATCGGGCAGGGTCCTCGCAGGCAGGTGCGACGTGCCGGATGGATGCCCGTCGTTCGGCCGGCGGCCCGGTGGACGGAGACCGGGCTGCTCGCGGTCGCGCTGGTGGTGCTCGCCCTCGGGGTAGCGACGCTTGCCGTGACGTGGGAACGCGCACTTGACGACGCGCGCTTCTGGCCCGCGTACGCGGTCGGGGCGACGCTGGTGGTTACCCACCTGATGCTCGTGGCAACCGGGAACCGGGGCGACCAGGTGACGTTCCCGGTCGTGGCGTGCCTCGTGGGCGTCGGGATCGTGATCGTGACCCGGCTGGTACCGGACGCCGCCGCGAGGCAGGCGACGTGGGTCGCGCTCGGGGCGACCGGGGCCGTCGTGGTCGCCGCCGGGCCATGGGAGACCCGCCACCTCGAGCGCTTCAAGTACGCGATCCTCGTGGCCGGGATCGCCCTGGTCGCCCTGACGCTCGTCGCCGGGCGTGACCTGAACGGCAGCGGTGACCGCCTCTGGCTCGGCCTCCTGGGCTACGTGTTCCAGCCGAGCGAGCTCCTCAAGATCGTGCTCGTCCTGTTCCTCGCGGGCTACCTGACCGAGAAGCGGGCGATGCTGCTCGTCGCGCCATCGCGCCTGTGGGGCGTGCCGGTGCCGCCCATCGCCTGGCTCATCCCGCTCGTCGCGATGTGGGGCGGGTGCCTGGTCCTGCTCGTGGTGCAACGGGACCTCGGGTCGGCGCTGCTCTTTTACGCCACCTTCCTCGCGATGCTCCACGTCGCGATCGGCCGGGCGCGATACGTCGTCGGATCGGTCGCGGTCTTCGGGGTCGGCGCGTACGCCTGCTTCCGCCTGTTCGCGCACGTGCGCTTGCGGGTGGAGGTGTGGCTTGACCCGTGGGTCGATCCGCTGGGACGGTCGTACCAGATCGTGCAGGCGATGTATGCGATGGCGTCGGGAGGGATCGCGGGTCGGGGCCTCGGGAACGGCTACCCGCTCTACGTGCCGGCGGCCCACACGGACTACCCGTTCGTGGCCTTCGCCGAGGAGGCCGGGCTGGCGGGAAGCCTTGCACTGGTCCTGGCGTACGCGGTCCTCGTCGCCTCTGGGCTTGGGATCGCCATGCGCGCGCGCGACCCGTTCCGGCAGCTGCTCGCCGCCGGGCTGGCCGCGGTCATCGCCTTCCAGGTGGTGACGATCGTCGGCGGAAACGTGCGGCTGATCCCCCTGACCGGCGTGACGCTGCCGTTCGTCAGCTATGGCGGATCGTCGATGCTCGCGTCGTGGCTGTTGCTGGGCCTGCTCTTGCGTGCGTCCCACGAGGAAGCGGGCGATCGTCCCGGGGCAGCCACCACCGGGTCGCCAGGCGCGATGGGGGCGCACGCGCGAAGCCTCGGGACGCTATTCCTCGCACTCTTCGGCGTGCTCGCGGCGTTCGCGGGGTACTGGCAGGCGGTCGCGTCGGGCGCGCTCGCGGCCGCGCCCCAGAACCCGCGCCTCGCCCAGGACGGCCGGCATGCGATGCGAGGGCAGATCGTCGACCGGCACGGGAACGTCGTCGTCGAATCGCGAGCGGACGGCACGCGTCACCTGCTGGTGCCATCGCTGGGGCATGTCGTCGGCTACCGGTCGGCACGCTACGGGACCTCGGGGGTCGAACGCGCCGAGGACGCCGCCTTGACGGGGACGGGCGCGCCGCTCTCCTACGGCGACCTCGTGCGGCAGGTGGCGCGATTGCCCGGTCGCGGGGCGAACGTGGGCTTGACGATCGACCCGGACGTGCAGGCCGCGGCGGCTGCGGCCCTCGGCGACGCCGCTGGCGCCGCCATTGCCCTCGACACGCGAACGGGTGCCGTGCTGGCGATGGCAAGCAACCCGCCCCTGCCGGTGGAGGGGATCGACGCCCGGTGGTCGTCGCTGCTCGCTGATCCGGCCAAGCCGCTGGTGAACCGGGCCGCGCAGGGCTTGTACGTGCCGGGCAGCACCTTCAAGGTCGTGACGGCGGCCGCGGCGATCGACTCGGGCGTGATGACGCTGGCAACCATCACCAGCGACCCGACGGGTGAGGTGACCATCGACGGGTTCCGGGTCACCGACGCGATGCGCCCGCCGCGTCCGACGTTCGACTTCGCGCGCGCGTTTGCATGGTCCTCGAACGTCGTGTTCGCCGAGGTGGGTGGAAAGATTGGCGAGGCGCGCCTGCGCGATTACGCCGGGAGATTTGGCATCGGCACTGCCCTGCCCCTCGGGATCGACACCAGTGCGACGAGCGTCGGGAGGACCAGCCCGATGCCGCCGTCGCTGCTGGCGTCGACCGCGTTCGGCCAGGGCGAGCTGCTCCTGTCCCCACTCCAAGTGGCGGTAATCGCCGCGACGATCGCTCGGGACGGTGACGTGCCTCGCCCGTGGATCGTCGCGGAGGTCGTCGCGCAGGTCGATGGGGGCGTGGCGACGGTTCGGCGCACTCATCCGGCCTCGCTGGGGCGCGCGGTCACCCCGGCGACGGCGGGCGCGGTTCGGGCGATGATGGGCCTGGCCGTGGATGACGGCTTCTCGGGAGCCGGGGCGATCACGGGGGTCCGGGTCGGGGGCAAGACCGGCACGGGGCAGAGCGTGCCCGGGCGCCCCGACCACGCATGGTTTGTCGGGATTGCCCCGTTGGATGCGCCGCGCGTCGCGGTCGTCGTGCTCAGGGAGTTCGGCGGGTGGGGTGCGGAAGCGGCGGCGCCGATGGCGCGACCGGTACTCCAGGCGGGACTGCAGGCAACCGCCCGCTGACAGGTGCCCCGCCGATCATCCGCATCAACCCGGCGAATGACCAGATCGCGGCCCCGAGGACGGCGCCAAGGGCGATGAAACCCGCGCCAACGACCGGTGACCCGGTAGTGCCAATGATCCACCACGCCCCGGCGCCAATGGCGACCGCTATCGCGACGTAGCCGAGGATCCGCGCGCCGGCCAACTGGCCGCGAATCGCGGTCAGGAACCACCGGCGCTCGCCGCTGACCCCCCGAGGGCGACGTCGGACGACGCGCGTGCCCGGCACCGGGCTATCCGGCGAGGACATGCGGAAGATGCTCCACGCGGGGCGTGCCTCCCGCGACGAGGACGATGGCGACCAGGTCGACGCGCCATCGCGCCGTGTCCGGGTCGATCGCCCGCGCGAGGAGGTACTCGAACGCACAGGCCGCCATCCGGGCACGCTTGCGCGTCGTGAGGCTCTCGGCTCCGGTGCCGAACGCGTCCGAATGCCGGGTCCGCACCTCGACGAGGGCGATTTCGTCGCCGTCGCGGACCACGAGGTCGATCTCTCCGGAAGGCAGGCGCACGTTCGACTCGAGGACCTGCCACCCTCGCTGGCGCGCGTACGTCGCGGCGATGGCCTCGCCGGCCTGGCCCGTGCGCTGCCGCGACGTCAGGCGGCCCGTCATCGTGGTGTCCATGCCCCTGCAAGCCCTTGCAACGGGATCCGCGGCGACCGGTCGGCGCCCGGCGGGAGGGCGCGGGTAGACGTCGCGGCGCACTGGTCAAGGTGGCGTACCGGCTGGAATCGTCGGCGATGCTGGGGCGTCACCCCGTGGCGGAGGAGGGCGGTGAAGTGTTGGCGCGTGCCGTATCCCGCGTGGCGGTCGAAGCCGTACGCCGGGAACGGGTGGGCGAGGGCGGTCATGTACCGGTCGCGCGCGACCTTCGCGACGATGCTGGCCGCGGCGATGGCAAGGCACAGGCGATCGCCCTTGATGAAGGCGCGCTGGGGGGCGGCGATGCCGTCGATCGGATGTCCGTCGACGAGGACGACGTCGGCGAGGATGGCTGGACCGGACACGCGGCGGGCATGCCACCCGAGGCCTTCCACGGCGCCATCCCGGTCGCTCGTGGCGAGGGCGGCGAGGGCGGCACGCATCGCCAGGCGCGTCGCCTCGCCCGCGCCGAGGGCATCCATCGTGCGTGGGTCGACCCACCCGACGGCGGCTGAGGCGACACCCCGGATTTCCGACGCGAGACGCTCGCGGCGCGATGCGGACAGGCGCTTCGAGTCGTCGACGCCGGCAAGGATCGCGGGGTCGGCGTAGGCGGCTAGGGGGACCGAGACGGCACCAGCGACGACCGGACCTGCCCAGGCGCCGCGCCCGACCTCGTCGATGCCGACAAGGGAACGGTGGCCCGCCGAGAGGAGGGCCACCTCGTGGTGCAAGTCGCCGAGACGACGGATCAGCGGCGTCGCAGTTCCTTGATCCGAGCCGCCTTGCCGGTCAGGCCGCGCAGGTAGTACAGCTGGGCGCGCCGTACCTTGCCTCGCCGGACGACCTCGATTCGGTCGATCTTCGGGGAGTGCAGGAGGAAGGTCCGCTCCACGCCGATCCCCGAGGAGATCTTGCGGACGGTGAAGCGCGTAAGCACGCTGCCGCCCTTGTAGCGCATGCAGACGCCCTCGAAGGCCTGCAGGCGCTCGCGGGTGCCTTCGGTGACCTTCACCTGGACGCGCACGGTGTCGCCCGGCCCAAACTGCGGGACGTCGGTGCGCAACTGCTCGCGGTTGAGTTCGTCGATGACGTTCGCCATGGTCGGAGTCTCCGGGGGCGCACGTGACCGTGGGGCGGCGTGACATGGCCTGCCACCGCGCGTGCAAGGATCGGATCGCGGCCTCGGCCGGACCCACTAGATGGCAAGTCTACCAGTCAGGCCCCGTCGATGGGCGTGGACGGGGGCGTGCGACGGCGCCGTTTCCGCGGTGGTGGGGCCATCGCCCGGTCGACACGGTCGGCGACCCACCAGCGGGCGTAGAGGTCCGGCCGGCGCTCGCGCGTACGCGCAATCGACTGCGCGCGCCGCCAGACATCCACGCGGCCATGATGTCCGGACAGGAGGACGTCGGGCACGTCGATCCCTTCGAAGGCCGGCGGGCGGGTGTACTGCGGGTATTCGAGGAGGCCGTCCGAATGGCTCTCGTCGATGGCTGATTCGGGCGAACCAAGAGCGCCCGGCAGGAGGCGGACCACGGCATCGACGATGACAAGGGCCGCGAGTTCGCCGCCGGAGAGGACGAAGTCGCCGATCGAGACCTCCCGGTCGATGACGGTCTGCCGCACCCGCTCATCGATGCCCTCGTAATGTCCGCAGGCGAGGAGGAGGCGCGGGTGCGCGGCAAGTTCGGCGACCAGGCGTTGGGTCAAGGGTTCGCCTTGCGGGCACAGCAGGACGCGGAGCGGGGCCGGGCTTGCGCCGTCCGACACCGCGCGGATCGCCTTCACCAGGGGGCCGGGGGTCATCACCATCCCGGCACCACCGCCGTACGGGGTGTCGTCCGCGGTGCGGCGCCGGTCGGTCGTCCAGTCGCGCAGGTCATGGACGCAGACCTCGGCGATCCCGGCGGCCGTCGCACGGGCCACGATGCTGTGGCGCAGGGGGTCGCGGACCATGTCCGGGAAGAGGGTCAGGACGTCGATCCGCATCGGTCGTCGGCGGGCCCGCCCACGGGTGTCAGTCGATGAGACCGGGCATCAGGGTGACGTGGATCGTCCGGGCCTCGAGATCGACGCGCTTGACCACGTCGGGGATCACCGGGACAAGGACCTCGCCGCGCGGGCCGGCGATTACGTAGACATCGTTGCTGCCGGTGCGCAGGATCTCGGTCACGGTACCCAAGTGTTCGCCCTCGTCGGTGACGACCCCCGACCCGATCAGGAGGTGGACGAAATACTCGCCGGGAGGGAGCGTCACGGCTTCCTCCTCGGGGACGTAGAGGAGGGAGCCGAAGAGCCCCTTCGCATGTTCCCGGGTGGTGATGCCGTCGAGGCGCAGGGTGATCCCAAGGCCGTGGACGCCACGCCCGAGGATGCGGGCAGGCACGAGGGCGTCACCGATGAAGAGGCGCTTGATCGCCTTGAACCGCTCGGGATGGTCGCTGAACGGCTGGACGCGCACGTCGCCGCGCGGGCCGAAGGCACCCATGACCTGACCGACGGCGATGCACCCGTCAAGCCCGTTGGCGGGCGGGACGATGGATGGCGCGGGCGGCTCGGGCAGCGGGGCGGGAACCCGTTCGACCACGGGCCGACGGGCACCCCGGGCCAGGCTGGGGGCCATGCGAAGCCGCGCGGGCATGCCGAGGCGGCGAGGGGCCGCCGCCATCAGCCGATCTCGAGGATGGCGCGGCGGCGCCGGCGATTTGCCGCCGTGGCGAGGATGGCGCGCATCGCCTTCGCGACGCGGCCCTCCTTGCCGATGACCTTGCCGGTGTCCGCCTGCGCGCAGGCGAGCGAGACGACGAGGATCCGGCCGTTCTCGCGCTGCCGGACTTCGACCTCGTCGGGTTCGTCGACGAGGCCGCGGGCGATGAACTCGACAAGCGGCTTCATGGGTGACGCTCCGATACGGGTCAGGAGGACTGCGCGGCCGCGGCGGCGTCGGCTTCCTTGCGGGCCTTCTTGGCGGCAATCCGCGCGGCTTCCCACGCCTTGAGGACGCCCGCATGGCGGAGGAGGATCCGCACGCGGTCGGACGGCTGCGCGCCGTTCAGGAGCCACGTGACGGCGCGATCAGTCTTGAGCTTGACCGTCGCCGGCGTGGTCATCGGGTCGTAGTGACCGAGGATCTCGACGTGACGGCCCTCGCGCGGGTAGTCGCTCTCGGTCACGATCACGCGGTAGCTCGGGCGCTTCTTTGCTCCCAAGCGCGTCAGACGCATCCTCAGCACGCGAATTCTCCTTGAAGGAAGCGGTCGGGACAGCCCCACGCGCCGCCTGGTCGATGGCGGGTGCGGGCACGCGCGTGCCCGGGCGACCGCATCAGGGATCCCGCCTGCCGACCGTGCGAACACGACTGGCCCACGGGGCATTGGCCCGAAGTGTACGTCACCGGGAGGTTTGCGCGTCAGAGGCCGGGGATCTTGAGATATTCGGCCATGATCGGGTAGAGGCGCTGGCGCTGCTGCGGGTCGGCGACCTCGATCCCGTGGTGGTTGATCAGCAGCTTCGACTCCTCGACCCATTCACCCCAGCAGGCGGCGCAGACCCTCGCCACGACGGTGGCGCCGCGCGCGCCGGCAAGCGGCGGTTCATCGAGCCCGGGCGCGTGCCGCCCGCATCTGGAGCAAAGGACTTCGGCCATCGAGCGAAGTGTAGCCGCGCCACGCCTGGAGGGGGACGAAGGGGGCGCCGAATCCCGATCCCCATCGGTGGTCCCCGCGCGGTTGCCCTTGATCGTCGCCGTCGCTACGATCGAAGCATGGCAGCACGCCGCGCGGACGACACCGCCGACATTGACGAGCGAGTGGCCGCCGTCGTGAAGGCGCTAGAGATTGGCGAGTTCGACCCGCAGCATGCCGGCCCGGTTTACCTGCGAGAGGATGCGGCGCGCGCGGTTCGCGAGGCCTTGGGCGACGGGTCCGAGGTGGTGGTCACCGGCGACGGGGGTGCCGACCCACCAGGGGCCGGGTTCCTGGGCATGCGGGTCGTGCCGGACCTCGCGGCGTTTCGGCCGGGCGACGCGCCCCGGCCGACCGATCAGGCGCCGCTCGACCTTTTTGGCGGGGGCGCCCAGCGGCCGCGCCCTTTACGGACCGCCGGCGGCGTCGCGGTCACGCTGTGTGTCCTGAGGCAGGACGCGCGACCGGCGCAAGCGGCGATCGCGGACGCGGTCCTCCTCGCCACGCGATACGAGGCAGTCGTCGTCGTGATCCTTGACCGCCGCCTGGGCGGTCGTGACCCCTTCGGCGGTGCGGGTTCCGCTGGTGGGCTGTCAGGAAGTGACCGTCGCCTCGTCGACACCCTCGCGCGCGACCATGGCATCACGATCATCGTGCGCCGCCAGGACCCGTTCGGGTTCGGGTGACGTTCAGTCGGTCGACCCGATAGGCGACCGTCGCGGCTCCGGAGCAGGTCGGAGCGAAAATTCCCTCGTCATCCGCGTACGCGTCGTCCGGCGCTTGCGGAAAAGTTCTCACGGGTGGAGAAGTGGGACGGACATGGCCCGCGCCAACCCGAGTGGGGGAGGCACGACGTGGGCGGAGCGGGCAGGGATGCCGGCGGACCCGGGGCCAGAAGCGACGGGTGTCTCCGCTACACTGGCCGCCATGTTCAGGCGTGCAGTCATTACTGATGAGATCTCCCAGGACCTCGACGTCGCGGTAGAGATGGCCAGTGCGTTTGGCCTCGACGGCATCGAGGTTCGGACGGCCTGGGACGTGCGGATCGACCGCATGACACCGGACCAGCTTCGGCGGGTGCGGGATACCGCCACGGGTCGTGGCCTCGTCGTCGCCAGCTTGGCCTCGCCAGTGTTCAAGTGCAACCTGGACGACCCGGCGGAGGTCGCAGAACACCTCGACATCCTCCGGCGATGCATCGAAGCGGCGCATGCCCTCGACACCCGCCTCGTCCGCGCCTTCACCTTCTGGCGTGCGGATGACCCCGGGGCACGGGTAGGCGAGATCGCTGACCACTTCGCGGTCGCGATCCGCGTGCTGGAGGGGACGGGGCTGACGCTGGTGATCGAGAACGAACACACGTGCAACGTCGCGACGTCGCACGAGATCGCCTCGTTCCTCGACCGTCTCGGCAACTCGTCCGTCCGTGCGTTGTGGGACCCGTGCAACGCGTACTGGTCGGGCGAGGCGGATGCGGTTGGCGCCGGGTACGCACGCGTGCGCGGGCATGTCGCGCACGTGCATGTCAAGGATGCGCTGCCGTCACCGGATGGCGGGCACGCGGCGACGGTCCTCGGCGAGGGCGCAGTCGGGATCCCGGCACAACTCGAGACTTTGCGCCGCGACGGGTTTGACGGGTTCGTCTCCCTCGAGACGCATTACCGGGTGCACGGCGCGCTTGACGACGAACTCGTGAAACGCCCCGGTGGGTCGGCGTTTTCGGCGGGCGGGGAGGAAGGCACGCGCCGGTGCCTGGCCGCCTGGAACGCGATGCAGCACGCTTGATGCACGCTGGCCTGGCAGCGGATGAAACATCGGGTCGGGACCCGACCGCGTGGAGGCCCGAATGACCGCGCAACTCCTTGATGGGTCGGCCGCGTCGGCGGCGATCCGGCAGGCGGTTGCGCGCGAAGCGGCTGCGATCACCGCAGTCCTTCGGCGGCCCCCGTGCTTGGCGACGGTCATCGTCCCAGGGGACGCGTCATCGGGCGCATACGCCCGGGCAATCTCCCGGGCGTGCGGCCGGGTCGGTATCGAGGCACGCCTGGTCGAAGTCCCCGCCGACGGGACTGATCACGACCTTGTCGCATGCCTTGAGCGCCTGAACGCGGATGATGAGGTGCACGGGGTGATCGTGCAGATGCCGCTCCCGGCGACGTTCTCGGTCGCCGCGGTCGGGGCGACGCTCTCGCCGCGCAAGGATGTCGACGGGGTCACCCCGGAGTCGGCCGGCCTGCTCGCGACGGGTCGCCCGGGCCTCGTCCCGGCAACGCCGCTCGGTGGCCTGGAACTGCTCCGCCATCACGGCCTCGAAGTCCGGGGCGCGCGTGCGACGGTGGTCGGGCGAAGTGTCGTGATCGGGAGGCCACTTGCGCTACTGCTGATCACGGCGGGCGCGACGGTGACGGTGTGCCACACCGCGACACGAAACCTGAAAGAGGCCTGCCTCGACGCCGAATTGCTATTCGTTGCCGCCGGGCGACGGGGCCTCATCAGCGGCGACATGGTCGCTCCCGGCGCCGTCGTCGTTGACTTCGGCACGACGGTCGACGCGCATGGCCAGATGCACGGCGACGTTGACTTCGCAAGCGTGTCGCAAGTCGCCGCGTGGGTGTCGCCAGTGCCCGGGGGGACGTTGCCGATGACGACCGCCGTCCTGTTGCGCAACGTCGTCACCGCCGCCCGGGCCGTCGCTGGGGGTTCGTTGTAGCGAACGGACGCCGACATTCCCAGTAGGGACGGCCGGGGGACGGGGAGGCATTGGGGCGTCGCGCCGGCGGCAAGGCGCCAGCGCTCCCCAGTAGGGACGGCCGGGGGACGCGAAGGGGAACGCTCCCAGTTCTCTCAGCTGCGCCCGTAGCGATCCGCGAGCCACGCCCCCCAGTCGGCGCCAAAGGCTTCCCACGAAGTGCCGGTGGCTGACACGAAGGAGCGGTCCCACGAACGAGACGTGGCGAACTCGCGCGCGAGATCCCAGAACGACGCCATCCCGAACCGCTCGACGAAGTAGTGCACGCCGTGCGCAGCGTGGGCGTAGGCGAGCGAGACGTCGGAAGGGGTGTAGTCGCGAGCGGGGTCGGCGCCCCATTCGATCACGTCGCTCGCCTTGTCAAGGGTCCACGTGCGACCGCTCCGCACGGCCCCCGCCATATCACCAGCACGAAGGTGCTCGGCCACGTGTTCGGCAAGGCCCTCGGACATCCACTGCGGGATGCGTACGATCGAGATGATCGCGTCATTGACGAGGTGCGTCATCTCATGCGCGAGGGGCACGAGCAACTGGTCGTCAGGTGACTCGCCGATGGGCACGGTTCCGGCTCCGTACGAGTCGGGCGACCGGAGGAGGACCGTGCCCCGCGAACCAGGGAGGTACGCCGCCCAGGTGGTGGACCCGCGAAGGCCGGAGTGCGAGGCGTATGTCGGATTGAGCGAGATCGTCGGGCGGACGTCGACCGGCAAGGGAAGCGACTGGCCGACCTTCGCCCATGCGGTGCGCGCGACGGCGGCGACGCGATCGAGGACGTCGGCGTCCCAGTCGTAGTAGGAGAGCACGAACAGGCCCCGATCATCAGTTCGTCGCGGGCCAAGTTCCTCGTTGAGCGGCTCGGCGTGGCGCCACGTGCCATCGTCACCGCGCGAGAAGACCCATGAGGCGCGGCTGGAGCCGGCACCCGGCTCGGTCGCGCTCGCGCCGGGCGGAGCGAACTCGATCGTCGCACGCACGTAGCCACGCGGTTTTGCTTGCAGTGCGCGAGGCGTGCCGCGCAAGGTCACCCGCCGGACGCTGGCGCCACGCGCCGCGAAATAGTCGGTCTGGATGCGTCGCCAGGTCGGGTTGCGTAGGTCAAGCGTCGCGAGGAACGCGTCACGGTCCCCTTGGGCGAGGGCGTCGGCACGGGCGACGAGCGATGCCGCGATGCCTGCACGCGCCGCGTCGTCACCGGAGCAATCGACGGGCGCCGCCGTGTCCTCGCCGTCAGCAAGGGTGCAGGTGGCGCGAGAGGTGCCTTGGGCGCGGGCGGGTCCCGTCGCGCGAAAGGCGGCCGTGCCTGCGAGCGCGATGCCTCCGGCGAGCGCGGACCTACGCCCGCCCCGCCCCGTGTGCATGCCCGCCATTGGTTCCATGCGACTCGGGTGCCTCCCGCATTGATCCTTGAGGCGAAGGGCCTACTGGCAGTCTAGCGACCCGGATGCGCGCCCGCACGCGCCGGCGGGAGAGGGGAGCAGGACGGCCCCCACCCTCAATCCCTCCCCCGCTGCGGCGGGAGAGGGAAGCACCACCCACCCCTCCCATCTGCTGCGATTAGTGCCTGCCGACGCTACGGCGGGAGAGGGGTCGCCTACGCGGATAACGATGGTGGGGGCGCCACGAGCACCCCCAACGCCGAGGCGGGAGAGGGAAGGGCCTCCCCCGGTGCGATACTGCGCGCCGATGAGCATCCAGATCGCCGCCGCCCTCGACAAGCCACCGGCGTTCCTCGGGGACGTGGCGGATCCTGCCGACATCCTTGCATGGCTTGGCTCGGTACCGACGGCGGCGTATCACGAGGACGGGATCGCCGCCTGCGTTCATGCCTTCGCCGCGACGATTGGCCTCGCGGTCGAGGCGGACGACGACGGCAACCTCCAGGTCTGGCATCGCGGACCAGGCGGGTCGGCACACCGCTCGATCGCGGTCAGTGCCCACATGGATCACCCGGCACTCGAAATCACCAATGTCGCGCCGCTCCGCGCGAGGCTCCTCGGCAGCATCCGCCCCGAGTCGTTCGTCGACCCGGTGCCGGTACGCCTCTTCTGGAGGGAGGCTGACCCTTCCCGCGATGACGAAAGGGCGGCGGCGAGTGGGGGTCGGTGGCAGGATGCGACCGGCCGGGTCATCGGCGCCGCGCCGCTTGCGGGCGACCCTGACGCGAGGGTGGCACTCGACCTCGAGTCGGAGGCGGACGTGCCGGTGGGTGCGTTCGGCACGTTCGACTTCGGCCCGGTCCGGCACGATCCCGCAACAGGGTGCCTCCACCTGACGGCGGCGGACGATCTCGCCGGATGCGCGATCGTGCTCGCGTGGCTGGCACGTTGCGTGCGCGACGGCGTGGGCGCCGATTCAGGTGGCGTGTTCACGCGCGCGGAGGAGGTCGGCCTCGTTGGCGCGGCGGCCTTGGCCTCCCGTCGAGGCCTGCCGGACGATGCGCTCGTGGTGTCGATCGAGGCAAGCCGGGAATTGCCGGGCGCAATCATCGGCGAGGGGCCGGTGATCCGCGTCGGCGACGCGGCGACGACCTTCCATCCTGCGGGCGACGCGCTCCTGCGGGCGGCGCGCGACGCGATGCGGCGCGAGGATCCGGGGGCGCGAGTACAGCGGCAACTGATGAGCGGTGGGGTGTGCGAGGGGACCACCTACACGGCCGCCGGATACGTGACCGGGGCCGTGTGCGTGCCCCTCGGGAACTACCACAACCAGGCACCCACGGGCGGGATCGCCGCCGAGTACGTTCACGTCGATGACCTGCGCGGGTGCGCGGCCCTCCTGCAGGCGACTTCAGTGCTCCTCGCGGGCGGATTCGACTGGCCCAAGGACGACCCGTTGTCGCAGCGATATTTGACCCGCCCGGCGGCCCAGATGGAGCGCTTGCGCCGCACGGCGCGCCGACCCGCCTGACGCCTGTCAGACGCTCCACACTCCGCCGCTTCTTGGTAGAGGGGGAGATGGGGGCCGTCGCTCCCAGTTACGGCACCGGCCTACGTAAGCGCTGCCCAAGCCGCGCCGTGAAAGGTCGCGCGCGTCTCGCGGATCCGTGCCGGGCTGTCGCCGTGTCGGGTCGGGTGCACGCGGTTGGTCAGGAGGACTGCCCAGGTTCCCCAGGTCGGGTCGACCATGATTGACGTGCCGGTGAACCCGGTGTGGCTGACGGCGTGCGGGGAGGCAAGGTCGTTCGGGATCGCGAACGGGTTCGGGGTTCGAACCCACGCCAGGCCCCGCGCGGCGGATGGGTCGATGCTCGAGGTCTGGTCAGCCATCGCCGCGGCCATCGACGCGCCAGAAAGCCATCGCGCGCCGGTGGTGGTGCCCCCACCGGCCCAGAAGCGCGCGACCCGCACGACATCGTCGAGCGTCCCGAACAGGCCGGCGTGCCCGGCAATCCCGCCTAGCGCCATCGCGTTCTCGTCGTGGACCTCGCCCGCGACAAGGCCACCACGTTCCTCGACGACCTCAGTTGCGACGTAGGGCAAGCCTGCGTCCTTCGGGCGAAAGGTCGCACCTTCGAGGCCGAGGGGTGCGAAGGCCTCCTTCCGGGCAACCTCATCGAGGGGCCGTCCGTGGATGCGTTCGATGAGGAACCCAAGGATCATGTAGCCGAGGTCGGAGTACGTGATCGCGGTCGCGGGTGGCGCGACGAGAGGGGTCGCGAGGACACGGGCGCGCACCGACGCCACGTCACTGCGTTCGCGCCAGAATGGCACGTGCGCCGGCAATCCGGAGGCGTGGGTCAGCAAGTGCGCCACCGTGATGTCGCCCTTGCCGTCACCCGCAAACTCCGGGACGAGGTCGGCAACCTTTTTCCCGAGATGCAGGTCGCCTGACTCGACGAGGCGGAGGACCAGGGGCATCGCGACGAGCACCTTCGTCAGCGAAGCGAGGTCGAAACGATCCACCGGGGAGAGAGGCGCAGCTCCTGGTTGCGCGCGGACGTGCCCGGCCAAGCGCCGCCAGCGGGTACCGTCACGATCACCGACGGCGCCAGCGACGGCGGAGATGCCTCCGGCCACCGCGCGATCGACGATGCGGTCGAGGGCGTCGAAGCCGCGCGATCCCTTGGGGGCGCTGGTACCGGTCATCGTTCCTGAAACGTGGCGGGCGCACTGTACAATCCACGACGATGAACAAGCGTCGACGCGTGGCCCGAGTGAAGCGCCGCAAGACCCGTGAGAAGGCCCGCCTGAAGGAACGCACCGCCCGCCAGGCGACGACCGGCGGCCGGCGTAGCGGGTAGTCCCGAATGGGCCGGGGCGACAGCCGTCGCCCCATTGCTGGAACTGACTTCCCCGCCGGTATGATCCCGGCAATGCCGTTCCGACACGGGCTATCCGCGTTCACGAGGCGAGCCCCAGAAGCGCGAACGCCTTGGCACTTGCGCGAAACGGTGGCGCGAGCCATCGTTGCCATTGGCGTTGCCGCCACTGTCATCGCAGGCTGCACGCCGGCGGACGCGTTCACCCCCAGAATTTCGTCGGACGTCGCCGGCAGTCCCACGGTCGTGCCGGCGCCGAGCGTCGCCCCTACGACGGCGGTCGACGCGAACCTGAAGCCGATCCTGGCGGAACAGGGCGTCCAGCTCATCGCGAACGCGTGGCTGCTGTTCGCCAACGAGTACGTCGAACCGCTCGATCCCGGAGCGCTCCTGCGCGCGGCGTGGAACGGGTTCGAAACCGCCACGAGCGGGGCCACGGTCCCGGCGCCCGTCATCAGGGGTGTCGATCCCCAGGCTGACATCGACGCGTTTGAGGCGGCCTATCTCGAGGCGTCGCGAACCACGCCCGGCCCCTCGACCGCGCATTCCGTCGCCGCATACGCCGCGATCCGCGCGATGGTGAAGGCGATCGGTGACTGCCACACCGGCTTCTCGACTCCCGCGCAACTCGCGGAGGCGAACCAGCGCCAGGAAGGCGTGTTGCGCTTCGCGGGCATCGGCGTACGCATCAAGCGGAAGAAGGGCGAACCGGCGATCGTGTACGAATTGATCCCCGGCGGGTCCGCGGGCAAGGCGGGGATCAAGCCCGGGGATGCGCTCATGGCCGTCGATGGAACATCGCTGGTCGACCTGGACCTGGACGACATCGCCGCCCGCATCCGGGGCAAGGAAGGGACGTCGGTGCAGGTCGCCATCCAGCACCCTGGCGAGAAGGCGCCCCGGACCGTGTCAATCGCCCGGGTCGCGATCAGCGAGAAGGTCGTCGAGTCCCGGCTGGTCGGAGGCGACCGCGTGGCGCTCGTGCGCGTGAACGGGTTCTCGGCTACCGCCCAAGACCAGGCATTGGCGGCGATCGGGTCGCTGCAGGCGAAAGCGACGAAAGGCGTGATCCTGGACTTGCGCACGAACGGGGGGGGCGACCTGAACGTGTTCCTGTCGTTCCTGAGCAAGTTCCTGAAGGACGGGCCATTCGGGTACGAAACCAGTCGGAAGGGCGACCGGATCGCGCTTGGACCCGACGGATCGTACGCGGGCCTGAAGGTGCCCCTCGTGGTCCTCGTCAGCGACAGCACCGCGTCCGCGGCCGAGGCGTTCAGTGCCGCCGTGAAGCGGTACGGGATCGGCAAGGTCGTCGGGACGCGGACCGCCGGATGCGTCGGCATCGGGTCGCGGTACGGGTTGCCTGACGGGTCGGCGGTGTCGGTCACGACCCGGAAGCTGTCTGGTCCGGCGGGAGAAGAGCTGAACCGGGTCGGTCTCGAGCCGGACGAGGTTGTCGAAGTCTCCCGCGAGGAACTTGCGGCCGGGAAGGACCCTGTCCTCGACCGGGCGCTCAAGTTGCTCGGGGCGTAGCAACCGGGTCGCGCGACCGAGCGTCGTCGTCCCCCTGGCCATGGGCTGCGGTCATTCCCTCGCGGCGCCGCCCGGTGGCATCGCCCTGATCTTGACGAGGCCGGGCACGGCGTCCTGCCACGCCGCGAGGATGGCCGGTTTGATCGTCGCGCCGTGGGCAAGGGTGACGGTGGCGACGCCCCGCGAGACCCCGACCGCGGCGACGGCCGCCGCCACAGCGGAGGCGCGGACCTGCCGTCGCATCTGGGCGACGAGGGCCTCGTCGCTGATGAGTGACGAGATGGCGTGCCAAGTCCCGGCGTTGGCGCGTGAGATGTAGAGCGCCTCGATGACGCCGGCATCCGTCGCGATCCGTCCGTGGAGGTGGGCGACGCCGTGCCAGACCTCGATATCGACCGGCTGACCGGTGGTCAGGATCGCTCGCTCAAAGTCGGCGCGGATCTCGTCCCGTGTCCGCGCGTCGGCATCGCGCCATCCTGAGCCGGCCCTGCATCGGAACATGTCGACCTGGGACTGGTCGCGCACGAGGCGGCCCATCTCGCGACGATAGGATCCGGAGGCGAGAACGGCCTCGCGCGGGACGGCAAGGGCGCGGCGCGCGGCGCCTCCGAATGGTTGACAAGTCGCCGGCACGGCATCAGATTCCGGGCAGACGACATACCGTGCGCGGGAACGCTCGGCTTCCGCGACCACCATGATCAGCCGTGGCCCGGATGCCGGCCGGATGATGGTATCGACGACGCCGACTGGATCACCGATCACGTCCACCACGATGTCGCCGACGCGGCACTGGTCGGGAGAGGGCGCGCCGGGCCAGTCGTGATCGGCGAGGCCCCCACCCCCTGCCCCAATACGACCCCCACCATCGTTATCCGCGTACGCGATCCCTCCCCCGCTGCGGCGGGAGAGGGAAGCACCGCCCCCTGCTGAAAACTCCCACGCCGGCGGGAGAGGGGAGCGAGGTGCGCCGGCGATCCCGGCAAGGCTCCCACCAATGGGCGACATCGGGGGGGGCGCACCTGCCCGGCTACACTGTGTCATCGCTCGCGCCGTTGGCCTTGGTGGTCGCGGGCGCGACCCGGAGGAGGCAAGCCATGTCCGAACGTTCGACGCCTACGATCGTCGCGTACCTGAAGCCCGTCTGCGGGTGGAGCAACAGCGTGCGCGCGGTATTGAGCAAGTACGAGTTGCCGTACGAGGATCGCGACATCATCAACGATCGCAGCAACTACAGCGAGATGGTGCGGAAGAGCGGGCAACCGTTGTCGCCGTGCGTCGAGATTGACGGTGAGATGCTTGCGGACGTCGCGGGCACCGAAGTCGAGGCCTTCCTCATCTCCAAGGGGTTCGCCGCCACCGAGGCGTGACGCGCGCGGCTGACGCCCGTAGCCCGTGGGGTTCCCCCAAAAAAAAGGGGTTGCCCCACGGCGGCGTCGCCGTCAGTGACCGGCAAGGTCGGGCAGGTGCTGCGGCCAGTGCAGGTCGAAGACGAGTTCCATGTCGGCCCACCACTCGTCCGCCGTCGCCTCAGGGGACGGCGTCTGCAGCGTGCGCATGAGGCGGTCCCACTCGAAGACGCGCGGATGATGCGCCGGCGCGCCCGGGCGACCCCCCGGCACGTAGTCATCCGTCGCCGTCATGTACATGAACATGCGGCGCCCGCGCAGGAAGATCTTCATGTCGGTCACGCCGTCCTGGCGCAAGCCCTCAAGGACCTCGGGCCAGACCTCGGCGTGGTAGCGGACGTACGCCTCCACTCGTTCCGGGTCGTCGCGCAAGTCGACCATCCGGCCGTACACCTTCATCGCAATGCCTCCTTCCGCGCCGGGCAACACCAGCCCGGAAGCCGGACGATCCTACTGCGGACGGCGCTTGACGAACGCGACCGGACCGCGGTGAAGGGCCGGGTCGTCAGCGGAGTGATCAGGTTCACCCGCGTAGATCGTGGTGCCGTCGACGACGACCGTCGCGGTCGGCGAGAGGCCTCGTGCCCGTTCGATCGCCTCGGCGACGTCAATCGTCTCGCGGCCCCATCCGACTGTCGCGTGACCGTGGCTGCGCAAGGTGTCGAGGAACGGGAGGAGCTGCCACGGCTGAATGACGACCACCTCGGTCGCGGGCTTGGGCAGGTCATCTGGCATGGTGAGGCTCCGACGCGTGCGGCCGACCTTTGTTGGCGCGCCTCATGTGTACCGGTTCTGATCGGCAACCGGTGGCGAGCCGCGAAACGCGATGGGCGATAGTTGACGGGTCGGCTCGCACGGTGCGCTGCACGACCATGTGTGACACGGTAGCATCCATCTGCGCGGCATGTCGGCCGCCAGATTGCAACCTGAGACTAGTTGGGGACTGATGCCGAACCACGTGACCGTTTCAACACTGGGGTGGGGTGGCAAGTCGCTGGACGCTGCCTTTGCTGGCATCGGGGCGCTTGAGATGTCCCAGGCCGAACTCGCAGTGTTCCAGGCCTACGGGGGCATCAGGCCAAAGGTGCTGGCCGATGGAGGGGCGGCGGAGGTCGCGGCCACCGCGGCACGCGTTCGCGACCTCATGGCCGAGCACGGGGTGCGGCAGGTCTCCACGATGTACACCGGTGCTGGTGATGCAGGGACCCCGCTCGCGGAGGAACTCCGGCGCCAGGCAGCCGTCGCCGACCTCGCCGCCGCCCTCGGAGTGCCCCTGGTCACCGTCCTGGGGTCGATGACCGGCACGCCGTTCGACGCGGCGGTGGATCGGCTCAAGGCGATCCGGGCGTTGCACGCGGAACGCGGCCTCGTCACCTGCATGAAGACCCACCGGGGCCTCATTGGCGAGATGCCGGATGACGCGGTGCGCTTGTGCGAGTCGGTGCCTGACCTGGGCCTCACCCTTGAGGCGAGCCACTATGTGGTTGGCGCGAACGAGGGGGAGCCCTTCTGGCAAGTGCTCCCGCATGTCAGGCACGTGACCTTGCGTGACGCGCGATTGCTGCCGTTGTCCCTCCAGATGGCTCCGGGATACGGCGACATCGACTTCGGCCAAGTCGCGTCGCGCCTGCACGACGTCGGCTACTACGGCAAGTTCGCGATCGAGTACGTCGACCTGCGGCCCGTTGACGGCCCTGTGGGCGTGGCACGCGACATCCCGAGTTGCATCGTCGCGATGCGCACCCTGTTCGTCTCGCTCGAGAGGGAGCTGGGCCTCCGCTAGCGGCCGGGGTGCACGGCCCCCGATCAGGACGTCGGTGCGCGCGGCGCGGTCAGCGCACCCGAGGTGGTTGCAGGGCCTCCTCACGCACGATCGCGAGGAAATCGATCGCGGCGATGGCGTCGAGGCCTGCGTCCCGAACGACGTCGGCCACCGTTGCGCCGGAGCGCGCGAGGCGGCGAACCCCCTTGAAACAGGCGACCACCTCCTCGGCCTCGCACTCGTCGAGCTGGGCGTCCCGCGCGTCAGCGCGCCAGTCGCGGCCCTCCACGTACCAACCCACGACGCGACGGCGGCGCCACGCACCTCGGCGAGCCTCGAGCTCCGGCTCCGGTAGCGAACCCGGTCGGACCTCACCGCCGCGGACCTGATCGACGGCGTCCGCGACCGAAGCGACCGGTCGAGCGAAGACCGCGTGGTAGGCATGGAGGCTCGACGCGCGGTGGGCGTCCGAGGCCGCGATGGCGACCTTGCCTTGGCGCGCGACGTAGTTCCGCGACGCGACGTCGAGGTCCGCGCGGCGGTGCGGGGCCTTGACGAGCAAGTCGTTCCCATTCCATTGCTCGACCGCGTCAATCGACCCGGGGAGGTCTGGCAACCGGTCGGGAATGGGTCCGGGGGGCGCAACCTTCACGACGTCACGGAACGGGTGCGCCTTGATCGCCACCCACCCGTCCGGGAGGTGGCGTGGCATCGGGCTTCCTCGCCGCCACCCCCAGTCGCCCTCGACGCCATCCCCATAGACGAGCACGTGGCCTGCGTCGCTGGTGGAAAGCTCCATCCCGACGAGGACGAGGATGTCGTCCCCGGTACGGGCGACGATGTCGCGCACGGCAAGGCCACCGGCGGCGGTGTCATGGTCGGAGACGGCGAGGACCTGGCGCCCGGCGGCGCGGGTGATCGCGACGAGCTCCTCGGGACTGAGGTACCCGCACGCCGACGCGACGGAGTGGACGTGCAGGTCGATCTCGACGGGCGCCGGGCGACTGGCGTGACCTGGATCGCGAGCGTTCGGCCGATCGACCGTGGAACCCGGCTGGCGTCCGCGCGTAGTCGTATTCATTCGTCGTGTCCGAACGAGTCCACGGGCATGCGGTCGGCGAGCGATTGGTCGGCCGTTTCACCTGGAGGGCGACGCAAGCGCAGGATGCCGAACCCGAGGGCCGCGGCGAGGGCGGCGATGACGTAGGAACCGACGCCGACGAGTACGCCGATCGCGGCGACGAGCCAAAGGCTAGCTGCCGTGGTCAGGCCGTGGACGAACCGCTCCTCGGGCGACTTCCAGATCACGCCTGCCCCGAGGAAGCCGATGCCCGTCACGACCTGCGCCGCGAGCCTGGCCCGGTCAAGGGTCGTGCCGCCAAGGATGATCCCGGCGACCGTGAAGGCGCAGGCACCGAGCGCGACGAGCAAGTGGGTTCGCAACCCGGCAGGGCGGCGATGTGCCTCGCGATCCCACCCGATGACGTAGGCGAGGGCGCATGCGCACGCCAGTCGAAAGGCGAGCTCGATCTCAAGGAGAAGCCATGACGGCAGGAACTCGATCATAAGTCTGTCCGGCGATGGAAGGCATCGCGCCTTGCGATCGTACGCGACTCGGTCACTGCTAGAGTTCGTGTCGTCGAGCGAAGGACTGCCCCTCCCCTCACCCCCGGGCGGGCAAGGATGCCCGCGGACCAACGAGAGAGGGAAGGACTGCCCCTCCCCTCCGTCACCACCACCCTTACCCCCACCCTCAGTCCCTCCCCCGCTGCGGCGGGAGAGGGAAGCACCACTACCCCTCCCCCGGGCGGGCAAGGATGCCCGCGGACCAACGGTAGGGGGAAGCACAACGACTGATGGACAGTGCGCTAGCGGGCGGCATCGTCACCGTCGCATTTCTCGCGACCCTCGTCGTGGCCGTCCGCATGGTGCCGGCGCGCCGGGCGGTACGGGTCCTGCCCGCGTGGGAACGGCGCGCGTCGCTCGCCGCACGGTACTTCGGCGTGGCACGCGGCCCGGGGTTGTCGTCCCAGGACATGCGAGGGCTCGAGGCGCTTCGCCGACGGATGCCGGAGCTTCTCGGTGAGGCGCTTGGCCCGCTCACGATCGGACGGCGATGGGCGGTCGCGCGGCGGAAGGGTGTCGTGCCGTGGGCGTTGGCCTCCGGAGCCGGCGCATTCAGCATGGCGACGCATGTCATCATCCTGTGGCTCGGGCTTGGCGGCGGGTGGATCGGGGCGGCGGTGCTCACTGCCATCTCGACGCTGGTGATGACTGGCATCTGTCTGGCGCTCGTGTTCCGCTTGGGGTCGCGCGAGTAGCTCGGCGGCGTCACCGGAGGTAGTTCCTTGCGACGCGAGTACGCCGTTGCGGTCCTGGTCGCGCATGAGGGTGCCGTACTCCTGCACTTCCACCAGAAGCTCGGACGCTGGCTTCCGCCCGGAGGCCATGTTGACGCGGACGAGCTCCCGGACGCGGCGGCCGTCCGGGAGACGCTCGAGGAGACGGGCGTCCAGGTAGTCATCGTTGACGCGGTGACGGCGCTCTACCGCGACGTGCCCCGGCCAGGGGGAGTGCCCCCGCGGTTGCCCGGGCCGATCGGGATCCAACTCGAGGACATTCCCGGGCGCCCGGGGAACCCGGCCCACCAGCATGTCGATTTCGTGTACGCGGCACGGGTCGCGCCCGGTGCCGACGCGTCGCCGCGAGACGTGGAGGGTGGGGGTCGCCCCGGATGGTTCGGGCCGAGCGAGTGGTCGGACTTGGGGCTCACCCCGGAGGTGGCCTCGTGGGCGGAGGCTGCACTGCGGCTCTGTGCGACGGATCCGCAGGCCCCTTCGGGCGAGCGACTTTGACGCTCCCGGGGCCGATGCCTATAGTACGCGCATGGCCACCATCGTCTCGCCAATCGAACCCGCAATCGCCCCGTCCCTCGGCACGGCGCCTGGGGCACTCGACCGCCATGACCTCACTGATCGCGACCTGATCGACGTGTACCGGACGATGCTCCGGATCCGTCGGTTCGAGGAGCGGGTGAAGGACCTGTTCCTGGAGGCGCGCCTGTACGGCAGCGTGCACCTCTACATCGGCGAGGAGGCAGTCGCGACCGCGGCGTGCAAGGCGATCGGCGACGGCGACGTCATCAGTTCGACCCATCGCGGCCACGGCCACTGCATCGCGATGGGGTTGGAGACCGGCCCGATGATGGCCGAGCTGATGGGGAAGGTCACGGGGTACAACCACGGCAAGGGCGGGTCGATGCACATCGCCAGCCTGGACCACGGCATGCTCGGTGCGAACGGGATCGTCGGCGCTGGCATCCCGATCAGCACGGGGGCGGCGCTCGGATTTTGGATCCAAGAGCGGCCGAACGTGGCCCTCTGCTTCTTCGGTGACGGGGCGGCCAACCAAGGCGCGTTCCACGAGGGCATCAACTTTGCGGCCGGCCTCAAGCTCCCGGTCGTCTTCATCTGCGAGAACAACGGGTACGCGCAGTTCCAGTCGGTGAAGCAGGACCTGCCGATCGAGCATGTGGCGACGCGGGCAATCTCCTACGGCATCCCCGGCGTGATCGTGCAGGGCGAGGACGTGCTCGACGTGTACGGCGCAGTCAAGGAGGCGGTCCGCCGGGCGCGCGCGGGCGACGGGCCGACCCTGATCGAGGCGAAGACCTATCGCTTCGAGGGCCACTTCCTGGGTGACCCGGAGCCGTACCGGACCCGAGCCGAGGTGGCGGCCGCGCGTGCGACGCGTGACCCCCTGAAATTGTTCGGCGCGCAGTTGCAGGAACTTGGCGTCGCGACGGCGGAGGACCTGCAGGCGATCCACGTGCAGATCGACGACGAGATGGAACGGGCAATCGAGTTCGGCGAGAGCAGCCCGGAGCCGCCTGCAAGCGTCCTGCTCACCGACATCTTCACTGGTGCCGACGAGCACGGACGAGCCAGCTAGTCGGCCGGACCCAGGCGGTCGCGCGTGCCGTCGGCTCGCGTCGCCATATGCATCCCCCGGCGCGGCTTGCCGCCGGTGCGCCGGACCCAAGGAGCTTCCACGTGGCAGTCGTGACGATGTCGCAGGCCCTGAACATGGCCCTTCACGAGGAAATGGCGCGGGACGAGCGTGTCTTCCTCATCGGCGAGGACATCAAGGACAGCACGTACGGCATTACCAAGGGCTTGTGGGATACCTATGGCCACAAGCGGGTCATTGGTACCCCGATCTCCGAGGCGGCGATCGCGGGCGCCGTCCTTGGCGCGGCCTCCGTCGGCCTCCGGCCGGTCGCCGAGTTCATGTACATGACGTTCATGATGTGCGCCATGGACCAGGTCGTGAACCAGGCGGCGAAGTCGAAGTACATGTTCGGCGGCAAGGCGGTCCTCCCGATCGTCTACCGGACGATGGCGGGCGCCGGCCGGGCGAACGCGGCACAGCACACGCAGTCGCTGGAGGCGTGGTTCGCGCACGTGCCCGGCCTCAAGATCGTCATGCCGACGACGCCCTACGACGCGAAGGGACTGCTCAAGACGTCGATCCGGGACGACAACCCGGTGATCTTCATCGAAAACAAGGTGCAGTACGCGACGACCCGTGGCGAGGTGCCGTCGACGGACTACACCATCCCGTTCGGCCAGGCGGCGATACGGCGGGCCGGGACGGACGTGACGATCGTCGCCTTGCAGCGGATGAACGAGATCGCGCTCGAGGCGGCCGACGAGCTGGCGGAGATCGGCATCGAGGCCGAGGTGATCGACCCGCGCACGATCGTGCCCCTTGACCTTGATTCGATCGTCAAGTCGGTCCGCAAGACGCATCGGGTGGTGATCGTGCACGAGGCACACGAACGCGTCGGGTTTGGCGCGGAACTTGTCGCGCAGATCGTCCAACACGCGTTCGACTACCTCGACGCGCCGCCGATTCGGGTGGCGAACCCGAACGTGCCGACCCCGTTCAATCGCACCCTGGAGGAGTTGTCGATCCCCTCCGCCGCGCAGGTCGTGCAGGCCGTTCGCGGCCTGATGAGGTAGGCATGGCGACCCTCGTCAAGCTTCCGCAGTTCGGGGTCACCATGATCGAGGCGACCGTCGTCGCGTGGTTGAAGGAGGTGGGGGACCGCGTCGAGCGCGGCGACCCTCTCGCGAACATCGAGACGGACAAGCTCAGCCAGGAGGTCACGGCGAACGCGACTGGCGTGCTTCGCCGGATCGTCGCGCCCGTTGGCGGCACGATCCGGGTGATGCAGGCGATGGCGGTCATCGGCGCGATTGACGAGCCGGAGGCGGCCATCGAGGCGGCGCTAGTGGCACCCGTCGCTGCCCGGAAGGCACCCGCGGTGGCGGCCGGGACGACGGTGGTCGCAGGTGGCGGCGGGACGTCGGCGCTCCCGGACATGGCGCCAGTCGAGAGCGAAGTGCGCGCATCGCCGCTTGCCCGGCGCCTCGCACGCGAGCTTGGGATCGACCTCGCGCACGTTCGAGGCAGCGGGCCGGCCGGTCGGGTGATCGAGGAGGACGTGCGCGCCCACGTCGCGGCACCCGTGGCGGGTACCGACAGTTGGGTTCTCGCCTCCCCGTTGGCGCGAAGACGCGCCCGCGAGGCCGGCATCGACCTGGCGACCGTCCCCGGTACCGGACCAGGCGGGCGGATTGTCGAACGTGACGTCGACGGCGCGATTGGCGCGCGGATTGCGCCTGTCAGCACCCTCGCGGCGGTCGCATCGACCCCCGCGCCGCGCACCTCGGCGACGTCATTGACGCGCCGGGCGACGCACCGGTTTGACGCGATGCGCCGGATCATTGCCGATCGCATGACCGCAAGCCTGCGCGACACGGCGCAACTGACCCTCATCGCAGACGTCGACGCGACCGCCCTCGTGGCGTTGCGGGACATGCTCGTCGTGGCGGCGAAGGTGTACGGCCACCGTCCTCCGACCTATACCGACCTGATCGTGTCCATCGTCGCCCGCATCCTTCGCGACCACCCGCGCCTCAACAGCAGCCTTGCCACGGCCGATGGGGGAGCCTTGGAGGTTGCGGAGTGGCAGGAGATCAACGTCGGCGTGGCCGTCGCCCTTGACCACGGGCTCGTGGTCCCGGTGATCCGGGACGCCGACCGCAAGCCACTCCAGGCGATCTCACAGGAGGTCGCGGCGCTTGCCGAGGCGGCCCGCGCCGGGCGCCTGGACGCGGATTCCTTGCAGGGAGGCACGTTCACGGTCACCAACCTCGGCCAGATGGAAGTCGATGCGTTCACCCCGATCCTGAACCCGCCACAGGCGGCGATCCTCGGAGTGGGTCGGATCGCCAAGCGTCCGGCCGTCGTCGGCGACGCGCTTGCCGTGCGATCGATGGTGACGCTTTCGTTGACGATCGACCATCGCATCGTCGATGGGGCACCCGGCGGGGCGTTCCTCCGTGACGTGCGCCGCGCGATCGAGGCGGGCAGCGTCTAGGCCGGGGAAGCGCCACGACCCCCACCCCCTGCTGAATACTCCCACGTTGCGCGGGTGAGGGGAGTGAACGAACGCGGCGCGCCGCTGCTACCATTTCAGGGGTTCCTTCGTGACGTCGTTCCCGTTCAAAGCCGCGATCCGCGAGGTCCTCGAGACCGCGCTCCTGACCTTGGCCATCTTCCTTGGCGTGCGCCTGACCCTCCAGAACTACCGGGTGGAGGGGTTCAGCATGGAGCCCAACCTGCATACCGGCCAGTACATTCTGGTCGACAAGGTTGCGTACCGAATCGGCGACCCCGAGCGCGGGGACGTCGTTGTCATCCGATTCCCCCTCGATCCCAGGCGCGACTTCGTGAAGCGGATCATCGCGCTCCCGGGAGAGATGATTGAGGTGCGCGACCGGAGGGTGCTGGTGGACGGGAACGTGCTTGACGAGCCGTACATCCGGGTGCCGGCAAACTACCGGTACGAGCGGAAGCTGGTTCCGGAGAACCACTTCTACGTCCTCGGCGACAACCGGGACAACAGTCACGACTCGCACATCTGGGACTGGCTGCCGCGCGAATACATCATCGGCAAGGCTCGCCTGACCTATTGGCCATGGCAGTACGCCGGGGTGATCGACCATCCGGCAGTCGGATTGGCGAAGTCGGAGGCGCCTGCCCGGGTCGCTGGCGTCCGCGTGGCATTCGCGGACGCGTCGGCGGGCGCCCCGGCGCGCCCCGGGGAGTGACCGCCCCGGCGCTGGCACGACGTCGCCTGGCCGACGGGGCCGCAAACCTCGGGATCGCCCTCGAGGATCAGCACCTTGACCGGTTCGAGGCGTTTGCCGCGCTCCTTGAGGAGGGGCGGAGCCGGCTAAACCTCACGACGATTACCGGTCCGGAGGATGTTGCCGACAAGCTCTTCCTTGACTCGTTGACCGCGATGCTGGGACTGCCGGCGCCGCTGGCGGCGGGCGAGCGGATCATCGACATCGGGACCGGGGCAGGCTTTCCCGGCGTGCCTCTCGCGGTGATGATGCCCGAGGCCGGTGTGACCCTTCTCGACGCGACCGCGCGGAAGGCCGCCTGGGTCGACGGTGCGGTGCGTGCCGCCGGCATCGCCAATGCCTGGGGCGTCGCGGGTCGGGCCGAGGACCTTGGCCACGATCCCGGGTGGCGTGGCCAGTTCGGGGTCGCCACGGCGCGAGCGATCGCCTCCTTGGCCGCGATCGCGGAGATGGCCATCCCGCTCCTGCGCCCGGGTGGAATCGCGATTGCCTTGAAGACCGCGACCGGCGTCGATGACGAGATTGCGTCCGCGGAACGCGCCCTCGACCTGGTCGGCGGGATGGTGTCGCGGGTGGTGGTGATCCCGGAGGATGTGCTGCCGAACCGTGCGGTCGTGACGATGGTCCGGACGGGAGACGTGCCACCGGGGTATCCGAGGCGTCCCGGCGTGCCCGCGCGATGGCCGCTGGGGTCGGGAACGGAACGGGAGCCGCGCCGGAGGTAGGTCGGACGCGCCCGATGCGGGCTCGGGAGCGGGGGGAATACCCCCACCCCTACCCCCTCCCCCGCTGGCGCGGGAGAGGGGGTAGGGACGCTAGGTGGTCGTGCCGTCCATCGGCAGTGGCGGCGTGACGGCGTCCGGATGGGCAGGGACTGGGAGCGCCGACGTCCCGCCGGTGATCGGCGAGGTTGGGCCATCCGTCACCGCGGACGACGCGTGGACCGCTGGAACGCCGGCAGCGGGGCCGTGCGTCACCTGGCCAATCGCCGCCGAGACAGGATCGTCGCCGAGGCCTTTCGCGATCGCCTGGGCGGTCGCGATCACGGCCGCCGAGGAGCGTCCCCCCAACTTGCCGTTGAGGATGCGGCGAACGTCCGTGCCTGATAGCTCGCCCTTCTCGGCGAGGGCACGTGCGAGGCGATGCACCTCCACCTCGCAGTCGCGCAACAGGGCCTTGACGGTGTCGTATTGCGCACGCAGAAGGGAGTCGACCTCGCGGCGGACACGCGCGTCACCACCCGTGGCCGGCCGTCGAGTGCGAGGGGTGACGGACGCTGCGGCAGGGTCTGCGGTGCCAGTCGTGGTCGTCGAGGTGTCCGGACTGCCGTCCCCACCTTGGCGCTCCTCCTCCTGGGGCGTTTCCGGCTCGTAGACGAACAGGACGTCCGACGGGTTCATGTAGGTAATGACGTAGCGCGCAAGGTCGCGTGCCCGCTTGATATCGGTCGCGGAGTTATCAAGGACGAGGTCCAGGAAGAGCTCCTCGGCGGCCCGACTGGCGAGGCGGACCTGGATCTCGGCGAGGACTTCGTCGCGTGAGTACGACTGCTGACTGGTGAGGGGGCGAAGCTCGTTGAACGTCTGCGGTTCGGTGGTGCTGACGATGGAGACGCGTCCGATGTCCTGCCGGCGAAGGAGGATTGCCTGGGCGACCGCGTGGCCCGCCTCGTGGTAGGCAATGCGCCGGGTGTCCTCGCGGAGCGTCAAGTCCTGGCTCTGCCGTTCCCGCTCCTTCTCGTCGATGATCCGCTGGATGTCGTCGCCGATCAGCTCGCCTCGCTGGACCAAGGCTTGGGCGATGGCATGGACGGTGTCGGAGTGGACGGACAGCAGGGTCTTGACGCGGGTGTACTGCTCGTCGAGGAGCTGCTCGGCGCGGCGCTTCTCGGGGACGCTCCCCATCATGTTGCCGCCAACGAGGTGCGAGTAGAAGCTGCCCCCCATGCCATAGATGCCCAGGTAGGCCAAGGCGAGGCGCGTGGCGTGTTGCAGGTCGCTGGTCACGCCGGTGAGTTGCGTGTCGAGGAAGAGCTCCTCGGCGGCGCGACTTGCGAGGCAAACCTGAATCTCGGAGAGGACCTCGTCATTCGTCTGCGTGTAGCGCTCCTCGACGGGCTTTGGCGCCGCGAAGCCGAGGGCGCGCCCGTGGCGCTGGATCGTGACCTTTGACACGCGGAACTGGTCTCGCTGGAGGATCGCCATGGCGAAGGCATGGCCCGCCTCATGGTAGGCGAGGCGACGCTTCTCCTCGAGCTTCATGCCCCGGATCGGCTGCTTGATGCCCCATTCGTGGGCCTCGCGCGCCTCGGTGAAGTCGAAGTAGGTGATGGCGTCGCGCCCGTTGAAGTGGGCCACGACGGTCGCCTCGTTGACGATGTACTTGATCGTGACGGGCGTGTAGCCGATGGTGTCGCCGGCCATGCGGTCGATCGGCATGTCCTCGTGGCGGACCTTCGACAAGTAGTACTCGATGATGTCCTTGCGCCCCTCGGAGTCGGGCGGGTCGATGGTGAGCTGGCGATCAAAGCGCCCGGCGCGGAGGAGGGCCTGGTCGAGGGTCTCGACGATGTTCGTCGCGCCCATGGTCACGACGTTGGGCCGGATGACGGGACGGCGGAGGATGCCGAGGCGCCGCAGGAGGCGTTCCTTCCACCCCTCGCTGAGGCGGGGCGGGTCCATCTCCATGAGCAGCTGGTTGAGGGCACCACCCCCACCCATGAGACCGCCCATCATCCCGCCGCCGCCCATCATCCCGGCGGTCCGGGCGGCGCCGATGGAGTCGATCTCGTCGATGAACAGGATGCAGGCGCCGTGCTTCCTCGCGAGGTTGCGGGCCTTGCGGTAGAGGCGCCAGACGATGAGGACGTCCATGCCCATGAACATGGCACGGAACGAAGAGGCGGAGGTGTAGCCGAACGGCACGCCCGCCTCGGTCGCGATCGCTTGCGCGAGGTACGACTTGCCGGTACCGGGAGGCCCGACGAGGAGGAGTCCCCGACTGACCTCCCCGCCCATGCGCTTGAACTCCTTCACGCCGCGAAGGAGGGTGACCCATCGTTCGGCGGTCTCGAGGACGTCGTTCTGGCCCCGGTAGTCCTTGAAGCCGATGCCGGTCTCGCCCGGCATGACCCAGTAGGTTCGCCCGCGCCCGAGGAACCAGAACAGGGCGGCGAACTGGAGGATCATGAACAGGACGGCGAACAACAGCTGGAAGAGGAGGTACGCCCCGTACAGGACGTATGGCATCGCAGTGTCGTAGTTCGGCACGAACCACAGGAAGAAGGCCGCGCCGAGGACGAGGAGGACCAGAAGCGATCGCCACCGTCGCCCGATGATGGCGGCGATTTTCTCGAGGGCGCCCATGAGGACAGCCTTTCCGCGGGGATTGACGGAACCGCACGCGCACTACGCGGCGCGATCCTCCCCTTGGCGCGAGTATAGGGATGCCCGCCGGGCAGGCGGGATCAGAATCCTCTGAGGAACCGGCGTGGTGCGTGGCGCGACCGGCTACTAGCGCTTCGCGGCGGGCACCAGGCGCCCGCCGTCGCCGACATCGAAGAGCGCGCCTTCGGGACCGCCGATGCGGAGCTGGCGCCCCGGGGGCACGTTGTATACGCCGCTCGGGTCGGCATCGATTCCCATGACCGCGACGCCGTTCGCGTCGTACGTCACACCGCGCTCGTCAGTGACGTTGCGGGGCGCCGGCGCGTCGGTGCGGGTGAGGGGCTTCCGTGCGGCGGCGTTGCCGGGCGCGGCGCCGACCGGGCGTGCCGCCGCGCTCCGCGGCGCACCAGCCACGACCGGGGCGGTGGCTGGCTGCGCCAGGATGATGCCCTTCCACTGCCACCAGAGGCCGCGCACGAAGGTGGCGACGTACAGGACCGTGATCAACCCGACGACCACGAGAAAGGTCGTGCGCGGGTCGCGATGCCGACGTACGAGTGGCCTGGTGGATCCCCCGACCAAAACCGGGTCGGGCGGTGCGACCCGGTAGGTGCCAGGGTCGTGGTCGGCGCTTGACAGGCTAGCCGATGGGATGTCACTGCTCACGGCGTGGCCATCGGTTCGTCGGGGAAGACCTCGGGACCCTTGTCCTTGAAGGCTGCCACGAACGAGCGAATTGCCGCCTCGTCGGGACGGTCAAGGTATTTCAAGCGTCCCCAGCTCGTCAGGGCGATGGGCCGACCTATTCCCGGGTAAGGCGCCAGGACGACCTTCCGGGGATACGTGCGGACAATTCGTTCCAGAGCCGACACCATTTCCGGGCATCCCGTCGGGCAATCGTACTGAACCATCACCTCGCCATGCTCGAGATTGTGCGCTTGCACTTCGTTCGGGATGGGATCGACATGGACGCCTGCGGTCGCGACCTGGTCGGCGTAATGCCATCCGGAGGTAGGAGGAACGCTGTTGTAGGCGGGGTGGTTCTGCCCTCGCTGGATGTGCGTGCGTCCTTGGATCGGGAAGTCCTGCAATTCGCCGATGGCGGTGGATTGGGGAGTCGAGACCCACACGACCAACCCCACGATAGCGATGAGGGTGGCTCCACCGAACGCCCAGTAGGTGACCAGGCGCCGGCGACGACTGCGCAGGCGCGCGTCTCGCTGGGAGGCGAGGGATGCCTCTCGGCCGAGCCGGGCGGATGTGGCGCGGCTCCTGGTCGTGGAAGTGCGCGCGGTGGTCACAGGGGAGGCGTCCTCACGGGCGGGCAAATCCTCGGGGCCAACCCATGCCCCGTGGGCCAGCGTACCACCCTGACGAAACCATCCCAGGTCTCCTCAGGCGCACTCGTTATCGGGTCATGCCCGGACGAGATTCCCGTGTTGGAGGCGGTAGGTCGATGCGGCGCCGCGAAATCGGTCGCTGAACACGGCGGCCTCAGTGCCGGTGACGATTGCCTGGTCGGTATCGATCGCGAGCGCCTCGACGAACTGCCGGCGACCCGGATCGAGTTCGGACATCACGTCGTCAAGGAGGAGGACCGGCTTTTCGCCGGTCACCTCAGCCATGAGGTGCGCCTCCGCGACCTTCATGGCGAGGGCCGCGGTGCGCTGCTGTCCGCGCGAACCGTATAGGCGCTGATCGATCCCGGCGGCCCGGACCACGAGGTCGTCGCGGTGCGGTCCAACGAGCGTGGTTCCGGCGCCCAGGTCGCGCCCGCGGGAAGCCGTCATGGCGCGAGCCATGGCACTTGCGACAGCCACGACCTGTGGGTCACCTTCGTCCCATCCTCGGATGTACGGCCCGTCGGGCACGTTGATCGCGCGCAGGTCGACTGAGGGCACGTAGTCGGCCCGGATCGGCGCCGCCCCTGGTGCGGTGCCGTCAAGGCTGGCCAGGGCCTCGTTCAGTCGGCTGACGGCGCGGAGGCGACACGCGATGACGACCGCGCCGTGCGCGACGGCCTCCGCGTCCCATGGGTCGAGCTGCGTCCGGGGCAATGCGGGATCGTCCCGGAGACGCCGCAACATGGCGTTTCGCTGGACGATCGCCCTCTGGAAGCGGCGCAGCGAACGCACGTAGGCGCGATCGAGTTGCGAGAGGGCGATGTCAAGGAAGCGTCGGCGCCTCTCCCCCGGGCCGGCGACGAGTTCGACCTCCTCGGGCGAGAAATGAACGGCGTTCAAGTGGCCCAGGATCTCGCCGATCGCCTTCGGCTGCCCGTCAATCAGGGCGCGGCGCCGCACCGACGGCGGGTGGTACGGCTCGTCCGGACCAGGCGCCGCACCCGGGTCGGCTAGGGAGTGGTTGCCCCCGGGTTCGACGAGGCGAATCTCGATTCGGACGGGGCGAGAATGGCTCTCGCAGTCGCCGATCGTGCGTGCGAACGCGGGCCGGTGGGGGCAGTCCCAAGCGATCAAGTCGCGTTCGGACGAGGAGTATGGCGACCGGCTCGTCGCGAGGAGGTATGCCGCCTCGACGAGGTTGGACTTGCCGGCGCCGTTGTCGCCCCAGATGATGGTCGGGCCGGGAGCGAAGGCGTGGTCGAAGGCGGCGAAGCGCCGGAAGTGCGCGAGGGCAAGGTGGCGCAACCGCATCGCCCGCCCTCGCGCGGCCAGGCGCCTAGCGCGCGCGCACCTCGGTGCCCGCCAGCTTCTCAAGGGGACGGATCACCGCGGCGATGTCCTCGTCCCCGTGTCCGGCGTCCCTGGCCTCGGCGAAGATCTGCTGGACCAGGGCTGAAAGCAGGAGACGCACGTGCTGTTCCCGGCCGACGTCCACGGCGAGGGCGACGTCCTTGTGGAGGAGGTTCACCGAGAACATGGGATCGAACTTGCCCTTGAGGATCAGGTCGGGGAAGTTGCGGGCCATCTGGAAGCTGTTCCCAGTGGCCGACGCGATCGTCTCGTACAGGAGTGTCGGGTCGACGCCGGCCTTCGTGCCGAGGACCATTGCCTCGGCGGCGCCGGCGAGGTTGATCGCGACCAGGAGCTGGTTCATGAGCTTGACGACAGCGCCTGCGCCGACCGGCCCGGCATGGACGATCTTCCGTCCGACCGACTGCAGGAGAGGCAGGGCGCGGTCGTACGCGTCTTGGTCACCGCCGACCATGACGGTCAGGGTTCCGGCCACGGCACCGGTGGTCCCTCCGGACACCGGGGCGTCGATGTACTGAGCACCCTTGGCTTTTAGCCGCTCGGCGACGAGACGGCAGGTAGACGGGCCGATCGTGCTGAAGTCGACCACGATGGCGCCGGGACGGATGCCTTCGATCACGCCGTTCGGGCCGAGGACGACTTCCTCGACATGTGCCGGCATCGGCAGGCACAGGCAGATGAGGTCGGCGTGCGCGGCTACTTCCGCGGGGGTCGCAGCGGCCGTCGCACCGTGGGAGGCGAGGTCAGCGACGACCGCCTGGCTGCGATTAGCAACGGTCAACGGGAACCCGGCCTTGTGGATGTTGAGGGCCATCGGGCGACCCATCTTGCCGAGGCCGATGAAACCGGCACGCGTTGCGCTCATGGTGGGGTCTCCTGTCGGGCGTGCCCCGCGCGGGACGTCGGTCAGACCGTCCGAACGGGAAGGAAGGATGCTCGGGTTAGAGGCGATCACTCGGACGCGTACGACCGGCTTCGGAGGAGGGTACCAGCGACACGCGACCCGATTGGTGCGCCTACGGCACCTTGACCTTCTGCCCGATGTTCAGCGTCTGGTTCCGGTCCTTGTAGTCGTTCAAGCGGACGATCGTGTCGACGGTCGTTCCATACCGGACGGCGATCGCGCCGAGGGTGTCACCCGAGGCGACCGCGTGTTCACGCGTGGCGACCGTGACTAGCGTGGCCGTGGGCGACCGCATCGGCGTTCCGGTCACCTGGGGGGTGATCGGATTCGACTGGCCGGGCACCGGCGTGGTCGACTGGCCGGGTACGAGGGTCCGGTTCGGGGAAGGCGAAGGCGATGCCCCGGCGGGAGCGAAGGTCGCGCCCGGACCCGGCGTTGCGGTCAACGAGGCTGACGATGCGAGCACGGTTCCGCGAGCCCCGCCCACCGTCGTGGAGGTCGGGGCCGCCGACTGGAACGGGCTCACCGCCGCCCCGATCCCGAGCCCGGCGAGGCGAAACATCACGGCGGCGCTCACGAGCGTCAGCGCGCTGACGAACCCGAGGCCAAGGCGAGCCTTCCAGATCTCTCCCGTGCGTCGCTGCGTCGCAGGACTCGGGTACGGGCGGTCGGCTGGGTGGTAGTCGTCCATCGCTGGCGATGCGGCCCCGTCGAGTTGCGCGTCACCTTGGCGGCGCCACGCGGGCAGTCGCGCCAATGTCGCGCGCAGGGGTAGAAGTATACTCCCGCGCCGACGGCGTGTCGGGCCAGGGACTGCCGTCTCGCACCTGAATGGCGCAAGTCTCCCATCGACCGGCCTCCAGGGAGACCCACGACGTCCGGCGGTCGGGATGCGGCGGCCGGGAGGCCTGATGGACCTGATCGCGGATGCGCCGGGCCAACGCGCCAAGCCGCCCGCTTCGCAGACGTTTGCCGGCAAGCGCGCCCTTGTCGTCGGGCTAGGGGTCCATGGGGGCGGTGCTGGGGTGGCGCGCTTCCTCGCCCGGTCAGGCGCCTCGGTGCGCGTCACTGACCTGCAACCCTCTGATCGCCTCCAAGGTTCGCTGGAGTCGCTCCGAGGACTCGACGTCGCGTACACCCTCGGTCGCCACGACGAGGCGGACCTCGACGGCGTCGACCTGGTCGTGCGGAACCCCGCAGTGCCTCGTGAATCGCCGTTCGTGCGCGAGGCGCAGGCGCGAGGAATCCCCGTTCACATGGAGATGTCGCTCTTCCTCGTCGCCTGCCCGTCGCGCCATGTGATCGGGATTACCGGGACGAAGGGGAAGACGACGACGACGACCCTTGTCGGGGAGATCCTGCGCGCGGCTGGCGTGGACGTGGTCGTCGCCGGAAACCTTCGCATTTCGGCGCTCGACCAGATCGACCGGATCGGGACGGGCACGACGGTCGTATTGGAACTTTCCAGCTTCCAGTTGGAGGGTCTTGACGCGATCGAACAAAGCCCGCGAGTGACGGCGGTGACAAATCTGATGCCAGACCACCTGAACCGGTACGTGTCGATGGAGGCATACGTCGACGCGAAACGACGGGCCTTCATGTACCAGGGCAAGGAAGGCGTGGTGGCGTTGAACCGGGAGGACGAACGGAGTGTCGACCTTGCTCGCGGCGTGCAGGGCGCCGTGGCGTGGTTCGGACCGGAGACGCCCGTGCCCGGCTTCACTGACAACGCCCGCGGCTGGGCCGGGCCGCACAACCTCGCGAACGCGCGCTGCGCGGCAACGCTCGCTCGGGAGGTCGGTGCCAGCGAGGAGGCGATTGAGGCCACGATGCGCACGTTCGGCGGGGTCGCCTACCGGCAGGAGCTCGTGCGCGTGCTCCGGGGCGTCCGGTACGTGAACGACACGGCGGCAACGACCCCTGACGCGACATTGGCGGCCCTCGCGTCGATACCGGGGCCGATCGTGCTGATCGCGGGGGGAGCCGACAAGGGCCTTGAGTTCGCGGGACTTGGCGCCGCGCTGTCGCGAACGGGAGGCCCGGTCACCGACGTCGTACTGCTCGAGGGTTCCGCGACGGATCGGCTCGTGGCACACGCCGGGCACGGCCTGGTGCGTGGCCGGCACGCACGGCTCGCGGACGCGGTCACCCAGGCGTCAGCGCTTGCGGTCGCTGGGGGCGCCGTCCTGCTGTCGCCGGGTTGCGCCTCGTTCGGGATGTTCAGGAACGAGTTCGATCGCGGGGACCAGTTCAACGCGCTCGTCCGCGGCCTGGGGTGACGTGAGGCTAGACGGTTCCCCGCCCGGGGCGACGAACTCAGGCCCCACCCCGGCGGGCAGGGATGCCCGCGGACCAAGCCCCCCACCCCGGCGGCACCCGGGTGGCCCCCACCCTCAGTCCCTCCCCCGCTGCGGCGGGAGAGGGAAGCACCACCGCCCTCAGTCCCTCACCCCCTGGACGGGACGGCCCCCACCCTCAGTCCCTCCCCCGCTGCGGCGGGAGAGGGAAGCACCACCGTCCCCGCGCCTACCGCGGGCGACCGGCAGCGATGGCGTCGCGTTGCATCGCGAACAGCGTCCGTATCCCGCCCTCGGCAAGGTCAAGGATGGAGGCCAGGCCCGCGCGATCGAAGGAGCGACGTTCGGCCGTGCCCTGGACCTCGATGAACTCGCCAGCAGCGGTCATGACGACGTTGAAGTCTAGGTCGGCTCGCGAGTCCTCTTCATACGAGAGGTCGAGGGCCGGGTCACCGCCGACGATCCCGGCGCTGACGGAAGCGACCTGGGTGACCAGAGGCGACTTGTTGAGATGCCGGCGGCGCATGACCCACTCGACAGCGAGTGCGAGTGCGACATAGCCGCCCGTGATCGCGGCGGTGCGGGTGCCACCGTCCGCCTGGATCACGTCGCAGTCGATGTAGATCGAACGCGGCCCGAGTCGGGACAGGTCCATCGATGCGCGCAGCGACCGCCCGATCAGGCGCTGGATCTCGTGGGTCCTCCCGTCAATCCGGCCCCGGGTGGCGTCGCGCTGCCTGCGAGTGTGGGTGGAGCGGGGCAACATCGCGTACTCGGCCGTGACCCAACCCCCGTCGGTGCCCTTGAGGTGGGGGGGCTGCGACTCCTCGACGCTGGCCGCGCAGAGGACGCGCGTGCCGCCCACCTCGATCATGGCCGAGCCCTCGGCGTGGTCAAGCACGCCCGGAGTGATCCGCGTGATCCTCAGGGCGTCGGGCGCGCGGCCGTCAACACGGGCCATGGCAGGTCCTTTCGAGGCCGACGGGGTGCCGGCGCTCCCAGTGGTGGCGCCTGCGCGGACGCCGGCGATCCAAGTCCCGCCGCTCAGGCGCGGCGAGGTGCGGTCGGGGTGGGTGCAGCGGGTGCGACGAGCGGCGGGCGTCCCTTGAGCGAGACCGCCTTCAGCCAAGGCTGGATGATCGCGGGCGCGGCATAGCCTTGCACCCAGGGCTTGACGAGGACGTAGCGCTTGTTGTGCCACAGCGGCACCCATGGCGCGTCTTGCAAGATGCGCGCCTCGACGTCCTGGTAGACGCGCATCCGCGAGGCATTGTCCCGGTCGGCACGCGCCCGTTCGAGGTCGCGATCGACGTCGGGGCTGGCGTAGCGCGAGACGTTTTCGCGGCTGCGGCTATGGAAGAGGATGTCGAGGAAGTTCTGGGGATCGGCGTAGTCGGCGATCCACCCGGTCATGAACATCTGGGGCCGGTCGCGTTCGCGTTGCGTCGCCGCCAGGAACGCGTCCCGGTCGAGCTGGCGCACGCGCACGTCAACCCCGAGGCTCTGGCGATAGGTGGCGATGATCGCGTTCACCTCGGGCGCGGGTGCGGTACGCGAGCCCATGACGGTGAGCGAGATCTCTGGGAAGTTCCGCACGTCGCGATAGCTGGACTCGGCGACGAGCTGCCGAGCGCGCGAGACGTCGTAGTCCAGGCCACGTACGCGGTCGCCACGCCCGGGCATGCCGGGGGGCAGGATCCCGTCGGCCTTGATCACCGTGCGCTTCAGGGTGACCGTGGCGATGCGGTCGCGATCAAGGGCGTGATTGAACGCCTGCCGCACCTTCGGGTCGTCAAACGGCTTGGCGGTGACGTTTAGCGCGAGGTACTGGATGTCGAGGTCGGTACGGACGCGCAACTCGCGATTTAGCGGGTCGCTCTTGTCGGTGACCCGGTCGATGTCGGCGAGGTCGACGGCCGCGATGTCGATCATCCCGTGCTCGTACGCCTCGACGGGGGGCACGGCAAGGTAGTCGACGCCAACGAGGGCGGGCTTGGTCCCGTGGTACCCCTCGTGGCGCACCAGCGAGAAGCGCTCGCCCGGGATGAGGCTGGCGACCTTGAACGGTCCCGAACCATTGGGCGTGAGCCACCAGCGGGCGCCCCGCGCGACGTCACGTTCGTCGACGACGTAACTCACGGGGTACGTCAACTTCGACGGGAAGTAGGTCCGCGGCTCGTCGAGGACGATTTCGATGGTCGCGTCGTCACGCACCTTGATGCCGGAGACGGAAGGCGCGCGCCCGGACTGGCGGGCGGCGAAGCCCTGGATGTCGCCGAGGTAGGTCAGGGCGACCGGGGAAGCGATCGCAGGGTCAGCGGCGCGCTCGAGGCTGAACTTCACGTCGGCGGCGACGATCGGCCGACCATCATGGAACTTGGCGCCGCGCCTCAAAGTGAAGGTGTAGGTGCGCCCGTCGCTCGACACCGCCCACTTCTCGGCGAGGTCGGGCACGGCCTCGAGCTTCTCGTTCAGGCTTGTCAGGCCGGCGAACAGGTGGACGACGTACTCGGCCTCGATGGCCCCAGCGGTAAACGCCGGGTCAAGGGTGTCGAAATCCCATAGGAACGTCCGGAGCGGCTGGTCGTCCGAAGTCTGGGAGAACGGGGTCGTCTGGCAAGCGACGAGGAGGCCACCGCTGGCGGCAACGACGGCCCGACCGGCGTGGCGTCGCGAGATGCGGTCGCGCAAGGGCATTGACCGACTATAGCGCAGGGTCGGCGCCGTGCCGGCCTGGCCCTCGAGGCGCCCGACCACGTCAGGGAAGGTCGCGGAAGTCGAGGTGGCTGCGACTTGCGGTGGGCTCGTCCTGCCCCTGGTACTTGCTGCCGAGGGACCGGGACCCGTACGGGCTGTCGGCAGGCGTCGTCATCTGGATCAGCGACAGCTGGCCGATCTTCATGCCGGGGTAGAGGAGGATGGGAAGGGCGGCGGCGTTGCTCAGTTCGAGCGTGAGCCGCCCGCGGAAGCCAGGGTCGACATACCCGGCCGTCGAGTGGATGACGAGACCGAGACGGCCGAGCGAGCTCTTGCCCTCGAGGCGCCCGACCACGTCGTCCGGGAGGCTGAGCTCCTCGAACGTGTTGCCGAGGCAGAACTGCCCGGGCTGCAGGACGAACGGGTGCGCGTCGTCCAGGACCAGCAGCTCGGTAAGGTCGGGTTGGTCGGCGCGCGGGTCGATATGCGTGTACCGCGTGCTGCGGAACACGCGGAAGCGCGCGTCAAGGCGCAAGTCGATGCTCGACGGCTGGATGGAGCCAGGGTCGAACGGGTCGATGGCCAGTCGCCCGGAGGCGAGGAGCGCGCGGATGGACCGATCGCTAAGTACCATCGCGCCCCCTTGGGCGAACGCCGACCGGCGAGGCAGGGAGGTTTCGGGGTGGCGTGCCGTCCCGTCGAAAGGTTGCACGCCGGCCCACGAACGCATAGATTCGCGCCAACGGCCAGTATAGCGACCCGTTCGCCGCGGGGCGGGAACGCGCGGTCACGCCTTGCGCATCGGCGGGCACCGCTATACTCGGCGCCGCTTGCAGCGGGCAGGGACAAGGTCCAGGGGAGCGCCCGGTACGGGGCTCCGCGCCCGCAGGGAGACGCGATGCAGGATTCCGGCACCGTGGACGCGCTTCAGGCTGCCTCGGCCATCCATGGTCGAAGGGCGAGGCATGGGGCGCGCGCGAGCGGGTGGGTGCGCCGTGCGCTGGCGATCGTGATCGTCGGCGCGTCGCTGGCGCCGCTCGTGGATGCCCGTGGGGCGGCCGCGATGAACGGCACGGCGCCGGGAGGCAAGCTGACGTCGCAGGCCCAGCCGCCGGCCGCGCCAGCGGCTCGCCCGCCGAGCGACAAGCTCTTCGAGGACATGCTTCCCGAGGACCTCGCGGGCCAGCCGATCTACCAGGACCAGAAGGCCGACTGGGACCGTCAGCACAAGGCGACTACCGGCCAGCGCATCGAGATCCGCGCCGTCGATTTCGCCGCCAGCGGGGGCAACGAGGGCTTGCGCGTCGAGCAGGACTTCGAGGGCAGGAAAGGCCCGACCCTCATCTGGGCGGAGGATGACGGGTGGGTCGAGTGGAAGGTTCCCGTCCCGGAGACGGGCCTCTACGAAATCACGGTCGAATACTTCCCGATCAAGGGAAAGCGCGCATCCGTACAACGTGACCTCCTTATCAATGGAAAGTTGCCGTTCCGGGAAGCGAAACGGGTCGTCTTCCATCGCGTCTGGCGCGATTCCGCCGAGGCGAAGAAGGACAACCAGGGGAACGACGTCCGCCCCCCCCAGATTGAAGCGCCGCGCTGGGAGACCAAGACGATCGAGGACGCGGACGGCAGGTATGACGCGCCGTTCCAGTTCCTGTTCGAAAAGGGCGTGCAGGTGCTTCGCTTCCAGACCGTGCGCGAGACGATCGCCCTCGGGTCCATCACGATCCATTCCCCGGTCGTGGTGCCGACGTACGCGGACCGCCTCAAGGCATGGAAGGCACAGGGCCTCCGCGAGGTCGAGCTGAAGCAAGGCATTCGCGTCGAGGCCGAGAAGACGCTCACCAAGTCCGACCCGACCGTCCGTGGCGAGGTGAACTTCGACGCGCTGGCAAGCCCGTACGCGGACGGCCTGTTCGCGTTGAACTCGTTCGGCTGGTGGCGGTGGCGCCTGCCTGGCCAATGGGTGCGGTGGGAGGTGGAGGTCCCCGAGGAGGGCCTCTACCAGATGAGCTTCAACATCTGGCAGGGTTGGGCGGGACGACGCCCGCGCCTGCGGGCGCTCCGGGTCAATGGCGAGATGCCGTTCCGGGAGATGCGGGCGATCCTGTTCCGGATGGAGCGCGACTGGCGCCTCGAGACGATCCGCGAGGAGCAGTCCTCGGACGGCGCGCCCTACCTGTTCCACTTGAAAAAGGGCACGAACGTCATCCAGATGGAGGTGACGCTCGGGTTCATGTCCGAGACCATGCGCGAGCTTGACCAGATGCTCTCGGAAATGAGCCAGATGAGCCGCGAGATGCTCATGGTCACCGGCTCGCAACCCGACGTGAACATGGAGTGGGACCTTCACGAGAAGATCCCCACCCTCGTGCCTCGCCTCGTCAAGCTGCGCGACCGCCTGGACTTGCAGGCGACGCGCATGGAGGAGATCGGGCGGGCGAAGAACGACGCGTCGTCGGCCTTCCGGGTGGTCGGCGCGCAACTCGAGCGCATGATCGAGAAGCCTGCCGAGATCCACCGCCTGCTCGAGGACTTCCTGCGTAGCCAGGGCATCCTTGCCAGTTGGCTGCTACACATGCAGAACCATCCGCTCGCGGTTGAGTGGCTCATGGTGCACTCGGCGCGGTCGCCCTTGCCACGCGTGCAGGCCAACATGTTCGAGATGGCGTACGCCAGCCTCGCCACCTTCCTGTCGTCGTTCACCCGCGACTACACCGGCCTCGGCAGCAGTTACTCCAAGGATTCCAAGGAGGTCGTGCTGGACGTGTGGGTCGGGCGCGGCACGGAGTGGGGCCAGATCATGAAGGACATGATCGAGGACGACTTCACGCCGAACTCCGGGATCAAGGTGAACGTGCACGTCATCCCGCCCGCAAGCCTCGGGGAAGGCGCGGGGTCCGTCCTGCTCCTGGCGACGACCGCGGGCGAGGCGCCGGACGTCGCCGTCGGCGTGCCCAGCCAGCTGCCGGTCGACTTCGCCGTCCGCAAGGGGCTGGTGAACCTCTCCACGTTCGCGGACTACCCGCAAGTCGCGAAGCGCTTCCGGGACGGCGCGCTGGTCCCCTTCCGGTACCGGGTCCCGTTCACGCTGGAGGAGGGGAACTGGGCGATCCCGGAGACCCAGGACTTCGCGATGACGTTCTACCGGACGGACATCCTTTCGGAACTGGGGATCAAGCCGCCCGACACGTGGGATGACCTGTACGAGGCGCTGCTGAAATTGCAGCAGGCCGGCCTCGACTTCTACTACCCGCCGCCGACGGGCGTTGCCGTGACCGAGGGTGCGGTCGGGTTCACGCCGTTCCTGTTCCAGAACGGCGGGCAGTACTACCGTTGCACGGATGGCTCCTGCCGGTCGGCGCTCGACTCGCCGGAGTCGCTCGTGGGCTTCCAGGAGTGGACGGACCTCTACAGCAACTACAAGATCCCGCGCGAGGCGAACTTCTTCACGCGCATGCGGACGGGCGAGCAGCCGATCGGCGTGGCCGGGTACGGCATCTACATCAGCTTGTCGGTCGCGGCGCCGGAGCTGACCGGGCGGTGGGAGATGCGCCCGATGCCGGGCCACCGGTGCGGGTCGACGACCTCGATGGGGACGATCGTGCCGTGCATCGACACCCAGACCGGCAAGCCCGTGCCGGACGGGACGATCATCCGCGCGAGCGGGGGCACCGGCGCCAGCATGGTGATCTTCGAGCAGTCGAGGCACAAGGCGGAAAGTTGGGAGTTCGTCAAGTGGTGGTCCTCGAAGGACGCGCAACGGCGCTTCGGCGGCGAGCTGGAGGCCCTGATCGGGGTCGAGGCCCGCTGGAACACCGCCAACCTCGAGGCGCTGCAAGAACTGCCGTGGCCCCGGCGCGACATCGCCAACATCATGGAGCAGTGGAAGTGGTTCCGGGAGCCACCAGTCGTGCTGGGCGGGTACTTCACCGGCCGACACGTGCTGAACGCGTGGAACCGGGTGGTCCTGCAGGGCATGAACCCTCGCGAGGCGCTTGAAGACGCGATCTACGACGTCAACAAGGAGCTCGCGAAGAAGCAGGAAGAGTTCGGCGTGAAGGTCGACCGGTCGATGTACCGCCGTGGCTAAGGCGGTGGGGTTTGGTCCGCGGGCGACCGCGTCCCCCGGGGCGGCCCGGCGGGGTGCGCCGGTGATAAGGGAGGCTAGCGATGGCGACGGGAAGTGAAGTGCTTGCAACCCGGCTTTCGACCGCACGGGCGGAGGCGCCCGCTGGTTTCGCGCTCGCGTGGCGGAAGTACAGCACCTCGTACTTCTTCATGGCGCCGTTCCTCGCCTTTTTCGTGGTCTTCGTGATCGCCCCGGTCGTGACGGCGATGGCGCTGAGCTTCACGTACTTCAACGTGCTCGAGGCGCCGCGCTTCATCGGGTGGAGCAACTACAAGTTGCTGTTCCTTGAGGACGACGTCTTCGTCACGGCGATCGGGAACACGCTGACGTTCGCGATCATCACGGGCCCGATCGGGTTCTTCCTCTCGTTCATGTTCGCCTGGCTGATCAACCCGCTCAAGCTCAAGACTCCGCTGGCCCTGTGCTTCTACGCGCCATCGATCACCGGCGCGGTGGCGATGGGCGTGGTGTGGAAGATCGTCTTCTCCGGCGACCGCTACGGGTACTTGAACAACTGGTTGCTCGGGATCGGGGCGATCGACGAGCCGTACATGTTCCTCGCCGAGCAGGCGGCGATCATGCCGGTGATCATGTTCGTCGCCTTGTGGATGAGCATGGGCACGGGGTTCCTGGTCTTCCTCGCCGGGTTGCAGACGGTTCCCACCGACCTGTACGAGGCGGGAAAGATGGACGGCATCAAGAACCCGTTGCAGGAGGTGTGGTACATCACGCTTCCGATGATCAAGCCGCAGTTGTTGTTCGGCAGCGTGATGGCGGTGGTGGCGGGGTTCTCGGTATTCGAGGTTGCGACGAGCCTGGCGGGGCTGCCGAGCCCGCTGTACGCCGGCCACACGATCGTCGCGCACATGTATGACTTCGCGTTCATCCGATTTGAGATGGGGTACGCCACGACGGTGGCGGTCTTCCTGTTCGCCCTCACGTTCGGCATGGGGCGGTTGCTGATGCGCATGTTCTCATCCAAGAACGAGTACTAGGGTCGGTTTCGGCGAGCGAAGGACTGCCCCCACCCTCCGTCACCACCACCCTTACCACCACCCTTACCCCCACCCTCAGTCCCTCCCCCGCTGCGGCGGGAGAGGGAAGCACCACCCCCACCCTCCGTCACCACCACCGCCCCACCCCCAGATCACTTGCAGGAAGGGATGACCGATGGCCACGATTGCCCAGCAACGGGTGGCATACGACGACACGCTGCCGCGCCTCTGGCGGTCGATCCGCCGTGCGTCGCCGGCGCCGTCGTACCTCTTCCTGCTGCCGATGGCCGTCTTCTCGATGCTGCCGATCGTGTACGTGATCTCGACGGCATTCAAGCCGCTCGAGGAGCTGCTGCTCTTCCCGCCGCCGTTCCTTGTGCGGCGCCCGACCCTCGACAACTTCCAGGACTTGCTCTTCGCGACGAACGCGCTGTCGGTGCCGTTCACGCGCTACCTCTTCAACAGCGTGTTCGTCGTGCTCTGCACGGTCATGCTGCAAGTGGTGATGTGCTCGATGTGCGCCTACCCGCTATCGAAGGCGCGGGTGCTGCCGGGGCGCAACCTGATCTTCGGCGCGATCGTCGCGGCCCTGATGTTTGCGCCGCAGGTCACCCGGATCCCGCAGTACCTGGTCGTCCAGAAGCTCGGATTGATCGACACCTACGGTGCGCTGATCCTGCCGTCGCTCGCTTGGTCGTACGGCCTCTTCATGATGAAGCAGTTCATGGACAACGCGGTGCCGAACGAGTTGATCGAGGCGGCGCGCGTCGATGGCGCGCAGGAGTGGACGATCTTCTGGCGGATCGTCATGCCGAACGTGGCGCCGGCATGGAACACGTTGCTCATCTTTGGGTTCATCCAGTTGTGGAACGACAGCTTCAGCCCGCTCGTGTTCACGCGGAGCGAGGCGATGAAGACGGTGAGCGTGGCGATGATCGGCCTGACGAACGGCCCGGCGACGATCGCCCGGCAGGGCGCTCAAGCGGCGGCGGCCTTCCTCATGACGGCGCCGACCATCACGGTGTTCCTCCTCCGGCAGGCGAAGGTGATCCAGACGATGGCACATTCGGGAATCAAGGCGTGACCGGGCAGCGACAACGCCCTCTGGCGCCCCCTCGCCACGCACCGAGGCTTCGTGCTTGGGGCGCGGCGGTCGGCGGTGCGCTCGCAGCGATCTGCCTTGCCCTGGCCCCGGGCCTCGCACCCGTCGCGTCGGCGGATCGCGAGTACTCGTGGACGCTCGACAAGGACAGCCGTTCGCTCGCGTCGCCGCTGCCATACATCTACGACTTCGAAATAGACGGGATGTACCAGAAGTCGGGGACGTTCAAGAACCCGGCCGACATCTTCATCGACTCGCTCGGGTTCGTCTGGATCGCGGACACCGGGAACAACCGCGTACTGAAGTTCAATGCGGACGGCACGTTCGTCATGCAGTTCGGCACCCCTGACGGACCGGCGAAGCTGAACGCGCCCGAGGGGGTCTTCGTCACCCATCAGGGGGACGTGTGGATCGCCGACCGGGGCAATGGCCGGGTCGTCCTGTTCACCCCGTCGGGCGAATTTGTCAAGCAGTTCGGGAAGCCGTCCTCCCGGCTCCTCGTCGACGACCAGGTCTACCAGCCGAACAAGGTGGTGATCGATCGTCGGGGATACCTCTACGTGCTGAACGGGGGCGGTGACTTCCGGGGGATCTTCCTCTTGGACGGCGAGGGCACCTTCCGTGGCTTCTTCGGGGCGAACCGCCTGACGTTCGACCTTGGCCGCCTGTTGATCCGCATCTTCACGACGGAGGTGCAGAAGAAGCAGATCTCGAAGACCTTGCCGACGCATCACGCCAACATGTTCGTGGACGAGCGGGGGTTCATCTACACCGTGTCGCCGCTGGGTGCCGTCGACCAGATCAAGAAGCTGAACTCGATCGGCAACGACGTGTACACCACGGGGAACCGGAAGTACGGCGAGGTCGAGTGGCGCGCCGGGCAGCAGGTCAAGCCGCAATTCGTGGACGTCACGACCGACTCGCAGGGGATGGTGTCGGCGCTCGACTTCAACAGCGGGCGCGTCTACCAGTACGACCAGTCCGCGAACTTGCTGGCGATCTTCGGCGGGCGGGGGGCGCAGCGCGGGAAGTTCGAGCTGCCCCAGAGCCTGGCGGTCGGTCCGAACGGCCGGATCTACGTCCTGGATGCGAACCGCAACAACGTGCAGGCGTTCCGCCCGACCGAGTTCGCGGAGCTGCTGCACCGAGGTAGCCGCCTGCACTTCGACGGCAAGTACCAGGAGGCGGAGGCGATCTGGCGCGAGGTCTTGCGCCGGGACAGCAACTTCGAGCTGGCGCACGTGGGCCTCGCGAAGGCCTTCTTCAAGCGCGGGGAGTACGTGGCGGCGATGCAGGAGTACGAGGTCGCCCGCAATCGTGATGGCTGGTCGCTCGCGTTCGGCGAGTTGAGGCACGACTTCATCCGCGAGGAGTTTGGCTGGGTGCTGCCCGCCGCCATCGGCCTGATCGTGCTCGTCACGTGGGGCGGGCGGCGGATCGGGGCCGCGCTCATGTCGATGCGCTTCGACGACCGCGGGGGCATCCAGTGACGATCGAGACTTTCGCCGAGACGGGAAGCGCCCCCACCCTCAGTCCCTCCCCCGCTGCGGCGGGAGAGGGAAGCACCACCGTCCCCTACTATCCGGCGCGGTTCCCGGTGCACCGGGCCTCCGACCGGCGGACGGAGCTGACGGGGTGGCGCCGGGCGGTCGATGATGCGCGCTGGTATTCCACGAAGTGGATGCGCCAGATGGTGTTCGTCGCGCTGCATCCCGAGGACGGGTTCTGGGAGCTGAAGCGCTCCGGGGACTGGTGGTCGGTCGCGTTCGTGGTCTCGTTACTTATCGCGGCGCGCGGCCTGGTGATGGCGACCATGGGGTTCCACTTCACCTTCTTCGCGATCGACCAGGCGACGTGGTCCGTCGAGCGGGCGATGGACCTCGTGACGCGGACCCTCACCTTCGGCATGGCCCAGTTCCTGTACGGCGGGAACCCCGAGGACACCTCCATCCTCCAGGAGGGGGTGCGCATCGTCATCCCGTTCGTGACGTGGTGCTTGGCGCACTACGCGGTCTCGATGATCCTGTTCGGCGAGGGGTCGTTCCGCGACATTTGCGTTACCGCTGCCTTCAGCTTCGGGCCGTACATCATCCTCGCACCGCTGCTCGTGCTGGTCATGACCAACGTGATGACCTTGCCGGAGCGGGGGCTGTTCATGGTCCTGGGATCGGGGGTCCGGTTCTGGGTCGCGTACCTCTTCTACACGCACGTGCGGGTCATCCACGACTTCTCGGCGGCTCGGACCATGGCGACCTACGCGATCAGCGCGGCGACGGTGATCGTCATCTGGGCGCTGGCCTCGCTGGTCTTCGCGCTGTCGAGCAACACCTGGGAGTTCTTCTACCAGGTCTTCTACGAGATCACCACGCGCTAGCAGGTAGCCAAGTCCCGCTCCCCCGTACCCAGGCAGAGGACCCGACCATGACGACGTTTTCAGGGGTGGCACGAACGGCCGCGATCCGCGTGGCGTGGCGCGCGCTGGCGGTGGTGACCGTCCTCGCGACCGGGGCGCTGCCTGCGCTCCCCGCACGGGCCGAGGTGGCATCGTCGGTCGCGCCCGCCCCGATCCCCGCCGGCTTCGAGCAGGTTGCCGAGACCGCGACGCTGCGGCTGCACGTGAACGTGACCGACTCGCGGTTCGTCGTGGAGGACCGGCGGTCCGGGAAGCAGTGGGCAAGCAACCCGCTGGAGCCCCTCGCGGCGCAGAAGGCCTCGCAGGAGGACGCGCTCTTCCTGCTGAGCGTGACCAACGCCAAGCGCCAGATGACGAACCTGCTCACCTGGAACTCCGAGAAGCCCGTGATCACGGTGGTGCCACGCCCGGGAGGCTTCCGGGCGACCTACGACGTCGGCAAGTTCAAGACCCGGCTCGCCGTCGATTACGCGATCAAGGAGGACCGCGCGCCGGACGGGCGGCCCATCCCGTTCCTCGAGGTCACCATCCCCGACAAGGGGATCGAGGAGTACGGCGACTGCTCGCTGGTGACGAGCGGCACCTGCTTCAAGGTCGTGACACTCGAGGTGCTTCCCCTCTTCGGCGCGGCACGCATCGGCGAGAAGGGCTACGTCATGGTCCCGGACGGCGCCGGGGCGATCGTCGAGTTCAAGCCCGATTACCCGCAGTACCGGCAACGGTACTCCGCCCAGATCTTCGGCCCGGACGTGGCGTCCAACCTCTTCGGCGCGGGCGGTGGCGGTTCCAGGCGGCCGGGGATGGTCGTCACGCGCCCCACGATGCCCCTGTGGGGGTTGAAGCACGCGGATGGGGCCTACGCCGGGATCGTGACCCAAGGCGAGTTCCAGGCCAACGTGAACGCGTACCTGGCCGGTTACATCATGAACGCGAACCGCGGGTCGGCCGAGTTCCTCTACCGTCGCCAGGCGAGCATCCCGCGCCGGCGCAGCGTGTTCGTCAACAAGATCGAGGAGGAACGCCTGCCTGGCGACCGGCAAGTCCGGTACGTCCTGCTGACCGGCGATGACTCCAGCTACGCGGGGATGGCACGCGCCTACCGCGACTACCTCATGACCGCCAAGGGCCTCAAGCCCGTGTCGGCCGACCCGCCGCGCCCGATGCTCGACCTGTTCATGGGCATCACGCGCCTCACGTCGTTCCGCGAGGACTTCGTGCCGACGACGACGTTCGAGCAGGGGGTCACGATCCTCCGGCAGTTCATCGACCGCGGGGTGAAGGACTTCGACGTCCACCTGATCGGCTGGGCGGACGACGGCTTCCGGGGCCGGTGGCCGCGCAGGTACCCGGCCGAGAGCGGCCTGGGCGGGGATGACGGCCTCCGTGCCTTCATCAAGGCGGCGCACGAGCTGGGCGTGCGGGTCATCCTGGAAGACGACTACATGTTCGGGTACACGTTCTCGTCGGGCGGGATCATCGGGCAGATCCCCGGCCTGCGGAACATCTGGCCGAACTGGAGCTACGGCTTCAACTCGCGCTGGGACACCGTCCGGGGCGTGAACAAGCTGCCGGTCTTCGAGGGGTCGGGCGGCATCTACCTCCTGAACCCGGTGATCGCCCGCAACAATTACCTCGAACGCGACTTGCCGACGCACCGGGCGATGGGCATCGATGGCGTGAACCTTCGCCAGATGGGCTCGATGGTCATGTCGGACACCAACGACCGGTACCCGCTCTCGCGCCAGGAGGTTGCCGAGACCTGGATGAAGATGGCGGACCGGGAGCGCGAGGTCCTGGGCGGGGCGATCGTGTCGGGTCCGAACGCGTACGTCCTCGGTCGGACCGACCGGGTGTACGACGCGCCGGTGGCGTCGCTGGACGCGTTCGGCGACGTGGCCGTGCCCGTGTACCACATCGCGACGCAGGGCCTGGTGGTGCGCCACACGGTGCGGGCGAACCTCCGGAACGACCCGAAGACGGAGCTGCTCCGCCAGTACGAGTGGGGGTTGCAACCGGTGTACCAGCTCACCTGGGCACCGTCTTCGGACCTGATCCGAACGGACTACAACATCCTGTACTCGAGCCAGGTCGACGACTGGTTGGAACCGGCGGCGAACGAGTACCGCTTCATGCGGGAGACCTTCGGGTTTCTCGCGGGACAGGCGATCACGAACCACGAGATCCTGGCGCGCGAGTTCAACCGCGTGACGTACGCGGACGGCACGCGCCTGTACGTCAACTACAACCCGGAGCCGAGGCGGACGCCCGACGGGGCGGAAGTGCGCGGGTACGGGTATGCCCTTGAACGGAAGGCAGGCGGGCGATGAGGATCGCGGTCGCTCGAACGAGCGAGGCGCTGGCGGGGGCGGGTCCACGGCGGCGCCGCATGTCCTTGACGACCCAACGCACGCTTGAAGGCTACTTCTTCGTGAGTCCGTGGGTGATCGGCTTCCTCGTGTTCCTGGCATGGCCGTTGTTCCAAAGCTTGTTCTTGAGCTTCAATGAATTGCAGGCGACAAGCCTGACCGACCTGAAGTGGAAGGGCATCGACAATTACAAGGAGGCGTTCGTCATCGACGCGCGCTTCCTGCCGCGCCTCTGGGAGACGTTGCGGAACAACCTGCTCGACGTGCCGGTGATCATGATCTTCAGCTTGTTCTCGGCAATCCTCGCGAACCAGAAGATCAAGGGGGTGATCGGGTTCCGGGCGGTGTTCTTCCTGCCGCTGGTGATCGGGTCCGCGCAAGTGATCAAGCAGCTGTTCGCGCAGGGAGTGGGCGGGGCCACGCTCTCGCAAGGCGTGAACATCCAGGAGCTGGTCTTCGAGTACATCGGCCCGGATGCCGCGGCGGGGGTGTCGGACCTCCTGAACCGCCTGCTGTTCGTCCTCTGGAAGACCGGCGTGCAGATGCTCATCTTCCTTGCGGGCCTGAACAGCGTGTCGCCGGTCCTCTACGAGGCGGCACGCGTCGACGGCGCGACAGACTGGGACCGGTTCTGGAAGGTGACGCTGCCCCTGCTGTCGCCCGTGATCCTGGTCAACCTCGTCTACACGATCGTGGACAGCTTCACGGACACGTTCAATAGCGTGCTCGAGTACATCCAGATGACGGCGTTCGCGGGCGGGTTCCGCCTTGGGTACGCCGCGGCGCTTGGCTGGATCTACTTCATCGTCGTCTTCGCCATCCTGTTCGTGGTCGTGCGGATCACGAACCGGTACGTGTTTTACGCGGGGGACCGCAGTGGCTAGTGTGACGTCCACGATCACGCCGTTTCTCATCGCGCGCCCGAAGTGGTACCGCGATCCCCAGATCGTTCGCCGCCGGTCGATCACGTTCCTGCAGCGGGCGTTCACGTACCTCGTACTGATTGATATCGCGTTCGTGTTTCTCGTGCCGATCTTCTACATCATGGCCACGTCGCTGAAGACGTCGCAGGACCTCAGCGACCCGACCATCGTGTGGATCCCGTCCGGGTTCTTCTGGATCAACTACCCGTTGGCGTTCTTCTCGATGGCGTACGTCAAGTCGCTCTCGAACAGCCTGTATATTTCGCTGGGGTCAGCCGTCGGGCAGACGGTCAGTTGCGCATTTGTCGGCTACGGGTTCGCGCGCATCCGGTTCCCGGGGCGTGACGCCTTGTTCGCCCTGGTGCTGTTCACGTTCCTCGTGCCGCCCCAGACGATCATCGTGCCGCTGTTCATCCTGTACAAGAACCTCGGGTGGATCAACACGTACAACCCGTTCGTGGTGCCAAGCTTCTTCGGACACGGCCTCAAGGGGGCGCTGTTCGTCGTGGTCTTCCGGCAGTTCTTCAAGACCCTGCCGTGGGAGCTCGAGGAGGCGGCGCGCATCGACGGTGCGAGCGCCTTCGGCACGTGGTGGCGGATCATGGTGCCGCTCGCGATGCCGGCCGTCGTGGTGGTCTTCCTGTTCAGCGTGGTCTGGCACTGGAACGACTTCTTCGAGCCGTTCATCTACTTGAACCGGATGGAATACTTCACGTTGCCGATGCGACTGTCGGTCCTGTCGCCCTCGTTGGATACGGCGACCGGCGGTCAGGCAAGCGAGTTGTTCAACGAGGCCCTGGTCATGGCAGCGGTCTTCCTGGTGATCGTGCCGCCGCTGTCAATCTACCTCTTCACGCAGCGCTTCTTCGTGGAGTCGATCGACCGGACCGGGCTGGTCGAGTAGGCGCGCAGCGGCTACCACGCTGGGGGGCTCCGCCACGGAAGCCCCCGAGCGCTGCCGGTGGTGTCGGCAGGGTGCCTGCGTCCCGGGCCGGTCTCGTCGTACGACGGTCACGGGGCAAGGGGCGTCAATCGCGGGCGCGGGTCGGTCGCGCCCGGAATGACTGGCACGGGTCGGTTTCGCTCGCGTCCGCGGTCGTGTCGATAAGGACGAGGCCGTCGACGCCAGTGACCTTCACGTGCGTCAACTTCATGCCCTTGCGGCCCTTGTCGTTTGCAAAGTAGACGAGGGCGACGCAAACGTCGATTGCCATTCGGATGTCCTTGGCGGTGTCGTGAAGGGTGGTATGCGCGATCGCATATCCGGCGCGGACGTCCATCCCCGTGACCGTCGGCCACCAAAGAGCCACGCCGCCCTTCGCGCCTGCCGAGCCGAAGTTGGCGCGGGCGTAGGCCTGTAAGGCATCCGCCGTGATCCCTTCCGCGGTCGAGGGCGTGGGGGTCCATTGTGATCGCGCGCCGCCGGCTGACGAGGCCCCTCCCGCGTAACTGGCCAGGACGATGGTCCCGAGGGTGACCACGACCAACGTCGCCATGACCGGCGCGAGGACCTTTTTCGCGATCATGGGGCGAGCGGTTGCGGGCGAAGCGGGCGCGATGCCTGAGCGGGCCGCGCATTGGGGACAGGGCTTGTAGACGTTGGGAAGCGGCAGCCCGCACGTGGGGCAGTTCACGTGATGCCTCCCGGGGCGGGGCGCGCGAGGTCGTCGCCCCCGTCACCTGTCCTAACGGCCCGTGGGCGAACTTCGCGCGGTCGTTCGCGGGATGGAACGAACATGGGGAGGCGGAACCCCTGCGGTGCGGGCAGTCCTTGATCCCAGTCTGGGTGCGTTGCCGACCGGGAAGGCACGTGAACGAAAAACCGCCCCGGAAACTCGACGTTTCCGAGGCGGTCTAATCAAGGAACTTGGGTGGCCCCCCAGGGACTTGAACCCTGAACCAATTGATTAAGAGTCAACTGCTCTGCCATTGAGCTAGAGGGCCGGGGCGCGAAGAGTGTAGCAAACGGTCGTGCTGACCCTTGTCACCGACGACGTGGGGGGATCCGTGGTCCGCCGCCTCGGTTCGTGGCGAGGCGCCACCAATGCCTAACCAAGGACATCGTCGTGGCAAGAAGGCCTCCCCTGCGGGGCATCTCGATCACTTGGCCGCGCCAGCGCGTCGCTGACCCGGTCGAGCCTATGCCGGGGGAGGAGGCAAAGGCACCCCGGCGGTACAGCATCCAGAACGCGACGACAAAGAGCGCGAGACCGATGAGTTGCGTCCATCCGGAGATCGCGACGAGGATGGGGAAGGACCGTGACCACGGGGCCCCTAGCACCCATGCGCACAAGGTGAGGAGGAGGGCCCCTCCCATCAAGCGGCGAGGGTCATCGCGCAACGAGGCGAGCCAGGTGGCCAGTGGATACCGCCGGGCGGGTCGAGTTCTGCGACGCCCTTCACCGGGAAAGCCTTCCATCCGGTCAAGAAGCTCGCGGATCTCGTCCTCGTATCGTTTCGCCATCGGAATACTCTTGCCCCGGCCTTACGGTGATGGGTCGGTCGGCGCTTCCTCGCCGTGGAGGAGGACGAAGCGTTCGCGCTGCCGGGGCTCGGGCTCGAGGCCCCGCGCGCGGTTCCACTGCGCCGCCAGGTGCCACTTCGCGACCCCGACGTCGACATGGTCCCACGGCAGGGCGGCGCGCACGTCCCGGGCCGCCGTCCCGTACGACTCGATGTCGAGGCCGGCGTCGGCCATCCCGGCCTGCCAGGCGTCAAACCGCAGGTGCCGGTTCCACGCGTCGAAGCGCGCGCCCCGGCGCCAGGCGCCAAGGATCGCGGTGCCGACACGCCGGTCGCCGCGGGAGAGGATGCCCTCCACGATCGTGCTCTCCGGGTCGTGCCAGCTCATGCGCACGCCGCGGTCACGCATGGTGCGATGAAGGATGGACACCTTGTGCGTGATCTCGTCCCGGCGTGCCTGCGCGGCCCACTGGAAGGGGGTGTGGGCCTTCGGGACCATCGTGGACACGCCGACCGTGACCCGCGCGCGGCGGCCGTGATGCCTGCGCCCGACGTCTAGCACCGCCTGCGCGAGGTGGCTGATGCCCGCCACGTCCTCGTCCGTCTCCGTCGGCAGGCCGATCATGAAGTAGAGCTTCAGGGTCTGCCACCCCCGGCTGAAGGCAAGGTCGGCGGCATGGAGGGTGTCCGACTCCGAGACGCCCTTGTGGATGACGTCGCGCATGCGCTCGGTGCCGGCTTCGGGGGCGAAGGTGATGCCGGACCGGCGTCCCCGCTCGACCAGGCCAGCGAGATGCACGTTGAAGGCGTCCACGCGGGTGCTGGGCATCGCGATCGTGAGCGTGTCCTCGTCGAACATGTCGATCGCATCTTGGACGATGGCGTCGATGCCCTTGATATCCGCGCTTGATAGCGAGAGGAGGGAGAGCTCGTCATAGCCGGTCGACGCGAGAAGGGTTCGCGCCATCTCGGCGACCTGCGCGCGCGGGCGGACCCGTCGCGGCCGGTAGATGAGGTCCGCCTGGCAGAAGCGGCAACCCCGCCCGCAGCCGCGCATGATCTCGATCGCCGCGCGGTCGTGGACCGTCTCCATGAACGGGACGACCGGCCGCGTCGGCAAGGCATGGTCGACGAGGTCGACGACGGCCTTCCGCACGGGGAGGGCCGGGGCGCCGGGAACCGGATCAAGGCCGGCATACGCCCCAGCCTCGTCGTAGCGGGGCACGTAGAGCGACGGCACGTAGCATCCGGGCACCGTCCCGGCGGCGGCTCGCAAGAGGCGTTCGCGATCAGGCCGGGACGCGCCGACCCGCGCCGCGCCGAAGAGGGCCAGGAAGTCCACGAGTGACTCCTCGCCCTCGCCGACAAGGAACGCGTCGATGAAGTCGGCCATCGGTTCCGGGTTGGTCGTCGTGCTGCCCCCGGCGATGACGAGCGGGTGTGCCGGACCGCGGTCACGCGCCCGCACCGGGATGCCCGCAAGGTTGAGCATGTTCAGGACGTTGGCGTGGTCCAGCTCGTACGGGAGCGTAAAGCCGATGACGTCGAAGTCCGCAAGCGACCGTGACGTCTCGAGGGAGAAGAGCGGGAGGCGCGCGCGCCGCATCTCCGCCTCCATGTCGAACCACGGGGCGAACACCCGCTCCGCCAGGAAGCGGTCGTCACGGTTAACGACCTCGTACAGGACCTGCATGCCAAGATTGGACATGCCGATATCGTAGATGTCCGGGAAGGCGATGGCGAGCCGGATGCGAGGCCGCCCATCCGGGCCGGGGGACGACCAGTGCTTGGGGGTGGCGTTGAACTCGCCGCCGGCGTAGCGTGCGGGCTTCTGCACGCGAGGCAGGATGCGGTCAATCACCGGGCGCAGGTCTGGAACGGCGTTCACGTCGTTGACATTCTCGCAGGGCGCCACCTACACTGCCACCGGACAAGCGACGACGGAGTCGAGTACGAGGCGCACGCGCGCGGGGGGCAGTGGCAGGTGCGATCGGGTTGCGTGGCCCTCCGAAGATCCCTCCCGAGCTGCCCCCCGAAAGTCAGGCGCCGCCGTTCCCGTGGGCGACCAGTTGGCGCCGCCGGGCCCGTGCGCGACGAGTAGGCGGGGCCGGATGCCCGACGTTACCCGGGTTGCGGGCGCTTGGCGTCCGTCAAGCGGGCCATGCCGCGCGCCTTCGGGCGACGTCCGGCAGGCCAAGCGGGGTGGTACCGCGGCGCCGCCCTCATCCGTGCGATGGGGCGTGCGTCGTCCCCGGCCATTGTCGGGGCGGGCGGGCCTTGCGCCATCGTGCGGTCACGCCGCTCGCCTTGCCGACGCCACGAGCAACGCAGGACGAGGCCATGTTTTCACCAGTCACCGCTGACGTCGACTTCCCCGCGCTGGAGCGGGGCATCCTTGCCTTCTGGGAGGAGCACCGCGCGTTCGACCGCCTGGTCGAGAAGAACCGCGGCAAGCCCCCCTGGAGCTTCATCGACGGCCCGATCACGGCCAACGGCCCGATGGGCGTCCACCACGCGTGGGGACGGACGTACAAGGACCTGTTCAACCGCTTCAAGGCGATGCAGGGCCACGAGCTGCGGTACCAGCAGGGGTTCGACTGCCAGGGGCTCTGGGTCGAGGTGGAGGTCGAGAAGGAACTCGGCTTCAACTCGAAGCGGGACATCGAGGCCTTCGGGATCGACCAGTTCGTCGAGGCGTGCAAGGAACGGGTCCGGCGCTTCGCGGCGATGCAGACCAACCAGTCGATCCGGCTTGGCTACTGGATGGACTGGGGCAACTCGTACTTCACGATGGCGGACGAGAACAACTACGGGATCTGGCAGTTCCTCAGGCGCTGCCACGAGCGCGGCCTGATCTACCGGGGCATCGACTCCATGCCATGGTGCCCGCGTTGCTCGACCGGCATCTCGCACCACGAGATCGCGACCGAGGGCTACACGGACGTCGAGCACCTGTCGATGTTCGTCAAGCTCCCCCTGGTCGAGCGCCCCGGCGAGTCGCTCCTCATCTGGACGACGACGCCGTGGACGCTGCCGGCGAACGTCGCCGCGGAGGTGAATCCCGGGTTGACCTACGTCCGGGTGCGCCAGGGCGACGAGGTGCTGGTGCTGTCGAAGGGGACCGTCGCCTCGGCGCTGGTCGGGGCATTCGAGGTCCTGGAGGAGATCCCCGGGACGGCCCTCGTCGGCCTCCACTACCGGGGACCGTTCGACCACCTGCCGGTCAACCAGGAGCTCGGCGTGCCGGGCGCGCACGTGGTGATCGCGGGCGACGACGTGACCGAGGCGGAAGGCACCGGCATCGTCCACATCGCGCCCGGGTGCGGTGACATCGACTTCGTCCTGGGGAAGAAGCACGGGCTGCCGGTCGTGGCGCCGATCGACGAGTTCGCGCGCTACTACCCGGGCTTCGGCGACCTGACCGGGGCGTACGCGCCCGAGGTCGGCGACCAGGTGGCCGCGACGATGCGGGAGGGCGGCTTCCTCTACCGGGTGCTGCCGTGGGTCCACCGGTACCCGCGCTGCTGGCGCTGCCACACCGAGCTGGTCTTCCGCGTCGTCGACGAGTGGTTCATCTCGATGGACGGGCCCAAGTCCGACGAGGCCCGCGCGCGCATCGCCGGCCGCGAGGCGCCCCCGCTCCGCGACCAGATCGCCGAGGTCGTGCGAAAGGTCACGTGGTACCCGTCCTGGGGCCTTGAGCGGGAGCTTGACTGGCTTCGCAACATGGGCGACTGGATGATCTCCAAGAAGCGCTACTGGGGCCTCGCGCTGCCGATCTGGACCTGCGATGACCCCGGCTGCGATTGGTGGGACGTCATCGGCGGCGACGACGAGCTGAAGGCGCGGGCGACATCCGGGTGGGAGGCGTTCGAGGGGCACACGCCCCACCGGCCGTGGATCGATGGCGTGCACGTCGCCTGCGGGAAGTGCGGCGGAAGCGCGTCGCGCGTCCCGGACGTGGGGAACCCGTGGCTTGACGCTGGCATCGTCAGCTTCTCGACGCTGGGCTACCGCCACGACAAGGACTACTGGCGGAAGTGGTTCCCGGCGGACTTCATCACCGAGAGCTTCCCCGGCCAGTTCCGCAACTGGTTCTACTCCCTCCTCGTCATGAGCACCGTCCTCGAGGATCGCGAGCCGTTCCGCGCCGTCCTTGGCTACGCGACGCTGCGTGACGAGACCGGACGGGAGATGCACAAGAGCTGGGGAAACTCCATCGAGTTCAACTCGGCGGCCGAGCTGATCGGCGCGAGCGTGATGCGGTGGATGTACGCCGGGGCCAATACCGAGGCGAACCTGAACTTCGGGTACGGCATCGCGAAGCAGGTGAAGGCGCGGCTCCTGGTGCTATGGAACGTGTACGCGTTCTTCTGCAACTACGCGCGCCTCGATGGCTTCGTTCCCGGGGAACGCCACGTGCCGGTCGCGGATCGGCCTGACCTCGACCGCTGGATCCTTGGCGAGTTGCACGTCCTTGTCGACGAGGTGACGCGCAGGTACGAGGACTTTGACGCGCGCGCGGCCACCTGGCGCATCGAGGCCTTCGTCGACGACCTCTCGACGTGGTACCTCCGCCGGGGGCGGTCCCGGTACTGGAAGAACGAGGCCGACGCGGACAAGCTCGCCGCCTACGCGACGTTGTGGGAGGTGCTGGAGGTGCTCTCGCGCTTGCTGGCGCCGTCGATGCCGTTCCTCGCGGAGTCGATGTACCAGAACCTCGTGCGGTCGACGAACCCGGACGCGGCGGTGAGCGTGCACCTGACCGACTGGCCGGTAGCCGACCCCTCGCTGGTCGATGACAGCCTGCGCCGCGCGATGGCGGCGACGCGGCATGTCGTCGGCCTCGCGCGGGCGGCGCGGAGCAAGGCGAAGGTGAAGGTCCGCCAGCCCTTGCCGGTGCTCGTGTTGCGGGCGCGGGATGCGGGCGAGCGGGAGGCGGTCGCGCGACTGGAGGCGCAGGTCAGGGAGGAGCTGAACGTCAAGGCGGTGCGCTTCGCCGCCGAGGGCGAGGTGCTCGTGACCTACCGGGTCAAGCCGGTCTTCCGTGCGCTTGGCCCGCGCTTCGGGCCGAGGGTGAACGCCGTCGCCCGGGCGATCCAGGCGCTCGACGGTGCCGAGTGCGAGGCGGCGCACCGGCGTGGCCTGGCGTTGGCGGTCGTCGTCGATGGCGAGGCGCTCGAGGTTCCCGCGACCGGTTACGAGGTCGAGGCGGTCGACGCGCCGGGGTTCGCCGTGGTCGAGGAGGGGGGCACGCTGGTCGCCCTCGACGTGACGCTTACCCGGGACCTTGTCCTCGAGGGGCTGGCGCGCGAGGTGGTGCACCGTGTGAACGGCATGCGCAAGGACGCGGGGTACCTCCTGGAGGATCGCATCGCCGTGCGCCACGACGCGACCGGCGATGGCGCCGAGGCCGTGTCGCGGTTCTCCGGCACCATCGCCGCGGAGGTGCTTGCCACTTCGTTTGCGCCAGGCACGGGGACGCTGGGCGCTGGCGCGTTCCGGCAGGTGATCACCGTGGACGGCCATGTGATCGCCGTCGCGATCGAACGCGCGTAGGGGGAGACGGTCGGCGCGGGAAGGGGCGGTGCTTCCCTGCGCGGGAAGGGGGAGACGACCCCCACCCTCAGTCCCTCCCCCGCTGCGGCGGGAGAGGGAAGCACCCCTCTCCCACCGCAGCGTGGGGCGCTTGCGGCAGATGGAGGGGGCGGTGACGCCGCGCGATTCGTAGCGACGCGGAGAACCCCCACCCCCTGCCCCTCCCCCGCTGAAGCGGGAGAGGGGAGCACCCCCACCCTCAGTCCCTCCCCCGCTGCGGCGGGAGAGGGAAGCACCACTACCCCTCGCCGAGGTAGGCCTTGCGCACCGTCTCGTTCTGCGCCAGGGCGTCCGCGCGGTCGGACAGCACGACCCGACCCGTCTGGAGCACGTACCCGCGATCGGCGATCGAGAGCGCCAGCTG
>CAMBEO010000002.1 GCA_945865725.1 Thermoflexus hugenholtzii JAD2 | reverse complement strand
AACGAGGACTCGACGGCGCCGCGCACCTCGGGATTGCCAAGCTTCGCCTTCGTCTGGCCCTCGAACTGCGGGTCCTGCAGCTTGACGCTGATGATCGCCGCGAGCCCGCGCCGCACGTCCTCGACGCGCACCTGGGGGTCGTTCGCCTTCCGCATCTGGTGCTTCTCGGCGTAGTCGCTGATCACCCGCGTCAGCGCCCGGTGGAACCCGTTCAGGTGCTCGCCGCCATCGGGCGTCTTGATGGTGTTCGCAAAGGCATGGACGATGTCGTCCGCGCTGTCCCGGTACTGCATCGCCACCTCGACGCTCACCGGCGTGACGACGGTCGGCACTTCCCGGGTGAAATGCATCACCGAGGGATGAAGCGGCTCGTGCGACCGGTTGAGGTACCGGACGAACGACGCGATCCCGCCCTCGAACCAGAAGTTCGCCTCGTCTACCTCTCGTCCCTCGCGCTCGTCGACGAACGTGAACCTCAGGCCCGCGGTCAGGTACGCCATCTCGCGGAACCGGTCGGCAAGCGTCTGGAAGGTGAACACGGTCGTCGTGAAGATCGACGCGTCCGGCATGAATGTCACGATCGTGCCCCGGCGGCTCGACGGTCCGGTGCGCTCGAGCTCGCCCACCGGCTTGCCGCGCTCGTACCGGCGCTCGTGCGCGGATCCGTCGCGATGGACCTCGACCTCGAGCCAGTCGCTCAGGGCATTCACGACCGATGCGCCCACGCCGTGCAAGCCACCCGAAACCTTGTACCCGCCGCCGCCGAACTTGCCGCCCGCGTGCAGCTTGGTAAAGATCAGGTCGAGGGCCGGCACCTGGTACTCGGCGTGGATGTCGATCGGGATCCCCCGGCCATCATCCGACACCCTCACCGAGCCGTCCGCTCGCAAGGTGATCTGGATCCACGTGCAGTGCCCGGCGAGGGCCTCGTCGACGCTGTTGTCGACGATCTCGTGGACAAGGTGGTGCAATCCCCGCTCGTCCGTCGAGCCGATGTACATGCCCGGGCGGCGCCGGACCGGCTCGAGACCCTCGAGGACCTGGATGTTCTCCGCACCGTAGCCGACCGAGGCATCAACCCCGTCGCCTGACCGCGGGCGAATCGCTGGGGGCGGAGCCTCGGCGGCGGTCGAGGCGGGATCAATTGCGGTCATGTGGTGCCTCCGGGCCCGTCACGTGCGTCGCGTTTTTCGCGCGCCCGACTAAACATTATAAGGGCCGTTCCCAGACGCCGCGTTTCGACCACGTCGAGCCGCATTCCGATCACGTTCCAGGCAGGAACGCCGTCCGTTGGCCGCATGCGTTCGACCGCCTGATGGAACCGCTTTCGCGCGACTTCTACGCCCGTGACGCGCGTGCCGTGGCAATCGACCTCATCGGGCGCCGCCTCGTGCGCCGTCTCGTTCACGGGGCCGTCGCGACGACGATCACCGGCACCATCGTCGAGGCGGAGGCCTACATGGGTGCGATCGACCTGGCGTGCCACGGGAGCCGCGGGCGCATGCCGCGAACCACCACGATGTTCGGCCCTCCCGGCCACGCCTACGTCTACCTGATCTACGGCGTGTATCACTGCGTGAACGCCGTGGTAGGAGATGACGGTGACCCAAGCGCCGTCCTGATCCGCGGGGTGGCGATCGACGGCGTCGCCGATGGCACGCGTCCGCACTCGGGTAGCGGTCCCCCCCGGGTCGCCCGCGCGGGCGCGCCCGTCACCGGGTAGTCCCGGACTGGCGGCCATTGCGGGCGGCGGAAGGCAAGCCCTCAGTCCGCCTCGTGGTAGGTGACGCCGATCGCCCCGGGGCCGGCGTGCGCGCCAAGCACCGGGCCAATCTCGACCTCAAGCCACTCGTCAACCTCGAAGCGCCCCGCGAACTGCCGACGCAACTCGTCCCGCGCTTCCGGCGCCTCCGCATGCATCAGGCCGACATGCCCGAGGCGCCTCGATGGCGCGTCCTCGGCGGCCAGCTCGACCATCCGTTCGATCGATCGCGCGCGGGTCCGGACGCGATCACGCGGGGAAACGAGGCCGTCCGCAAGGTTGAGGATCGGCCGGACGTTCAGCAGGCCGCCCACGAACCCCTGGAACCTGGACACGCGACCCCCGCGCACGAGGTACTCGATGGTGTCCGGCACGATCAGGGCGTGCATCCGCGGTGCGAGGCGCGCCACGAGCCCGAGGACGTCGTCGATCGGGGTCCCGGCCGCCAGCGCTCGAGCCGCATTGACCACGACCATCCCCTGGGCCGGCGCCACCAGGCCGGTGTCAACCACCTCGAAGCGCACACCGGGGAACTGGGCCCGCGCCGTCGCCGCCGCGATCATCGCCGACTGGTGCGTGCCGCTCAACTTCGCCGACGCGTGGATCGACAAGACCGCATCAGCGTCGCGGGCCAGCTCGGCAAAGGTCTCGAGGAACTCGCCGGGCGAGGGCTGCGACGTCGTCGGCTTCCCGCCGGCCCGAAGGCGCCGGTAGAACTCCGCGTTGGTTAGGTCGACCGTCTCGGTGAACTGCTCGTCACCGAAGTTCACGTGCAAGGGCACGACGCGGATGCCGTGCGCGTCCACCGCTTCCTTGGGCAGCCACGCAAGGCTGTCGGTGACGACCCGAACGCGCTGGCTGGCCGGGACTCCATCGCTCGAACTCACGTCGTTCCCCCTGTGACCGTGCGTGGCGCCGACGCCCGCCACGACCGGGGGCACCTTGGGCGTCCACGCCACCGCTCTCGCGCGCAGTCTACGATGGCCCGTACCATCTGGTCGCGTCAGGTAGCGCCGATCTCCGTGCTAAGTGCGCCGGTCTCCCCCGCCTAGCTCCCCCTTCCTCCTGGGAGAGTGGGCCGAGGGGCGCGTACGCGGAGAACGATGGCGTCCGTACCGGCATCGCGTCGGCCCACGGGCCACATGGAACCAACCAAGCACGTGCGCGCCGATAATCCCGGTATGCCTCGAAATGGCGACGAGGTCTCGCGAGAAGACGCAGGTCCGATCGAGACCCTCCTGGCGCCGTTTTTTCATGGCCGCGTGGTCGCCGACCAGCATTACCGCCAGGGCATCGAGCTTCAAGCGCGGGGCCAGTGGGAGCGCGCGCTCCGCAGCTTCCGATCCGCGTGTGACCTTCACCCCCAAAAGGTCCTCTACCTGGTCGCGCGCGGGCGCCTTTGCCAAGAGCACGACATGGCGGACGAGGCCGCGGCCTGCTACGCCATCGCCCGCCGCCTCGATCCGGGAGACCCGGTCGCCCTCTTTAATGAAGCCGACCTGCTCGCCCGGCGCGGGAACCTCGACGGGGCGACGGCGAACCTCCGTGCCATCCTCGACCGCCCGCCACCGACACTCGGCGTGCGCGACGTGGACGTCCTACGCCTTCTCGGCGACCTTGAGCTCGCGCGTGGCCGTCCCGACGAGTCGCTCGACGCTTACCAGCGCGCCCTCGCCGCCTCGCCGGGCGACTCCTGGCTCACGGCGACCGTGGCGTCGACCTTGCGACTGCGCGAAGTCGCCGCAAGTGCGGATACCGCCCCTCGCGCGACCGCGGCTGGACTACGCTTTGAACCCAAGGCCGAGGCATACGCCTTCGCAGGCGCGATGGTGCTTGGCCTCCCGGATGACGACGGGATCGACGTGCCGTCGTATCCCGCACTCGGTTTCGTCTCCGTCGAGGAGGTCGCGTCCGCATTGGCGCGGCCCATTGCCCTCCTGCGTCGGCGGCGCATGCCATTCAAGTCGGTTCGTGCCGTCGAGCCGCCAGCCTCCCCGATCGCGACCGCCCTCGGCCGCATCCTCGGCATCCCCGTGATCTCGTGGGGCGCGACGCAGGGCCCAATGACCGAGGGACCGCACCTCGCGGTCGCGGTTACGGGCGAGGACCCCGACCTCCTCCGCGCGTCAGCGGGGACGAACTCGTCCTGGACGCTGAGCCTTGGCCTGCGCTACCCCGCTTGGCGGTACGTGGGCGCCGTCGATGCCATCCTGGTCGCTGCCGCGATCGAGGTCCCGTGGGCGTCCCCGGACGCGCGGGCACGGGCGCCCCAAGGCGACCCCGGCGAAGCGCTTGCGACCGCCCTCCGGTCCACCCTGCCCGACGACGACACGATTGACCGGCACCTCGCATGGCATGCCAGTCGCGCGCGCTTGGCCGCCGGAGACCCTGCCATCGACTACGAACCACGGTAGGTCTGCTAGACTCGCCGGACGATCTCGCGGGTGCGCGATCTAGCGCCGCCCGCATGAAGGTGTTTCCGTGAAGCGAACCTGGCAACCCAAGCGCCGACGCCGCTTTCGCGTGCATGGCTTCCGCAAGCGGATGAGTTCCATCAACGGTCGGCGCGTGCTCCGCAGCCGTCGGCTCAAGGGCCGCAAGCGCCTTACCGTCTAGCGAGTGGGCGACCGTTCGCGGTCGCCTCCACGAATCGCGACGTGCTTCCCCGATACGCGCGCGTGAATGCCCGCGCCGACTTCGAGGCGATCCGACGAGAAGGTCGGGGCGCCGGGTCCGCAGTGGTCGCCGTCGGCGCGCGCCTGCGTGGCGCCTCGGGCGATCCATCGGCACGATTCGGTTTCGTGGTGTCGCGTCGCGTCGGCAAGGCCACCATTCGCAACCTGGTCAAGCGACGTCTCCGCGCGGCGGCGCGACCGCTTCTCGCGTCCCTCGCGGGATGGGATGTCGTCGCCACCGCCCGTCCGGGCGCCGCGACGGTGCCGTTCCAGGACCTTGCGGAGGCCCTCGCGTCCTCCGTCCGACGCGCGACTACGCGACGTACTGGCGCGGTCCAGCCAACCGCCGAGGCGCCGCCGGACGCGCGGCTTTGACGATGCCCGTCTCGATTGCACGCCCCTCTGTCGGAGCGTCCGTCCTCGCCCGACCGTCAGTCGCCGTGCGCGCGGCCATCCTGCTACTACAAGTATTCCGCTTCGCACGCCTCGCACTTTTCCCGGTACAGACGTGTCGCTTCGCGCCAACCTGCACCGAGTACGCGATGGAGGCGCTGCGGGTGCATGGTATTCTCAAGGGTAGTGGGCTCGCCGCCAAGCGGGTCGTGCGGTGCCATCCGTTCCACCCCGGCGGGATCGACCCGGTCCCGCCGCCGGACCCGTAGCCACGCCACACCACGCGCTTTCGCAGCGCGCGGCCGCGTCCCGGCTAGCGGAAACCCGGCGAGTGGTCGCCGACGGTTCGATGGCGGTGCCGAAGTGGCTTGGCGCGCCGGCTCCGACCGAGGAGTTCGCCTTTGCCCACCATCATTTCCGACGCCTGGACGATCTACCTCATCCATCCGCTCATGGAGGTCCTCGTATACCTCGAGGGCCTCGTCGGCGCCGGCCTCGCGATCATCGCCTTCACGGTCCTCTCCCGGGTCGCCCTGTTCCCGTTGACCCGCGCCCAGCTGCGCAGCACGCAGGCGATGCAGAGGCTCGCGCCACAACTCGCGACGCTGAAAGCGAAGCACGGCAAGGACCGCGAGCGGCTGAACACGGAGACGATGGCCCTCTACAAAGAGGCGGGAGTCAACCCGGCGGCCGGGTGCCTTCCCCTCGTGATCCAGCTGCCGATCATGTTCGCGCTCTACGGCGCCCTCACCGAGGTCTCAATCACCCCGGATTCCAACTTCACTCGCCCGTGGCTCTGGCTCGAGGGCCTGGACAAGCCCGACGTGATCATGCTCTGGGGCGTCGCGTTCCCGTTCATCCTGCCGGTGCTTGCCGCCCTCACCCAGTTCGTCCAGCAGCAGATGATGACCATGCCCACCGACGACCCGGCGCAGCGCCAGCAGCAGCAGATGATGCAGTTCATGCCGCTGATGATGCTTTGGATCGGCACTTCGGTATCCTCGGGCCTCGGCATCTACTGGGTCACCCAGAACGTCATCGGCATCATCCAGCAGTACTTGACGACCGGGATGGGTTCGCTTGCCACGTTCCGGCTCCCCGGCTTGGGATCGCTCGCCAGCCTTCGGCTTCCTGGCATGAGTGCCCCCGCGCCGGCGGCGACGAGTGGCGGGCCGGCCCTTGGCACCGCGCGAGATCGACAGGGTTCCCGGGCGCCGCGCGCGGATCGCGCGCCGTCCGGTGGAGGGAGGCGAAGCGGTGGCAAGTCGTGAGGCACCGGTGATCGAGGCGTCGGCGCGTTCCGTCAACGAGGCCGTCGCGCGTGCGTTGGAGACCCTCGGCCTGCAACAGGACGATGTCGCCGTCGTCGTCCTTGACGCCGGGGATCCGGGCCGCATCCTTGGCTTCGGCGCCCGCCCCGCGCGGGTCCGGGTCAGTCGCCTCCCGATCGACGCCGCCGACCAGGACGCGCCCGAGGCGCCTCGGGTTTCATCGACGAGGACCACCGCGGCCCCCGTCGCCGACCCCGGGGACGCGGCATCGGTCGCCGAGACGGCTCGCCACATCCTGGGCGAACTCCTGCATCACATGCATTTCGATGAGGCGCGCATCGAGGTCCGCGACCTCGACCCGCTCACCCTCAACGTGCGCACCCCGGACGCGCCAGACCTGATCGGCCCGCGCGGCGAGACCCTGCGGGCGATCCAGTTCATCGTCGGCATCATGGTGAACAAGGCCCTCGGCCAGCACGTGCGGATCACGATCGACATCGATGGCTACCGGGTCCGGCGCGAGGGACTCCTGCGGGAACTGGCCGTCCGCTTCGCCGGGCGCGTGATTGAAGCGGGAACGCCCGTCCACCTTGAGGCGATGCCCCCGAACGAGCGGCGCATCATCCACATGAGCCTTGCCGACCATCCGGACGTGACGACCGAAAGCACGGGCGAAGGTGACGCGCGGCGGGTCGTGATCCGCCCGCGGGGCTGAGCCACCAAAGGCATGGCGGAAGGGAATCCCCCCGGCGTCCTCGTCATCGGGCACGTCACGCGCGACGTCGCATCCGCCTCGCCGCTGGGCTACTCGTACGGGGGCACCGCCACCTTCGCGTCGGTAGCCGCGCGACGGCTCGGCCACCGCGTGGCACTCGTGACCGCCTGCGCCGACGAACCCGGGCTCGCCGACGCGATCGATGGGGTCACCGTCGTCGCCGCTCCCGCGACCGCGACGACGACCTTCGAGAACCGCTACACGCCGGACGGACGGATCCAGTACGTTCGCGCCGCCGCTCCCCCGATCGATCCCGGCGTCGTCCCGCCGTCATGGCGCGCCGCGCCGATCGTCCTCCTCGGCCCGGTCGCCCAAGAGGTCCGGCCCGACATGCTCGGCACGTTTCCGGCCACCACCACCATCGCCGCCACGCTCCAAGGGTGGGTCCGCACCTGGGACGACGTGACCGGCCGCGTGCACCCGGTCCCGTGGCGCGAGTCCGAGGCGTTCCTCGACCGCTTGGACGCCGTCGTGTTCAGTCCGGTCGACGTCGGCAACGACCTGGACCTCGTGCACCGCTACGCCGCGGGTGCCCGGCTAGCCGTCGTCACCGAGGCCAGCGAAGGCGGCATCGTCTGGCACCGCGGTCGCCAGTTCCGGTACCCCGCGTTCATGGTTGACGAGGTCGAGCCGACCGGCGCGGGTGACGCGTTCGCCGTCGCGTTCGCCATCGAGTTGCACGCCACGGGCGACCCCGAACACGCCGCCCGGTTCGCGAGCTGCGTCGCCTCGTTCGTGGTCGAAGGCCCGGGCGCCACGTCCGTCCCGACCATCGACCAGGTGCGCGAACGCTTTCGTCACGGGCGCCTGCGACCGAGCCGGTCGTGACGCCGGGCCGACCGGCGCGCTGACGCTACCCTATCCCGGACCAACCCCGACGAACGACAGGCGGGCAGGGATGCCCGCGGACCAACCACCACGCATCATCCGCTTGCGAAAGGAACGACATGGCCAAGACCTTTGCCGACATGGTCGCGGAGGGCCGCACGGTCGCCCCGCCGATCTCCATCGACGACGCCAAGGCGCAACTCGCCGCGCACCCCGAGACGGTCGTGGTCGACGTCCGCCAGGAAGGCGATGCCAAGGGTGACGGCATCCCCGGTTCCGTCAACATCCCGCTCGGCCTGCTCGCGATCCGCGCCGACACGAAGTTGCCGGAGCAGTATCGTGACGGCCGCCTGCAGGACCGGAGCGTGCCGGTCATCACCACCTGCGGCCCCGGCGGCCAGGCGGCGCTCGCCGCCAAGACCCTCCACGACATGGGCTTCACCAACGTGCGCGTCCTCGACGGCGGCACGGTCGCCTGGAAGGCCGCGGGCAACGCGGTCGAATGAACCCGGGCCGGCGATGCCGGCCCGGACCCACCGAAAGGAATCGCCAACGATGGTCGCTCCCGGCGCTACCGCCCCGGACTTCACCCTGATGGGGACCGACGGCAAGCTGCACTCGCTCGCCGACTTCCACGGCCACCCCCTCGTGCTCTTTTTCTTTCCCAAGGCATTCACCGGGACGTGCGAGCGCCAGATCAGCGGGCATGCCCAACGCATCGCCGACTTCGACGCCCTTGGTGCCAAGGTCGTTGGGGTCAGCACCGACCATACGCCGTCGCAGGCGGCCTTCAAGAAGGGGTGCGACCCCGACGACAAGGTCCTCCTCCTGAGCGACTTCCGGCGCAACGCGGTGAAGGCCTACGGCATCGACGTGTCCGAGGGCCAGCTCCCGAACCAGCGGGCGACCTTCATCCTCGATGGTGAAGGCGTGGTGCGCTATGCCCACGTCGAGGCGGCAGCCTCCACCTGGTCAGGACTCGACCCCGAGTTCGAGGCCCTCCGCGCCCTGTAGCGGCCACCGCTGGAGGGGTACCGACGATGGCCGGGTTCATCCGCGTCGCGATTGACGTGCCCGGCCTCGTCGCGGCCATCGTCGCGTACCTCAACGACCCTCGCCCCGACCGGAACGTCCATCATGCCGACCTCCTCTCGGACGAGGTCGAGCGGCAGGTGGGCCTGACGCAAGATGTCCTCGAGGCCTTGCTCCTCGAGGGGGCAAGCGAGGCGACCGACGTCGCGCCCCTCGTCGCGTTCCTCGCCAACTTCGGGGGCGAACCCGCGCCAGCGCCTACCGTCTCGACGATTACCTGAGCGGCGGGTCGTCACTTGCCCCGGCGGCGCGCCCCTACCATCGTTATCCGAGTACTCCCTCCCTCTCCCGCCGCAGCGGGGGAGGGATTAAGGGTGAGGGCCGTCCCTCCCTCTCCCGCCGCAGCGGGGGAGGGATTAAGGGTGGGGGCCGTCCCTCCCTCTCCCGCCGCAGCGGGGGAGGGATTGTGGGTGGGGGCCGTCCTTCCCACTCCCACCCCGAGCTCGCCCTCCCCGCTGGCGTCAGCAACGTCCGGTGCCAACGGGATCGTGAACCACATGGTCGTGCCCATCCCCTCGCCCGGGGAATCCGCGCCGATCAATCCACCGTGCGCCTGCACGATGTGCTTGGCGATCGCCAGGCCAAGTCCGGTCCCGGGCGACGACCGCGACTTGTCCGCCTTGTAGAACCGTTCGAAGAGGCGCGGCAGGTCATCGGGAGCGACGCCAACCCCCGTATCGCCCACCGCGAACCGCACCCCGGATGGATCCCGTGCCGCGGTGATCGAGACCACGCCTCCGCGGGGGGTGAACTTGATGGCGTTCTGTACCAGGTTGAGGAGTACCTCGCCGAGGCGCAGGGGGTCGGCATGGATGGGGCCAAGCCCATCAGCGGCGGCGAGCCGCACGTCAAGCCCGGATCGGTTCGCCTGGGTCCGCAGCCGACGTTGGACGATGTTCAGGAGCGTCATCGGCATGACCGGCACGCGCGTGATCGGCGCCTGGCCCGACTCGATCGACGACAGGTCAAGGATCCCGAGCACCAGTTGCGTCAGCAGGTCGACCTCGTCGTGCATCAACCGCAGGAACTCGCGGTTCACGTCGCGGTCATCGATCGCCCCCTCCTCGAGCGTCTCGGCGATGGCCTTCAGCGACGCCAAGGGCGTGCGCAACTCGTGCGAGACGCTTGCGACGAAGTCGCGCCGAATCGCCTCGGCCCGACGCCGGTCGGTTTCGTCGACCAGGTAGATCACGCCCGGCATGCCCTCGCACGCGCCCTCGTCGGACGAGCTTTCATCCAAACCCAACGGGACGGCGATGACGCGGACATGTCGAGGACTGACGGCGTGCCTGCTTGGCGGGTCAGGCATCACGATCGGTGAGAGGCGCACCTCGCGGGTCACCGACCGGGAGCCAAGCCACGCGTCCGCCATCACCGCGGCAATCTGGTCGTCGCGCGCGAGTTCTGACACGGTCCGGCCGACAAGCGGCTCGTCGACCACCTCCAAGATTCGGGTCGCCTCGGCATTCACCCATGCCACGAGGCCACCGGTATCGATCCCGATCATCCCCTCCGCCGCGCCGGCGATGGCAAGCTCCGAGCGCCGCGCCGATCGCGTTGCCTCGACCCGTTCCTGCCCGGCGCGCGCGGCACGCGCCTCTGCCTTGTCACGATCCGCGGTGATGACCTGGAGGCGCCCTTCCGCCTGGGCAAGCCCCAGCGAAAGGCGGGACATCGACTGGTCGAGCGCTTCCCGCGCCACGCCGGCGTCCTTGGCATGCCGATCAACCGTGCGCGCACCCAGGACACCGGCCGCAATCCCGCCGGCGGCGATCACGAGGAGGCCGAGCATGACCGGGGCGGAGGCGCGCGCCCCCGTCCAGGCACTCGCCGCGACGACGGCCCAGCCGAGCCACGCCACGAGCGCCACGGCGGCGATGGGGTTGCGAAGGTCGAACTTCACGTGATGGTCGGCTCCACGCCGGGCGGCTGGAGGGAGCCGACGTGGCGGTGCCGGGAGCGTACCCGCCAGACGTATCCTGCCCACCGCATGAGCTACTCGCGGGTTCCGGCCAACGAAACGGAACCGCTCCCAGTTTGCCCAGCGCCGGCGACATTCGACCTTTAGGATCGCGCCATGGGATCGAGAATCCTGATCATCGAGGATGAGCCGGCAATCGCGGCGAGCATCGCCTACAACCTTCGTCGCGAGGGTCACGCGGTCGCCACGGCCGCTGATGGCCTCTCGGGCTTGGACAGTGCGCGCCGCGAGCCTCCCGACTTGATCATCCTCGACATCATGCTTCCCCGCATGGACGGGTTCGAGGTCTGCCGGTCCATCCGAGAGTCCAGCGCCCTGGAGTTGCGACAGGTCCCGATCATCGTCGTTACGGCCCGGACCGCGGAGGGTGACCGCGTCGTCGGCCTCGACCTCGGCGCCGATGACTACCTGGTCAAGCCGTTCTCGATGCGGGAGTTGACGGCGCGAACCAAGGCCCTCCTGCGCCGCTCGTCGCCCGGTGCGAGGAAGTCCGACGCCGCGACGCCACTGGCCGCCGGCAGCATCCTTCTCGACCTCGACAACCGGCGCGTATCCCGACGGGGGCGCGCGATCCCGCTCAAGCCCCGCGAGTTCGACCTCCTCGCCTGCCTGATGCAGGCCCCCGGGCGCGTCTTCAGTCGAGAGGACCTCCTCGATCGCGCGTGGGGCACCGACTTCGTTGGCGACCTCCGGACGGTGGACGTTCACGTACGGTGGTTGCGCGAGAAGCTCGAGGACGACCCTGCGAAGCCGTCGCTCATCGAGACGGTCCGGGGTGTCGGCTATCGCATCCGGAGCGAGCGCTAGTCCGCTCCTCTCCTCTCGGGTGCCGGCGGGTGAGGGCACCTCTCCCAATCCCGCCCGTGGTGGCGCGGAGTGGCCGTACAATCCGCTCCCGCGGCTACTTCGGCGACTACCTCCCATTCCGCGCGTCGCCGGTCGCGCCCGAACGTAGGAGACGCGACATGGCAACCACCCCCCCGGCGGACGGACGGGTCACCGACCCCCGGCACCAGAGCCGGATCCAGCTCGACGGCCGCGACCGCATCGCCGCCCGCGCGATGCTCCACGCCATCGGCTTCTCGAATGACGACCTGCGCCGCCCCATCGTCGGCGTCGCGCACTCGTGGATCGAGACGATGCCGTGCAACTGGGGCTTGCGCCGCCTCGCCGAGCAGGTCAAGCGAGGCGTCCGCGAGGCCGGCGGCACGCCCATGGAACTCAACACCATCGCCATCAGCGACGGTGTCACGATGGGCACCGAGGGCATGAAGGCCTCCCTGGTCTCGCGCGAGGTCATCGCCGACTCGATCGAGCTGGTCGCGCGCGGTCACATGTTCGATGCCCTCATCGTCCTGGTCGGGTGCGACAAGACGATCCCCGCCGGCGCGATGGCCCTCCTGCGCCTGAACATCCCGGGCGTCGTCCTCTACGGCGGCCCGATCAACCCGGGGAAGTTCCGCGGCAAGGACGTCACGATCATCGACCTCTTCGAGGCCGTCGGGAAGCACGCCGCGGGGACCATGTCGGATGCGGACCTCGACGAGATCGAGAACTGCGCGATCCCCGGCGCCGGAGCGTGCGGCGGCCAGTACACCGCGAACACGATGGCCATGGCCCTCGAGTTCCTCGGCCTCGCGCCCCTGGGGACCGGCGACGTCCCCGCCGTGGACCAGGCCAAGGACCAGGTCGGCGTCGCGGCCGGGCGCCTGGTGATGGACGTCCTGAACCGGGGCGTTCGCCCGCGCGACATCGCGACGCCTGCGGCCTTCGCGAACGCCATCGCCGGTGTCTGTGCCTCGGGCGGGTCGACGAACGCCGCCCTTCACCTGCCGGCAATGGCCCACGAGGCCGGGTTCGAGTTGACCCTCGAAGAGTTCGACGCCATCAGCAAGGCGACGCCGCTGATCTGCGACCTGAAGCCGGGCGGGAAGTACGTCGCCGTCGACCTCCACTTCGCGGGGGGCACGCGCCTCGTCGCCAAGCGCCTGGTCGAGGCCGGCAAGCTCGACGGGTCCTGCATGACCGTCACGGGGCGGACCCTTGCGGAAGAGGCCGACGACGCGCGCGAGACGCCCGGCCAACCGGTGGTCGTCCCGGTCGAGACCCCGATCAAGCCGACCGGGGGCATCGTCATCCTCAAGGGGAACGTCGCCCCGGAGGGTGCCGTGATCAAGGTCGCCGGGTACGACCGGACCTACCATCGGGGCCCGGCACGCGTCTGCGAGCGCGAGGAGGAGGCGATGTCCGCCGTCATGGGCGGGCGCGTGCAACCCGGTGACGTCGTGGTGATCCGCAACGAGGGCCCGCGCGGGGGACCGGGCATGCGCGAGATGCTCAGCGTGACCGGCGCCATCAACGGCGCAGGCCTCAGCGCCTCCGTCAGCCTGATCACGGATGGCCGGTTCAGCGGCGGCACGCACGGCTTCATGGTCGGCCACGTCTCCCCGGAGGCGGCGCTCGGCGGCCCGATCGCCGCCATCCGCGACGGGGACATCGTCACGATCGACATCAAGGCCGGCACGATCGACATCGAGGTTTCGGCCGAGGAGATCGCCGCGCGGATGGCCGGGTGGAAGCGCCCGGCCCCGAACTACCGGAACGGGGTCTTCGCCAAGTACATGGCACAGGTCTCGAGCGCCGCGAAGGGGGCGATCACGAGTTCGCCCGACCTGTCGTAGGCGCGGTGCCTCCCTCTCCCGCCGCAGCGGGGGAGGGACTGAGGGTGGGGGTCTCCCGTGCCTCCCTCTCCCGCCGCAGCGGGGGAGGGACTGAGGGTGGGGGTCTCCCGTGCTTCCCTCTCCCGCGAAGCGGGGGAGGGACTTAGGGAGGGACTTAGGGAGGGACTTAGGGAGGGACTTAGGGAGGGGGTTGTGGGAGCGCCGCCGAGGCTAGTTGTAGCGTTCCGGCCGGGCGGGCACTGCCCCCGACCGGACGTCCCGATAGGCCGCTCGCACGTCCCGGATCGTCTCGAGGCGCAAAAGCAACCGGCTCAGCTGCGCGAGCGACCCGATCTCGACGGTCGCATGGATCGTCGCGACACCCTCGGCGCCATCGACGACCACTTGCGACCCGATGATGTTGAGCTTCTCCTCGGCGACGACTGAGGCCACGTCGCGCAAGAGGCCCGGACGGTCGAGCGCCTCTACCCGCACCGTTACCGGATACGACTGCGCGCCGGCGCGCCCCCACTCGACGGCGATGAGCCGGTCCGGCTCGTCCTCGGCCAGCACGTTCCGGCAGTCCGCACGATGGATCGTCACGCCGCGCCCCCGCGTGATGTAGCCGGTGATGCGGTCACCCGGCACCGGGCGGCAGCACGTCGCCATCCGCGTCAGCAGGTCACCGACGCCCATGACCTTGACGGCGCCCGCGGTGTTCGCCCCCGCGGCGGGGGCAGTGAGGTCGGGAAGGGACGGGAACTCCGGCACCGGGACCGCCCGGAGGCCAAGGCGTCCGACGATCGACTGCGGGCTCGCGCCCCCGTAGCCGACCGCCGCCATCAGTCCGTCGACCGTCGGGTAGCTCATCGCCTCTGCGACCGTCTCGAGTTGGGTCTCGGTAATCAATCCGAGTCCGTCAAATCCGAGGCGCTTCAACTCCTTCTCGAGCAGCTCCCTTCCCCGCACGATGTTGTCCGCCCGTTGCTGCAACTTGAACCATTGCCGGATCTTCTCGCGCGCGTGTGCCGTTTGGGCAATCGCCAGCCAGTCGCGGCTTGGCCCGTGTGACGTCTTCGTCGTCAAGATCTCGACGATGTCGCCGTTCTGCAACTCGTGGTCAAGCGACACGAGCTTCCGGTTCACCCGTGCGCCGATGCAGCGGTGCCCCACGTCGGTGTGGATGCGGTAGGCGAAGTCCAGCGGGTTCGCCCGCGCCGGCAGGTCCTTCACCTCGCCCTTCGGAGTGAGCACGAACACCTGGTCCCGGAAGATGTCCATCTTGACCGTCTCGACGAACTCCTGTGCCGACGAGAGCTCCTGTTGCCACGCCATCAACTGGCGCAACCACGCCAGCTTGCCCTCAAACTTCGGATCCGTCTGCTCGTCGTCATCCTTGTAGCGCCAATGCGCGGCGATCCCGTGTTCCGCCACGCGATGCATCTCGTGCGTCCGGATCTGCACCTCGAGGAACCTGCCGGAAGATCCCACCACTGCCGTGTGGAGACTCTGGTACATGTTCCCCTTGGGCATCGCGATGTAATCGTCGAACTGCCCAGGGATCGGGGTCCATAGGCTGTGCACGATGCCGAGCACCGCGTAGCACTCGGGGAGCGTGTCAACGACGACGCGTAGCGCCAGCAAGTCGAATAACTGGTCAAAGCTTCGACCAGTCTTCTCCATCTTCCGGAAGATGCTGAAGATGTGCTTCGGGCGTCCGGTCGCCTCGGCCTGGATGCCAGCAGCCCCCAGCTGGTCCAGGATCGCAGTGACGGAGGTCGCCACCAGGTTTTCGCGTCCGCGCCGCGTGTCGTTCAGCAGGCGCTTCAGCTCCTGGTAGCGCTCCGGTTCCAGGTGGAAGAAGGAGGCATCCTCCAGCCGCCATTTCAGTTGCCAGATCCCGAGCCGGTGCGCCAAGGGAGCGTAGATCTCGAGGGTCTCGCGCGCGATCCGCTTCCGCGCCTCCGGGGGCTTGCCGTCCAGCGTGCTCACGTTGTGCAGCCGGTCGCACAACTTGATGAGCACGACCCGGATGTCCTCCGCCATCGCGAGGAACATCTTCCGCAAGTTTTCCGCCTGCTGTTCCTCCAAGCTGTTCCAGTGGACCCGGGAGAGCTTGGTCACGCCATTGACCAGCTGCGCGACCTCGTTCCCGAACTCCGCGCGCAGCGCCTCGAACGTGATCCCGGTGTCCTCGATGACATCGTGCAACAGGCCGGCCGCGATCGTCGCCCGGTCGAGGTGCAACTCGGCGAGGACGAGCGCGGTCTCCAAGGGATGCTGGATGTACGGCTCGCCCGACCCGCGGAGTTGCCCCTCGTGGCGCTGCTCCGCGAAGTGGTACGCGCGTTCGACGATCCCCAGGTCTTTCGACGGCCCCAAGTACGATCGCATCGTCCCGAGGAGGTCCTCAAGGCACGACAACGAGCGACGCGACCCTGCATCGGGTTCGAGCGTCAGTGAGGGGCCCCGGACGACGTTGTCTTCGGACATCGGCATGGCACGCCACGACGTCGGCAGGCGGGCGCACGAGGCGCTCCCGACACGACGCCGCGCCGGTCCACTTCAGGATAGCGCCGCCTCCAAGCCACAAGCAATCCTGCCTCGGACATTTGACCCGCAATGTCGGCACGCGTGCCGGTTACCCTTACCTTGTAGTGCCCCGTCCACGAACGGGTGGCCAGGACCCCTCAGGATCGCCATGTTCCAGGATCACGCCCGAATCACCGCGCGCGCCGGCAACGGCGGCGACGGATCAATGCACATGCGCCGCGAGAAGTACGCGGCCATGGGTGGCCCGGATGGGGGCGACGGCGGTCGCGGCGGGTCCATCTACCTTGAAGGTGACCCAAGCCAGAACACGCTCCTGTCGTTCCGCCACAAGCGCCAGTTCGCCGCGACCGCCGGCACCGGAGGCGGGCGCCGGAACAGCCACGGCAAGGCTGGCGATGACCTGGTGATCAAGGTGCCGCTCGGGACGGTCGTACGCGACTTCGAGTCCGGCGAAGATCTCGCCGACATCGTCGAGGCCAGGCAACGGTTCATGGTCGCGCGCGGGGGCAAGGGCGGCCTCGGCAACACGCATTTCAAGACCGCCGTACGGCAGGCACCCGAGTTTGCGCAACGCGGCGAACCCGGGCAGGTCCAAGAGCTCGCCCTCGAGTTGCGCCTGATCGCCGACGTCGGACTGGTCGGTTACCCGAATGCCGGCAAGTCCTCGTTCCTCGCGGCCGTCACCGCCGCGCAACCCAAGGTCGCGTCATACCCGTTTACGACCCTCGAGCCGATGCTTGGCGTCGTGCCCATCGACGAGGACGGATTCGTGCTTGCCGACATCCCCGGCCTGATCGAGGGGGCAAGCCACGGGGCAGGCCTCGGCCTGCAGTTCCTGCGCCACGTCGAACGGACGCGACTGCTCCTGCACGTGGTCGACCTCGCTGGCACCGATGGGCGTGGCGACGCGGTGGGCGACTTCGACCGCATCAATGCGGAACTCGAGTCGTACGCCGAACGCCTGGCGACCCGGCCACAGGTCATCCTGGCCAACAAGATGGACGTGCCGGAGGCGCAGGCCGCCTGGCCAGCCTTCCGGTCCGAGATGGAGCGCCGGGGCCTGCCGTGCTTCCCGATCTCGGCCGCTGGTCGCGAGGGCCTCGACCCCGTGGTACGCATGGTCGCCGCCCGCCTCGCCGAACTGCGAATTGACGACGAGACCGCCCGACGCGCCGCCCTCCAGGTTCCTGCCGGCGCCGGATCATTCGCGCGCTACGAGCCGGCCTCGCGCGAACCGGATCGCAGCTTCCGCATCGAGGCGTCGCCAGAAGGGTTCCTCGTCAACGGGGACGTCATCGACCGCCTCGTGGCGATGATCGATATCGATCTCGTCGCCAGCCAACCGTACTTGCGCGAACGCCTCCGCAATCTCGGGGTGACCGACGCCCTGATCTCGGCGGGCGTCCGAAACGGCGATACTGTGTACCTTTCGAAGGAGCGAATCCGTTGGGGTCCGCCCGAGGAACCGCCGCGCCGTCGGACTGCTCGCGTTCGCAAGTCAGGCGCCCGGTAGGGGCACCTTGGGCGACGCGAAAACGATGCCCAGGCGTTGCGCTTGAGCCGGGCGGGGCGCCCCTAGAAGGCGCCTCGCCCTCGCAACACGACCGGGATCGTCCGCAGCAGGATCGCCACGTCCAGCCACGGCGAGTAGTTCTGGATGTAGTACAGGTCGTACTCGACGTTCTCGTGCAACGGCCGGTCGCTGCGGCCGTTGACCTGCCACCATCCCGTCATCCCCGGCGGGGCCGCCAGGCGCTTCCGTTGCCACGGCTCGTACAGTTCGACGATCCACGGCTGCTCCGGTCGTGGCCCCACGAGGCTCATCTCGCCAACCACGACATTGAACAGGTTGGGCACCTCGTCGAGTGACCATCGGCGCAGGACCCGGCCGAGGCGGGTGACGCGCGGGTCATCACGCGCCTTCATCACCTGCTGAGCCTCGGACCCGACGCGCATCGTCCGGAACTTCCACATCCGGAAATGGCGCCCGTTCTCGCCCACGCGCGGCAACCCGACCACGGCGGGTCCCGGGTCGTCCAGCTTGATCGCCAGTGCGACGAGCGCGATCGCCGGTCCGAGGACCGCCAGCCCCACGCCGCCGATCACGAGGTCGAACGTGCGCTTGATCAGGCGGTCCGTCCCCGCGATCGCCGGGTCCCGGATGCCGATGAGCGGCACGCCCCACAAGTTCTCCACCCGGGCGCGGGCCGCGATCATGCTGAACCGTTCCGGCACGATCCGTACGCGCACCGGCAGAGGCAGCAGCGCGAGGGCAACCTGCACCGTGTCCTGGTGGCGGTCCGGAGGCAAGGCGATGATCACCTCGTCTATCTGAAATCCCTCCACGATCGACGCCGCGTCGGCCGAGGCCCCAAGGCGCGGGATACCGTCGATCAACCCGTCCTCGCCGGCGGCGTCTGCCATGTCTGCCGTGTCAGCCGCGAAACCAATGACTGCCAAGCCTGCCCACGGGCGCGCGACCAGCAGTGACGCGACCTCGCGACCCGCAATCCCGGCACCGACGATGAGGACACGGCTGCCCGCCCGCCCGCCAGTCGCCAGCCATGTCATCGCCAGGCGTGCGCCGAGACGCAGGTTCACCAGCAGCACGAGGTCGAGGACGACGAAGTACACCAGCAGCAATCGCGAGATGAACTTGTATTCGAAGACGTAGAAGAACCCGACCAACGCCAGCGCCGCGACCGCGACCCCCGGCACGACGGCACCCACCTCGTCGGCAAGCGACCGGGTCCGCCGGGTGTCGTAGGCGCCAAATGCGCGCAAGGCGACGGGCCAGAGCAACGAGGCGGCGAGGTAGATGGGCAGCCGGATGAACCGATCGATCTCGACCGGGTCCCCGATCGGCACCTCGCGACGCGCCCAGTCGGCGATGAATAGCGCCAGGCAGGTCAGGACGATGTCGCCTGAGAGCAGGCAAGTGCCCCACCAGCGCGCGAGGTTGGCCGCCATCAGTTTCTGCACGTCCCTACCGGAGGGAGCCTGGTGGCGCCGCGGCGCCCGCCGGCACGTCCACGTGCGGACACGCCACGAGAGGTGCCGCGAGGGCAGTCGCCCGGCTCCCTGATCCTACTTCCCTCAACGCGCGACCGACCGGTACACCCCCGCGGTTGCCTCGACCATCGCGTCGATCGAAAAGCGGGCTACGACGTCGTCGCGCCCGGCGGCGCCCAGCGACCGGGCACGGGCAGGGTCGGCAAGCAGCGCCAGGACGTGCCCGGCAAGCCCTTCGACGTCGCCTGCCGGTGCCAGCAGACCTGTGGTGCCATCGCGCACCACGTCGCGCGTCCCGGTCACGTCGGTCGCGACGACGGGCACGCCTGCCGCCAGCGCCTCGATCAGGCTGTACGGCAACCCCTCGAACCTCGATGCCAACAGGAAAAGCGTTGCGCCCGCAACGAGTTGGCGGGCATCGGCACGGTAGCCCACGAAATCGACCCGGTCGGCGATCCCGAGGCGTGACGCCTCGGCCTTCACGGCGTCCGCGGCCTCGCCTCCCCACACCCAGACGAAGCGTGCGTCGGATCGCGCGGCCGCCACCCGAGCCACCACCCGCAGCCACGTCGACGGGTCCTTCTGCGCCGTCATTCGTGCCACCGTGATGACGACTGGCGCCTCGCCCCACCCCTCGCGCGCGCGCGTCGCACGACCCTCGTCCGGAGAAGGGATCGCGCACGCGGCGATGCCGTTCGGGATAGCAACCGCGCGATCACGTGGGACGACCCGGTGGCGCCACGCGACCTCGGCCTCGGTGGGCGAGACCCCGATCAGGCGATCGGTTACGAGGCCGAGGGAGCGTTCGATGGCGAGGAACGCACGCCGGCGCGCAGGCGTGCCATCGAGGAAGGCGAACCCGTGGGGCGTGTATACGACTGCCGGACACCGGCCGGTCGGAAGGCTGGCAAGGGCCGCGAGGCGAGCGACTGCCCCTCCGATCGACGAGTGTGCGTGCACGACGTCGATCCGGGGCGACGCCTGCCGGAGCATCGCCGCGAGGGTCGTGACGGCCGCGATATTCGCCCGCGACGCGACCTTCCGCTCCATCGGCAGTTCCCGCAGGGGCACGCCGGCGGCCGACAGGTCATCCCAGAATGAGGTGTCACCGTGCGCCTCGGCGCGCACGCGCGGGCATGCGACTTCCACCGGCCACCCGCGCGCGTGCAGGCCGGACGCCAGCTCATGCAGGTGGCGCTTCGTCCCGCCGATGGTCGCTTCCATGACCATCAACACGCGCGGCAGGGCTACCACTGGAGACCCGGGCGCCCCGGGAGGGGAGCGATGCCGGCGTGACGCCGGCGCTCCCGGTAGGCACGACTGGCAGTCGGGATTCCCACGGAGCAGGGCGGGCAGGGATGCCCGCGGACCAACCCCCACCTCCTGCCCTTCCCCCGCCCAGCGGGAGAGGGGGGTGACGGACGCGGACCTAGGAAGCGTGCGTCGGGTGTCACCGTCCGCCCGGCACGAGGGTCACGTCGAGGGCCGGCGTCGGTGGCACGTCCTCAGGGAAGATCGTCGCAGGGTTCATGATCCCGGTCGGGTCCAGGGCGCGCTTGATGGCCCGCATCGTGTCCAACGCAGGCCCGTGTTCGCGGGGCATGTACATCGCGCGCGCCGCGCCGACCCCGTGCTCACCGGTGACGGTGCCCCCAAGGTCCAGTGCAAGCAGGTGGATCGCGTCGGCCAGTTCGATCGCCCGGCGCACGTCGTCCCGTTGGCGACCATCGACCAGGAGCGCCGGGTGAAGGCTTCCCCCGCCGATGTGCCCATACGTGGCGACCGGGATGCCATGGCGGGCGCTCAGGTCCTGGATCGCGCGCAACGCCTCGGGGATGCGGTCGACGGGAACGCAGATGTCCTCGCCGGCGTAGGCGCGGGCACTTCCCGGGCGCAGCACGCCGACGGCCGCGCCGATGACCGACCGCGCCTCCCATAAGCGCGCGATCTGCGCCTCCTGGTCAGACCATTCCACGTGGGTCGCGAGCTCCCTCACGGCCTCCACGACGGTCTCGGCGTCCCATCGCACGCCGGCGGGGTTGCCGTCGACCTCGAAGAGCAGCATTGCCTCCGCCTCGCGCAAGCCCAGCCCCGGGCGGTACAGGTTCGCCGCCCGGAGTGACCGGGCGTCCAGGATCTCGATGGCAGAGGGCGAGATGCCGGCGCGGAAGACAGCCTGCACCGCCTCGCCCGCACGTTCGAGGACGTCGAACATCGCGATCACGAGTGCCCGCGCCTTGGGACGTGGCAGCAGCTTCAGGCGCAGGCGCGTGACGACGCCAAGCGTCCCTTCCGCGCCAACGAACAGCTTCGTCAACTCCAGTCCGGCCGACGACTGCTTGGCCCGGCTCCCGACCGATCCGGTCTCGATCAAGGTCCCGTCCGGCAGGACGACGTGCAGCCCGAGGACCCACGCGCCGGTCGGGCCGTACTTCACCGCGCGCACCCCATGGGCGTTCGTCGAGGCCATGCCCCCGACCGTCGCCATGCGGCTCGACCCCGGATCGGGAGGAAACAAGAGGCCGTGAGGCGCAAGGACCTCGATGAGACGGGCATGCACGACGCCCGGCTCGACGGTTACCTGCCCGTTCGGGGCATCGACGTCAAGGACGCGGTTCATCGCGTTCATCGCGAGGACGATCCCGCCATGCATGGCGACGCAACCGCCGGCACACCCGCTCGCCGCTCCTCGGGGCGTGACTGGCACGCCGTTCGCCGCGGCGTAGCGCATCACGGCCACAACGTCGGCCTCCGATCGCGCGACGATCGCAACATCGGGCACGGAAGGCGCGAGTTGGGCCATGAATGACGCGTCGTACCCGTAGACCTCGAGCTCGACGTCATCGGAAAGGACGTCACCATCCGCGACGACGCGTCGGAGGTCCGCCGCAAGCGCGAGGCGCTCCGCGCGCGTCCGGCGCGGTGCGACGCCGGCCGGGGCTTCGAGGCGTAGGCCACCGGTCACGGCCGGCCTCCCGGCGCCGTCGCGGCGTCGAGGAGGTCGACGAGGTGCATCACCTTCACTCGGGACCCGGCGCGCGCAAGGCTCGCCTGCAACTGCAGCTGACATCCGGGATTGGCGGTGACAATGATGGTCGCGCCCGTCGCCGCGACCGCCTCCGCCTTGCGGTCACCGAGGGTGCGGGCCATCTCCGGGTGGGTGACGTTGTAAACCCCCGCACTGCCGCAACAGAGGGCCTTGTCGGGGAGATCGCGCAACGTGACGCCGGGGATGCGCCGGATCAGGTCACGCGGCGCGGCCGTGATCCGTTGCGCATGCCCGAGGTGGCACGCGTCCTGGTACGCCACGACCACCGTGTCCTCCGCGATCGCGCCCATCGCGGGCAGGTCGCGCGTGGCGAGGTACTCGGACACGTCCCGCACGCGCGACGAGAGGCGCGCCGCTCGCGCCGCCCACGCCGGATCATCAGCCAGCAGGTGCCCGTACTCCTTCAGCATCGCGCCGCACCCGGCGGCATTGGTGACGACTGGCGCATCTCCCCCAGGTTCAAAGGCGGCGATCGTCTGGCGCGCCAGTGCCCTTGCGCCTTCCCGGTCGCCCGCGTGCGCGTTCAGCGCGCCGCAGCACCCCTGCCCGGCGGGGCACGCCACGTCACAGCCGGCGCGTTGAAGCACGCGGACCGTTGCATGGGACGTCGACCCGAAGGCGGTCGACATCACGCATCCCGCGAATAGAGCCACCTCCGCGCGATCCCGCGTGTCCGGGGCTGCCGGGTACACCTGCCCCTCGGGCACGAGGAAGTCAGGCGTGAACGCCGGCAGGAGGTCGTCAGCGTCGCGCATGCCGAGCAGCCGAACCATGCCGAGGGCGCGCGCCATCGACCGGAGACCCGAGGCACGGTACAGCCAGACCAGCCAGACGACCGCGCGGAACCGTGGCATCGACGGGAACAGCCACCCCAGGACGACGGCCCGGATGGCGCTCGCCACAAGCCCACGCGAAGGCGCGGTCCCGGCGTCGCGCGCGATCTCGATCGCCGCCCGGACCGCCACTTGAATCGGCTCCATCTTGACCCCGGCAGGGCAAACCGCAGTGCAGGCATCGCACGCCAGGCAGTTCTCCTCGCGATCGATGAGGCCGTCCGTCAGCGGGATGCGCCCCTCGACCAGCGCGCGCACCAACGCGATCCGCCCCCGGGGCCCCTCGCTTTCGTGCCCCGTCACGACGAAGGTCGGGCACGACGTCAGGCAGAGGCCGCACCGCACGCAGGCGAGCATGTTGTCGTACTCGCCATCGAGGAGCGCCTGCGCCGCCGCGGGCAACGGCTCGGCGATACGGCTCTCATTCTCGAGGAGCCCCCGGGCGGCGACGGTGTATGGGAACGGCGTTGCCTCCACGGTCGGAGGGGCGGTGCGATGGTCGCTCGTCATGGCGTGCCCTGTCGGTCGGGTAGCGACCCGCGGCGCGCGATCAGGGTACGGCGAAACCGGTTCACATGGCGCAATGCCTCGCGACGCGGAGTTCATGGCCGGCGGGAAGCCGTGCGCTCCCAGTCCCGCTATGCCCCGCGCCGCGCGATCACCTCGCGGTAGACCGCGATCGTCTCGTCGACCATGCGCGGCGCCGCGAACAACTCGCGCACCCGACGGTACCCGGCCATGCCGAGGCGTCCCCCAAGGGCGCGGTCCGAGAGCACGCGAGTGATCGCCCCGGCCAAGCCGTCGATGTCGCCCGGTTCGACCAGAAGCCCCGTCTCGCCGTCCGCGACCACCTCCGGCACCGCCGACACGCGCGTCGCCACGACCGGGCGCGCCGCCGCCATCGCCTCGGCGAAGACGAGGCCGAATCCCTCCCACCGCGACGCGAGGGCAAACAGGTCGCACGCCGCCATCAGGACCGGCACGTCCCGCCGGACGCCGGCAAAGGTCACGTGACCGGCGAGGTCCGGCGCCAACGCCCGTGCCCTCAACCGACCGACAAACGACCCGTCGCCCTGTTGCGCGCCTCCGACGATCACGAGGTGGGCGTTCGGGCGCGCCGCGACGACGGACGCCATCGCCTCGATCAGGTCAGGCCACCCCTTTTGTGGGTCAAGGCGCCCGACCCCCATGACCAGTTCGGCCCGGTCGGGCACGCCGAGATCACGCCGTACCTCCGCGCGCCGGTCCGCGCCAAGATCGACTGGTCGCCCGAGGTCGATCCCGTAGTACACGCGACGAACCCGGTCGGCGGGTGCGCGCCCGACGGTCGTCACGTACCGCGCCACGTGGTCCGAACAGCAGATGATCGCGTCGTCAGCGCGCGAGAGCACCCCATGCGCGCGCGCGATCCACGGCCGGCGCAGCGCAGCCTCGTCGTTGTGCTTGCTCGAGATGATCGCGCAGGGTGGCGAGCCGCGGCGCCCGAAGCGGGCAAGCCAGCCGACGACGGCCCCGATCGCGTCTGCCTTCAGTAAATGCGTGTGCAACACATCGGGTCGCGTCGCCGAGATCGCGGCCATCAGCCGTCCGGCGACCCCCACGATCCCGTCGATGCCACGACCGAAGCCATCGTCATCGGCACTGCCGACAGGGATGGGCAGGCCCGCCTGTCCCTCGGCATGCCCCCGGCCAACCTGCAGGAAGTCGGGCACCATGTCATGGTCCTTCAGGTACGCGACCTCGACATGGTGCCCGCGCGCCCGCTGCCCCTTGACAAGGTCGAGGAGGTGGGCCTGCGCGCCTCCACGGGCGAGCGACGTGATGAGGTGAAGGATTGCCAGGGGGCGGTCGGGCGCCATGGCGGGTGCGGGTTGGGGCATCGTGCGCTACGCCGACGACGCCGGGCCGGTCATCGCCGCGACGACCCGTGCCACGCCCTCGCGAAAACGGGTACGCGCCCGCCCAGGACCAAAGGTCGACGCCATCCGCGTGACGTCGCCGACGGTATCTCCGCCTGGCGACCCGGCCACCTCCGCGAAGGTCGGCGCGATGCCCAAGGCCTCGCCGGCCGCACTCGCGATGTCCGCGATGGAAAGGACCTCGTCGCCGCCGACGTTCACGAGATGGTCACCCGCGAGTCGCGTCGCTTCGGCAAGGACCTCCGCCAAGTCCCCCACGTAGATCGGGTTGATCCGCGGTCTCCCGCCTTCGCGCAACGAGACCGGCGTCCCGTTGCGGACGCGCCCGACGATGCCCGGCACCATCCGTCCTCGCTGGCCCGGCCCGTACGGTGCGAACAGGCGGAGCGTGACCGTCGCGAGGTACGGCGCATACGCTGCGACGATTCGCTCGGCGGCGACCTTTGTGGCCGGGTACGCCCCCGGATCGTCCGCCGGGTCGTCCTCGCGCCACGGCCGGTGACCGGCGCCGTAGACCGATCCGGTGGACGCAAGCACGAAGGCCTTCGCACCGGCACGTCGCGCCCACTCGAGCAGGCGGGCCGTCGACCCGGCGTTCACCTCCCAGAGGTCCGCGGCACCGTCCGGGAACGGCACGTTCGCCTGCGCGAGGTGCACGACCGCATCGATCACGGCGGGAAGCGCCCCTGCGACATCGCGCGCGCGGAGGTCGGCGACGACCGTCCCTACGCCCGGGAGGCCGGCGAACTCGAACATGCGTGCGGGGTCGTGCCCGAGGGCGACCACCGTGTCGCCCCGCGCCACGAGGACAGGGACGAGGTGAGACGCGACGAATCCGGTCGCACCGGTCACAAGAATCCGCATCGCCCGGCCGCCCTCCAGTACATCCAATCCGCGACGCCCAGGCGCGGGACTACGCGACCGGCGGGCGCGCGTGGAACTGCTCGTCAACGACCCGGCGCAGGCCCTCGACAAGGGGCACGGACGCACGCCAGTCGAGGAGCCGCCCCGCCTTCTCGCTCGACCCGACGCGCCGCACCATCGGCACTGGCACGTCCCGGAACTCCGGCACCATCCCCGAACCGGTCAACTCGAGCAGGGCGAGTGTCACGTCCTTGACCGTCTTCTCCTCGCCACTGCCGACGTTGAACGCCTCGTCCGACGCGTCAGTCTCCATCGCACGCACCGTCGCCGAGGCCACGTCATCGACGTACACGAAGTCGAACGACTGCGACCCGTCTCCGTTGATCTGCGGGGCCTGCCCGGAGGCGATGCGCTTGACGACCGAGTCGACGAGGCCAAAGCCGGCGTGCGGCCCGTAGACGTTCATGTACCGCAACGCGACCCATGGCAGTCCAAACATGCCGCCGAAGGCGCGCACGAACGCCTCGCCCGCAATCTTCGAAGCGCCGTAGATGTGGCGCGAGTTCAGCGGGTGGGCCTCGTCCATGACCTCGAGGGTGTCCCCGTAGACGGACGACGCCGACGAGAGGACGAAGCGCCGGACGCCAGCGTTGCTCGATGCCTCAAGGATGTTGAAGGTGCCGTCGACGTTGACCTCGAGGCAACGTCGCGGGTTCGCCCCGGACGGGTTCAGGGCGAGTACGCCCATGTGGAACGTGCCGTCGATGCCCTCGCAGGCCCGCCGGCAGTCGTCGGGTACGACGAGGCTCCCGGCGACAACCTCGACGCCCGGGTCACCGGCGAAAGGATCGCCCCGGCCTGGCAACTCCATGACGCGCACCGTGGCGCCAGCGCGGCGCAGGCGGCGCACGACGTACCGACCGATGAACCCGCCGCCGCCAGTGACCAGGAAACGATTGCCTTCGAGTTGCACGCCCAGCCGACTCCCTGCCATCAGGTCGCCGGGACGCCTGCCGGCCGCGCGGCAGTGTAGCAACGGCCTCGGGCTTGCCTCTCCAGCGCCAGGCGGGGGGCGCCGGGGGTGGGGGTCGGGGCGGTGCTTCCCACTCCCGCCCCAGCGCGGGAGTGGATAGGGGAGGGGGTGGTGCTTCCCTCTCCCGCCGCAGCGGGGGAGGGACTGAGGGTGGGGGCATCCTTCTCCCGTCTCCCCTCTCCCGCCCCAACGTGGAGCGCTTGCGGCGGATGGAAGCGGGCCAGGCGCATCGACGACCACCGTGCGGCGCGACTGCCCGTCGCGCCGTTGTCATGCTTGGTGCCGCGCACGGTGCCACCACCTCGCGCGCCCGCCGCGCCAAGGATCCCCTCGCCACGATGTGCGGTATCGCCGGCACGTACGACCCCTCGGTCCCGCGCGGCCGGGCACCAGCCCTCGCGACGCGCGCCATCATCGGGCGCATGGCCGGCGCTATTGCCCACCGTGGACCGGATGCCGACGGGTTCATCCTCGATGGTCCCGTCGCCCTCGCGAACCGGCGCCTTGCCATCGTCGATCTCTCCGCGGCCGGGCGCCAACCGCAGTTCAGCGCCGATGGCCAGATCGGCATCGTCTACAACGGCGAGCTTTACAACTTCCACGCCCTGCGGTCCGAGCTTGTCGCGCGCGGTCACCGGTTTGCCTCAAGCACCGATACCGAGGTGATCGTGCACGCCTACGAGGAGTTCGGCGACGCTTGCGTGCACCGCTTCAACGGCATGTTCGCCTTTGCGATCTGGGACCGGCGCGGTGCCGGGCGCCTCGTCCTGGCGCGTGACCGGTGGGGCATCAAGCCCCTCTACTACGCCCATGTCGGCGGCACCCTCGCGTTCGGGTCAGAGGTGAAGTCTTTCCTCGAGTTGCCCGGCTTCCGCGCGGAACTCGACCTCGACGCGGCCACCGAGTACCTCACCTTCCAGAACCTGTTCGGCGACCGCACGCTGTTCGCCGGCGTTCGAACGCTTCCGGCCGGGTCACTGATGACGATCGACGGCGAAGGTGCGCCACGCATGACACGGTGGTGGCGACCGCGCTTCGAAGCCGACGGGGACCGGGGCGAGGCGTGGTACGTGACGGGGGTCCGAGAGCGCTTCGAGGAGGCGGTCCGCCGCCAGCTCATGGGCGACGTCCCTGTCGGAAGCTACCTGTCGGGCGGCATGGATAGCGGTTCGATCACTGCCGTCGCGGCGCGCCAAATCCCGCACCTGCACACTTTCACGGGCGGATTCCCGGTCGCCGGCCTCGGGGTTGCGGAGGCGCTGACCGACGAACGCGCCGCGGCGGAGTTCATGGCGCGCACGATGGGCACCGAGCATTACACCGTCGTCGTTCAAGCCGATGACTTGCCACGCCTCCTGCCGGAACTCGTATGGCACCTCGAGGACCTGCGCGTCGCCTCCAGCTACCACAACTACGCCGTCGCGCGCCTCGCGAGCCGGTTCGTCAAGGTCGTCCTCGCCGGTGCCGGTGGCGACGAGATCTTCGCCGGCTACCCGTGGCGGTACGCCCACGCGGCGGGCACGACATCCTTGGACGACTTCGCCTCGCGCTACAGCGACTACTGGTCCATCCTCGTGCCTGACACCGAGAAGGCAGGCCTGTTCGTGGGCGACCTCGCACGCGCCGCCCGGGGTTTCCGCGCCGCCGACCGGGTGCGCGAAGTGGTCGATGACCTGGGCGACCTCGCGCGTACGGACCCGCTCCATCTTGCGATGACCTTCGAGGCTCGCACCTACCTGCAAGGCCTGTTCGTGGTGGAGGACCGCGTCTCGATGGCGCACTCGCTCGAGAGCCGGGTGCCGTTCCTCGACGATGACCTCGTCAACTTCACCAGCGCGATGCCGTCGCGGTACAAGTTGCGGGACGGCGTGGGCAAGCGCATCCTTCGTAAGGCGATGCGTGGCCTCATCCCCGACGAGATCCTCGCGGCGCGCAAGCAGGGGTTTGCCCCACCCGAGGACACGTGGTTCCGGTCGGAACTGGCGCCGTACCTCCGCGAAATGGTCGATGGCCCGCGCGCCCGTTCGCGAGGCCTCTTCGACCCCGCGGCGGTGGGCACCATCCTCGGCGACCACGCGGCCGGGCGGCGGAACCACAAGAAGTTGCTCTGGTCGCTTGCGTGCCTCGAGCAGTGGCAGCGAACCTTCCTCGATGGCGAACGGCCGGCGTCTGGCGCCGCGCCGAGCGCGCGCCGCGTGGGAGGTCACCTGTGAAGACGGCGCATTCGGGGAACATCGCGAACAACGCCTACCTTGTGGCGAAGTTCCTGCGCCGCCTGGGCGAGGACGCGCACACCTTCCATTTCCGGCACGAGTTCATCATGGGCCATCCGGAGTGGGAGGACGCCGACTTCGAGGGAACGCTCGACCCGTTCGACCCGCCGGACTGGCGCACCATCCCGTTTACCAACGGCTTCGTGCGCCCCGAATGGGTGCACTACCTAAGCGGCCAGGTCGACCCATACGTGTTGCCGCCTGATGCGCCTGCCGGGGCGGCGACGCGCGTGATGGCCGCCCTGTACTCGGACCCCTCCGCGCCATCGAGCAGATTCGTCACCCAAGCCCGCGCGGTACTTGGCGCCGTTGGCACGCGGTACAACGCCCTAGCGCGCGTCAACCAGCTCTCCTTGCGCGAGGCGGCCGAGTTGCGAGTCCTCGGGGCGGCGCGGCTCGCCGTGGAGTGGGCGACCGGCTTCCGGGCCGAGCACCGGATCCTCATGACCAGCCGCCTCCGCCGCCTCGTGGACGAGCGTGACGAGATCAACCGGGCGTCGCGAATGACCTCCGCTGGTCGCGTCGCGTCCATGCAACTCCTCGCCAAGTGCCCGTTCTGGGCCTCGTATCGCGGGATCGCGCGAGACCATGACCTCGTCCAGTTGTACGGCGTCGAAGCGATCAAGGGACCATTCCTCCCCGTCGAAACCCCCCTTGTCACCTTCGAGCACTCGACAATGCGGACCATCCCGTTCGAGGACACCGTCCAGGGGCGCATGCTGAACCTCGCGTATCGCAGTGCCGATGCGTGCATCATCACCAACCCGGACGTCGTGACCTCTGCACGTCGCCTCGGCCTGCGTGACTACCGCTTCATCCCGCACCCCATCGACGAGTTGAAGTACTCGCCCCCAGACGGAGGCACCGAGACGCCGATCCGGCGCGAGTTGCGCGAGGCTTCCAGTGCCGAGTTGCTCTTCCTCTGCCCGACGCGCCACGAGTGGAGCAACGCGTTCGACAGCAAGCGCAGCGACCGTGTCATCCGGGCGTTCGCACGCTACCTCGCCGACCCCAATCATCCCCGGGCGGCCCTCGTCCTGTGCCGGTGGGGGCGTGACGTGCGCGCGAGCGAGCAGCTGATCGCCGACCTCGGGATCGCCTCTAGTGTCATGTGGAAGCCCCCCATGCACAAAACTCGCCTGCGCGACTACTACCGGTCGTGCGACGTGGTCCTCGACCAGTTCCACGAGTCGGTCGGCACCTTCGGGACGGTCACCGCGGAGGGCCTCAGTTGCGCCCTCCCGGTCGTCATGTACTTCAATCCCAAGGTGCACGAGTGGTGCCTGCCGGAGATGCCGCCAATCCAGAGCGCCCTGACCGAGGAGGAGATTGCCTCCCGCCTCTCAGAACTTGCCCTTGACCCGGCACGGCGGCGCGCCATCGGAGACGCGTCGCGCGCCTGGATCATCAAGTGGCACGGGTGGGAACGGTGCGCCCGGGACCACCAGGGGCTCCACCAGGAAGTCCGGTCGCGCTACCCCGGCGTGTGAGTCCCCGCCGATTGGACGTGCCACGTGGCGGGGTGCTCCATCGCGACGTCATACGGTCGCCCCGGGCGCGTCACGGTCAGTTCGTACATGCGGTCATGGAAGTCGAGGACGTCGTCGGGGCGAACGACTCCAAACGCGTCACGATAGAGGTGTGGCGAGACCAGGTACCTCCCCTGCCCGAGCAGGACAGGGTCAAGGGTGAGCATTGCTTCCCCCGGCCCATCGATCGGCCCGAACGCCACCCCCGCTTCGCGTGCGTCGAAGGTCGCCGCGACGACCCCGTCCTCCCGGTGGACCGTCACCACAAGCGCCAAGTCGCGGTCAGCCGAGTGCCCGTCAAATCGCAGGCGCACCTGCACCCGCTCGCCGCTGAACACCGAGGTCGTTGGCTGTCTGTCGGGACCGAGGACCTCGACCGAGGTGAAGCGCACCTCGCCCGTGCCCCACCGGTGCGCGGCCTGCGGCCTCCGGGAGGCCGACGCGTCCAGTAGCGCCGGCGCATCCTCGAAGCGCTCGAGGGCTCCCCGGTTCCGCGCCATCGCCTCTTCCTGCGCCACCGATCTCAGGAGTGCCTCGTAGTCGCGCACGATCGTCGCCGGGTCCCCGTCGGCGACGACCCGCCCCTGGTCAAGCCAGATCGCTCGACGGCAGAGCCGTTGCACGAGGTACGTGTTGTGCGACACGAAGAGCACGGTCGCGCCGCTGTCGCAGATCTGGCGGATCCGCTCGAAGCACTTTGCGATGAACGCCCCGTCCCCGGCGCCAAGCGCCTCGTCGATGATCAAGATCTCGGGATCGACGCTTGACGCCACCGCGAAGCTCAGCCGCGCCTGCATCCCGAGCGAGTACGTCTTGAACGGCATGTCCATGTACGGCCCGAGCTCGGCGAACTCGACGATCGCGTCGTACTTGCGCCGGATCTCGTCGTCATCCATGCCGATGACCGCACCGCCAAGGAAGACGTTCTCGCGACCAGTGAACTCCGGGTGGAAGCCGCTCCCGAGTTCCAGGATCGCCGCCATCCGATGCCGGATGTCGATCACGCCCGAGGTTGGCCGGGTGACGCCAGTCAGGAGGCGGAGCAGCGTGGTCTTGCCCGCGCCGTTCCGGCCGACAAGACCGAGGATCTCGCCACGCGCCACGTCGAACGAGACGTCGCGAAGCGCCCAGTACGGCCGGTGCCGCGACCGGCGCGACACCACTTCGACCAGGCGATCAATCGGCCGCGCATAAACACGGTACCGCTTCGAGACGCCGGCGACGGAGATTGCCGGTACGCCCACCGCGTCAGAGGGCATCGGCAAGTTCGCCCCGCACACGTTCGAAGGCGGCGAAGCCGGCGATCGCAAGCACCACGGCAAGCGCGCCGAAGGCAGCGAGGCGTGACACGTCCACCGGGGCGCCGAGGATTGCCCCCCGGAACGCCTCGATGAGTGGTGCAACCGGGTTGAGCAGGACAACCGCGCGCAGGGGGGCGGGCAGCGTGCTTGGGTCGAAGAAGATTGGCGTGAAGAACATGCCCGCAGTGAGAAGGATCTGGATGACCTCGCGTGCATCGCGGAACGCCGCGCCCACCGCCCCGAGCAGCCAGGCAACCCCCGCCAGGAACACGACCTGACTCACGAGTGCCGGCACGATCCAGAGCGCGCCGGATGGCACGTTTCCCGTCACGATGATGCCTACCCCCGCCACGACGACAAAGCCGGCCACCTGCGAGAGCATGGCCCCATAGAGGCCCGTCAGCGGCAGCAACTCGGCCGGGAACATCGTGTACTTGATCAGGGCGCGGTGCTCCGCGACCGTCTGCGTCGCGCGCGTCGCCACCTCGGTGAACGCGACCCACGGCAACAGGCCGCTTACCACGTACAGCGCGTAGGCCGATGGCGCCGAGTCCGGCGTCAGCCGTGCGCGAAAGATCACCGTGAAGAGCAGCGTGTAGGCGCCCACGAAGACCAGCGGGTTCACGACCGCCCACCACGTGCCCAGCGACGCCCCCGCATAGCGTTGCCGCAAGTCTCGTTGCGCCATGCGTTGCAGCAACCGGCGTTGGCGCCATACGCCCAGGAGGCGACGCCAAAGCGGCCCGTCCCGGTCGCGGACCTCGACGTACCTCCAGGTCAAGGCCCTCGCTCCAGCGGCGTCACGCTCATCCCGGGACCGATGGTGGCACCGAACGCCCGAGCCAGCGGGCCAGCTTGAGGCGCCGGAACCCGATCACGCTCATCTGCAGGAGCAGGATGCCGTGCTTGAAGACCAGCACCTTGGAGTAGCCCGACGTCCGTCGCCGGTACCGCACTGGCACCTCGAGGATTCGAAGGCCCAGCCTCGCCGCGCCGAACAGTAGGTCGAAGTCCCCGAACGGGTCGAAGTCCCCGAAGTACCCGCGGTTCGCCGCCAGCATCCGGTAGTCCGATCGGCGCAGCACCTTCGTCCCGCACAGGGTGTCCTTGATCGGCTGTCCCAGCAGCCACGTGAAGACGATGCTGAAGAACCGGTTTCCCACGAAGTTGATCGGACCCATCGCCTCGTCCTCGAGCGGGTAAACGAGGCGCGTCCCGTTCACGAACTCCGCCCGGCCCGCCGCGATCGGTTCGAGGAACTTCGGCAGGTCCTCCGGGGGCACCGTCAAATCGGCATCAAGAATGAACAGCACGTCCCCGGACGCCGCGGCGAAGCCCTTGCGTACCGCGTCGCCCTTGCCCAGCTTCAGCATGATCACCGGGCCGATGGTGCCTCCCTCTCCCGCCGCAGGGTTTGGGGGTGCGTGTTGCGGCCGATGGAAGGGAGCAACGGGCGCCACCAACCCGCCGTTCACGAACCCGGTCGTCGCGGCGAACGGCGAGTTCGGGTCAGGCCGACTGTCCGGCCCCGGAACCTGGTCGAGCAGCTTGATGTCCCGCACGCCCCGGTACCGCTCGATCTCCTCGAGGATCGCCGCCCGCGTCCCGTCCGTCGACGCGCCATCGACGAAGATCAGTTCCACGTGCGACCCGAGTTTGGGCAGGCGGTCTACCGCCGCGCGGATATTGCCCTCCTCGTTCCGGCACGGCACGAGGACCGTCGTCGAAAGGGCCTCCGGTGCCGGCCGGAACCCCTTGGGCCGCACGACCCATGCGTGCACGAGGGCCAAGTGCTGCAGCGCAGGCACCTTTATCAAGATCCGGTTGACGAGCGGACCCAAGACCGGGAGGTTGACCGGAGACAGCACCGCGGCCTCGCGCGCACGCGGTTCAAGGTCGGAGAGGGCGAACAGGTTCTCGATGTCGTTCCGGCCCAACCAGTTCTGGCCCGGGTCGGGCATCTTCGCGCCGACCCGTTCGGCAAGCCACAGGGCCGGTTGCCACGCCCAGTTCCACGACGTGACGAGGATGGCCGTCCGCGGCGTCGAGACCGCGTGCAGGCCTACCAGCATGGCCTGGATGTCCTCGAGGTAGCCGAGGAGGTCGGAACAGACGATGAAGTCGAACCTCGAAGCGAACGGCAACTCTTGCGCGTCGGCCTGTACGAACGCGAGGGTGCTGCCAGGGATTGCGTCCGGACGTCCCCACCGGGCATTCGCCTCGCGAACCATCGCGCCACTGACGTCGATACCGACCCCGAAAGACGGGCGCAGCGAGGCGAGGAGGTCGCCAGTCGCGCACCCGAGCAGCAGGACGCGCGCGCCGGGCGGGATGACCTGCCGCGCGAGCCGCGCGATCTCACCGTGGTAGTACGCGTTGCGCGCGCGCCACTCCCGCCGCGTCGCCGCCACTCCGTCGAACCATTCCGCGACGCCACGGCGCACGCGGTAGCGGTACGCGCGGTCCGCGGACATCCCTCCCACGTCACCCGCCGCTCCGCTGTCTCCCATGGATTCTCCAAACCCCAGCACCGGGAGCGCCGACGTCCAGCCAGCCGCACCCGGTCCTCCCGGCATCTAACGACCGGGCCGTGCAGGCCGTACCGTCAGTTCGTCGAGGGCGAGGCGGGCGACGTTATCTGAAGCCCGATCACCACCGATACCAGTTCTGGTTCGACTCGTTCGATGCGCACGCCGTCCGGGCCAACCACGCTCACGGGGAGCGCTAGGGTGCCCGGTCCGAGCGCCGTCAGGTCGACATGCGCAACGAGGTCGCCGGCGCCGAGCCGAAGCAGCACCGGTTGCGGACCGGAAACCAGCACCGAGACGACCTCCGGGAACACCGTTGCGTAATGGCCCGGCATCAGGTCTGCGGGAACGACGACCGTCGACCGCAACTGCTGCCCCGGCAGGGCCGCCACGCGGACGCGCACGGTCGCGGGGACCTCCCCGACAATCGACACGCCCGCCGGCCGGACGATGGCGACCGAACGGGAAAAGTCTCCGCCCGCAGCGGTGAGGTCCACGTCCTGCGTTGCAAGTGACGTCAGCTTTTCCAGCTGCGCGGGATCGCCGACGACCTGGACCGTCGGCGGATCCACGCTGACGCCCGCAAGCCAGAAGCCCTGGGCAGGCTGTCCCCGAACCGTCGCGATGAGCGGCACTGCCTTTGACCCGGCGATCTGTTCTACCTCGACCGTCACGCTTACCGACTGCGGTTCTACCCGTACCCCTGCGACCGCACCGGCCGCCCCGCGCGCCTCGGGCTTGATCGTTCGTTCCACCGTCGATCGCACCTCGTCCATGCGCACGGTCACGTTCGCGTCGGTCACCTTCTCGACGGCGCTTGCAGGTCCGCTCAGGCTCACCACTGCCGGATGGACCACCGGGGCGCCGACAACACGGAAGCCGAACGGCACGGACCCGGTCAAGTTGGCACGCACCGGGACTTCAGTGGTGCGTACCTCCTCGACCCGGACGGCGGCCTTCGCGGGCACCGCTCCCTGCAAGCGTACGTCCGGGTCGGAACACTCGACGACGATGTCCCTCTGGTGGAAACCCGCCGGGAGCAGCGCAAGGTCAACAGTCGCTCGAAAGTTGGACGCTTGCAGGCGACGCCACGACGCCTCCGGCGCCGCGATCCGGACGCGGATCATCCCCAGGTCGTTCGCGACGACCAGCGATGGCGCCAGCCCACGCACCTCGACGGGAATGTCGGTCGGGTACGCGTCCTCCCTCTCGGGGTTTTGCGCGATCGTCAGGCGCACCCACAACGCCACCGCCACCACCAGCGCGAGGACGAAGCGCCAGGTCATGACCGCGCCGGCGACCGCGCTTGCCGCGCGGGCGACCGACATCACCGCAGGGCCCCCATCACGCCGCACCCTTCGCGACGATGCCACCAGCGCCCTCGTCACGCGCGTGAACGACACGGTCGGTGGCCGTCCCGCCACCGATGATCGGCAACAGGAACCCAGCGACGTGCGCCGCATCCGCCACCCGGGTCATGCGGCCCTTCTCGCAGATCGAGATCGCCCCGGTCTCCTCCGAGACCACGACGCACACCGCATCCGTCGCCTCGGTGATGCCGACCGCCGCCCGATGCCGCGTCCCGACCTCCGGCGCGAGGTCCTGGTTGTCGCTGAGGGGCAACAGGCATCGAGCGGCCACGATGCGATCACCCCGGATCAAGGCCGCCCCATCGTGCAGCGGCGACCCCTTGTAGAAGATCTGGTTGAGCAGGTCGGCCGAGACCAGCGCGTCAAGCCGGGTCGCCGACTGCACGAACTCCTCCAGGCCGGTCAGGCGCTCGATCACTACCAACGCGCCGAATCCCCGGTCCACCAGCAACTGGCAGGTCTTCGCCACCTCCTCGGCCACCATCACCCCGTGATGCGCCGCGACGCGCAGCCTTGGCCCGGCCAGGATGTTGCCGGTGCGTCCAAGTTGCTCGAGCACGCGCCGCAACTCCGGCTGGAACACGACCGGCAGGGTCACGAGGACCGCCGGCAGGCTGTTCTGGACGAGCCAGTTGAGGATGGTCAAGTTAAGGAGCGAGCCGAGCAATCCCGTCGCCAGGAGCAGGATGAGCACGCCCCGCACGAGCTGGTCGGCCTGCGTGCCCCGGATCAGCGCGAGGAAGCCGTAGATGATCAGCGTGACAAGGGCGACGTCCAAGATGCCGAGGGGCGTGACCTTGCCGACCAGCCATAACGCCTGCTGCATGTCGCAGACCCCGTCCCGGCGCCACCGTCACGCATGGCGACCCTCAGGCCAGCATACCCCGGCACCGATCGCCGACGGGGCGTACTCCCTCCCTCTCCCGCCGCAGCGGGGGAGGGACTGAGGGTGGGGGTCTCCCGTGCTTCCCTCTCCCCCCGCTGATTAGGCGCCGAGCACGAGTGCAAGGAGCGCCTTCTGCGCATGCAACCGATTCTCGGCCTGGTCGAACACGACCGACTGCGGCCCGTCCATCACCTCGTCCGTGATCTCAAGGCCGCGATGGGCCGGAAGGCAGTGCATCACGATCGCCTCCGGCCGGGCCCGCGCCATCAGGGCGGCGTTCACCTGGTACGGCGGGAAGACTTTCAGGCGGGACCCGGACTCGCCCTCCTGCCCCATGCTGACCCATGAGTCGGTATAGACCACGTCCGCCATGTCCACCGCGTCAGCCGGGTTGGTGTGGACGACGATCTCGCCATCGCTGCGCGACGCGAGCGCCCGCGCCCGGCCGAGGACCGCGGCGTCCGGTTGGAAGCCCTCCGGTGCCCCCACGTGCAGGTCAAGGCCAAGCACGCCAGCCGCGAAGATCAGCGAGTTCGTCACGTTGTTGCCGTCGCCCACGTACGCGATCTTCAAGCTGGTCAGGCGACCCAGGCGCTCCTCGATCGTCTGGAGGTCCGCGAGGATCTGGCACGGATGGCTGAAGTCAGACAGCCCGTTGATCACCGGCACCTTCGCGTGAGCAGCCAGCTCGACGACCGTCCGGTGCGAGTAGACCCGCGCCATGATCACGTCAACCCAGCGGTCCAGGTTGCGCGCGACATCGGGCACGCTCTCGCGCGTTCCCATCTGCATGTGTTCTTGCGCCAGGTCGATCGCGTGCCCGCCGAACTGGGTCATGCCGGTCTCAAAAGTGCACCTGGTCCGCAGACTCGGCTTCTCGAAGATCATTGCCAGCGTCCGGCCTTCGAGGATGCGGTGCGGGACGCCTGACCGCCGCTCCAGTTTCAGCGCGTGCGCCCGGCGCAGGATCGTCCGAAGCTCCGCCGCGCTGAAATCCGCGATCGACAGCACGTCGCGCCCCCGCAAGGCCTCGGCGGGCGCGTGGGGGACGCGGGCACTCTCGAACGTGTCGATGTCATTGGTCACGGCCGAAGCCTCCTCAGGCTGGATGATGGGGCGTACTCCCTCCCTCTCCCGCCGCAGCGGGGGAGGGACTGAGGGTGGGGGTAAGGGTAGTGGTGAGGGCGACAGTGCTTCCCTCTCCCGCCGCAGCGGGGGAGGGATCGCGTACGCGGATAACGATGGTGGGGGCTGTCCGTCCCCACCTGCTACCTCACGAACGAGGTTGAGGCGGTCGCGACCCCGATGATCCCGCCCGGGAACACGCCCAGGGCGATCACAGCGAACCCCGCGACCGTCGCGACGAGGGAAACCCAACGATGCGGCGAGTGACTCGCGACGACTTCTTTCGGATCGACCATGTACATCTGATAAACGACACGCAGGTAGTAGTACGCACTTGCCACGCTGGAGGCTAGCCCAGCGAGCGCGAGCCAGACGTACCCGGCATCGACCGCCGCCGAAAACACGTAGAACTTGCCAACGAAGCCGACGGTTGGCGGGACCCCGGCCAGGGCGAACATGAATGTCGCCATCAGTGCCGCGAGCAGGGGCTGCCGTTGCGACAGGCCCGCATAGTCGCTGATCGCGACGCGCTCCTCCCCCGCCCGCCCGAGCACGACCACGATCGCGAACGCGCCCAGGTTCATCGCGGCGTAGCCGACCGCGTAGAACAGCAAGCTCGCCGCCCCGGCGTGGCTCGCCGCGACGATCGCGACGAGGAGGTAGCCGGCGTGCGCGATGCTGGAGTACCCGAGCATGCGCTTGATGTTCCGCTGGAACAGCGCCACCGTGTTCCCGGTCACCATCGTCACCGTCGCCACCACCGCGAGCAGGACGGACCAGTCGGGCGCGAGGGTCGGGAACGCCACGAGGAACACGCGCAGCAGCGCCGCGAACGCGGCAGCCTTCACGCCGACGCTCATGAACGCCGTGATCGCCGTCGGCGCCCCCTCGTACACGTCAGGGGCCCACGAGTGGAACGGCACCAGCGCCGCCTTGAACCCGAGGCCGACGACGAGCAGGCCGATGCCGGCGAGGAGCATCCCGGTCGCCACGCTCCCGGTCGCGACGGCCCCTTCGCACGCGCCCACCAGGCCACCCGGTGCGCCCAGCGCCCGCCCGACGCACGCGAGGCTTGTCGTGCCCGTGCTTCCGTACACCAGCGCGATCCCATAGAGCAGGAACGCCGAGGCGAAGGAGCCAAGCAACAGGTACTTGATCGCGGACTCCTCGGGCTCGCGGCGCCGGCGCGAGAAGCCGACCAGGATGTACAGGCAGATGCTCAGCAGCTCCACGCCGATGAAGGTGATCACGAGGTCCGCCGCCGCGGCCATCAGGACCATCCCGATCGTCGAGAACGCCAGCAGTGGATAGAACTCGCCCGGGTGGAAGTCCTCGCGCCGTAACTGCTCGAAGGCGAAAAGCACCGTCACGCAGGTCACCACCAAGAACAACACCGTGAAGAACAGCGTGAACCGGTCGGACGAAACCATGTCGCTGAACGCGAGGCGCGCGGGGTCATCCCACTGGCCGAGCGCGATGCCCCCGGACACGGACGCGCCGGCGACCGTCAACCACGCCAGGGGCGCGCGCCCGGCGTCGTCGCCCCGGACGAGCTCGGCGACGAGCGTCGCGCAGCCGGTCAGCACCAGCACCAGCATCGGTGCGATCGCCCACCAGTCGAGCGCGGGCAGGGCAAACGTCATGAGATCCACCTTCCACGGCGGGCGCGTACCCGGCGCCGACCAACCCGCCCCGCTAGCGCGGTGCCTTGCCCGCCTCGCCGCCCACGGCAGCGGCGACCGTCCGGGCCGCTGGTGCAGTCTGGTCGAGGAACGGCTTCGGATACACGCCGATCCAGAAGATCAGCACGGCCAGCGGTGCGAGCAGGCACGCCTCGCGCCCTGTCAAGTCCGCGATCGTGACGCGTTGGGGACCGTCACCTCCGGGCGAGATGAACGCCGGGTTGACGGGTCCCTGCATGACCTTCCGGTACATCCGCAGCAGGTACAGCGCACCGAGGACCACGCCGGTCGCCCCGACGATGGCGAAGGCCTGCAGGTGCGTCGCGGGCGAGCGGAACGTCCCGATGAGGATCAGGAACTCGCCCGTGAACCCGTTCGTGAATGGCAGCCCCGCCGACGAGAACACGACGAGCACCAGCGCCGCCCCAAAGGCCGGCATCGCACGTGCCACGCCGCCAAACTGGTCGATGGCCCACGTGCGCGCCCGCTCGTGAAGCATGCCGACGAGCAGGAACAGGGCTCCCGTCGACACGCCATGGTTGACCATCTGGATCACGCTGCCTTGGATCGCTTCCGTCGTCGCCGCGACCAAGCCGAGCATCACGAACCCGAGGTGGCTGATCGACGACCAGGCGACCAGCCGCTTCAAGTCCCGCTGCCGGGACGCCACCAGTGCGCCGTAGACGATCCCGATGGTGGCGAGGAGCGCAACCACCCAGCTTGCCTCCTGCGCGGCACCGGGGAACAGCCCGAGGCAGAAGCGAAGGAACCCGTAGGCGCCGACCTTCACCATCACCGACGACATCAGGACGGTGACCGGAAGCGGGGCCTGCACGTACGCCTCCGGCAGCCACGAGTGCATCGGGACGAGCGGGACCTTGATCGCGAAGGCGAGGGCGAAGGCCACGAACAGCCACATCTCGTCGGTGCCCGAAAGCGCGCCACCAGGCCTTGCCAGCGACGCCTGCAGTTCGACGTAGTCGAAGGTCCCGCGCGACCGGCCGAGGGCGATGATCCCCACGAGCATCGCAACGCTCCCGACCATCGTGTACAGGAAGAACTGCATCGCCGCCGCCGCGCGTCGTGCCCCGCCCCAGATCCCGACGAGCAGGAACGTCGGCACGAGCATGAGCTCGAAGAACACGTAGAAGCCGAAGAGGTCGAGCGAGACCAGGGCCCCGAGGATCGCGAACTCGAGCACGAGCACGAGCGCGACGAACTCCCGGACCCGGGTGGTGACCGTCGTGGCGGACGCGACCAGCGCGATCGGCACGAACACCGTCGTCAGCAGCGCGAGGAGCAGGCTCACGCCGTCGATCCCCACGTGGTAGCTGATCCCGAGGTCAGGCAACCATGCGACGCGTTCCTCGAACTGGAATGCGGGCCCGCCCGGCACGTGGCCCACCCACAGCGCGGCGGACAGGGCAAACGTCGCGCCCGCCGCCAGCATGCCGATCCACCGGGCGCCTGCCCCGCCGGCGAGCGTCCACGCCGCGCCAAGCAGTGGCACGGCGAGCATGATCGAGATCAGTGGCAGTCCGTTCACGTGAGCCTCACCCGATCCTGCCGGCCCACCAAAGCCCGCACGTCACCCAGCATCCCGGAGCGGGCAAGGATGCCCGCGGACCATGCCCCACCCAAGACGGCCCCCTTCCATCTGCCGCAAGCGCCCCACGCTGCGGCGGGAGAGGGAAGGACGCGGACCATGCCCCACCTCATCGCAGCGCCCACGCCGATGCCACGACGGCGACCGCGCCGACCAGCATGGTCACCGCGTAGCCCCGCACGTACCCGGACTGCAACCGGGCGAGGAGCGCACCGATGCCGCGTACCCCCGCCACGACGAGCGCGACCGCGCCATCGACGACGCCCACGTCGACCGACGCGAGGAACGACGCCACCCGGGCCAGCGGGCGGATGACCAGGGCCCCGTGTGCCTCGTCGACGAACCAGCGCCCGGCAAACAGGCGCCTGAAGGGGGCGACCAGCTCGGTGACGACCGGGCTGATCGGTCCCTCGCCCAGGTAGGCCACCCCGGCCAGCCCGGCGCCTGCGAGCGTGATCGCCACCGAGAGGCCAGTGATGATCCACTCCGTGGAATGGTCAAGCGTGCCCTCCCAAGTGCCGGTCGCAAGGGTGGCGGGGGCGAGGAACTGCTCGATCACCGTCGCATGCCCGGCTTCCCCAAGCAGGAACGGAGGGATCCCGACCCACCCGGCCCCGATCGAGCCAATGGCCAGGACCACCAGCGGGACCAGCATCGAGGGCGGCGCCTCGTGCGGGTGCACCGACCCGCCCCGGTACTCGCCCAGGAACGCAAGGAACACCAGTCGGGACATGTAGAAGGCGGTGATCCCGACGGTCACCAGCGCCACCCCGAAGAGGACGAGGAACGCAGGATCGACGAGACCTCTCCCGAACGCCCGGGCGAGGATCAGGTCCTTCGAGAAGAAGCCGGAAAGCCCCGGGACGCCGATGATCGCGAGCCACCCGACGATGAAGGTCCAAGCCGTCACCGGCATGTACCGGATCAGCCCGCCCATCTTCCGCAAGTCTTGCTGGCTTGCTACGCCATGGATGACCGCGCCGGCGCCAAGGAAGAGCAAGGCCTTGAAAAAGGCGTGGGTCATCAGGTGGAAGGCCGCCGCCCCGTACGCTCCCGCCCCGAGGCCGAGGACCATGAACCCGAGCTGGCTTACCGTCGAGTAGGCCAGCACCCGCTTGACGTCGACCTGCACCGTCGCGATGGTCGCCGCAACGAACGCGGTCACGGCGCCGGTGGTCCCAAGCACGAGCTGCGCCTCTGGCGACTGGTCGAAGAGCGGATGCACGCGCGCCACCAGGTAGACGCCCCCCGTCACCATCGTCGCCGCGTGGATAAGCGCCGAGACGGGCGTGGGCCCCTCCATGGCGTCAGGGAGCCACGTGAACAACGGGATCTGGGCGGACTTGCCCGTCACCCCGAGCAGCAGGAGCAACGGAATGGCAAGGGCCACCAGCGGCGTGGCCAGCACGCGCGCGGGGTCGTCCAGGACGCCCGGCAACGTCGACCCCGGGAGGGCATGGAAACTGAACGTCCCCCAGTTCGCCCAGACCAGGAAGAGCGCCGCGAGGACCCCGAGGTCGCCGACCCGGTTCGTGATGAACGCCTTCTGGCCCGCCGCCGCCGCCGCCTTGCGTTCGAACCAGAACCCGATCAGCGCCCACGAGCAGAAGCCCACGAGCTCCCAGCCGACGAACAGCAGCGCGAGGTTGTTTGCGAGCACGAGCACGAGCATGGAGAAGGTGAACAGGTTCAGGTACGCGTAATAGCGCGCGAACCCCTCGTCACCCGCCATGTACCCGCTGGAGTACAGGTGGATCAGCGTCCCGATCCCGGTGACGACCAGGATCATCAGCGCCGAGAGCGGATCGAGCAGCAGGCCCGCCTCCGCCACCGTCACGGCGTCACTTCCCGAGCCCCAGGCCAGCCACGGGAAGAGGTGGACCTCCACGCCGCGCATCGCCGGGCCGTTGGCCACCAGGTCGGTGACCGCGCCAGCCGCGACCACGAAGGCGAGCGCCACGGATCCGGTGCCGGTCGCGACGACGGCACCACGCCCGAGCCGTCGCCCGCCGGCCAGGAGGGCAACCGCGCCAGCGAGCGGCAGGACCGGCACAAGCCAGAGAAGGTCGATCATCGTCATGGTCCGTAACTGCAGCCCTGTCAGCCCCGGAGCCAGCTCGCATCGTCGATGTCGACGCTGCGCCGGCTGCGGTAGATGTCCACGATGATCGCCAGCCCGACGGCAACTTCCGCCGCGGCGACCGCCATCACGAAGAACACGATCACCTGCCCGTCAAGGCGCCCGAACTGTCGGCCGAAGGCGACGAGGCTCAGGTTCACCGCATTGAGCATCAGCTCGATCGACATGAACATGGTGAGCGCGCTCTTGCGCAGGACCACGCCCAGCGCGCCAATGCCGAACAGCACCGCGCTCAGCCCGAGGTACGCCTCGGTCGGAACCACCTCCGGAAACCCTGGCATGTCGTCCTCCGTCCCTCGCTTGCCGGTGCCGTCAGGCGTGGTCCGGCCGCTTGCGGGCCAGTACCGATGCGCCAAGGATCGCCGCAAGCAGCAGGATGCTCACCAGCTCGAACGGGAGCAGGTACTTCGAGAACAGCGTGACTGCCACCTCCTGGACGTGCCCGGCCTGCGCCTCGCCGACGCGACCCAGGGTCATGGCGGCCCCGACCGGCAGGCTCGTTCCCGGGAGGGGTGACGGCAGCCCCGGCGTGCCCGCGAGCGCCCAGGCCATCAGCATCGCGAAGGTCACGGCCGCCGTGGCACCGAGTGGCCGGAGCAGCCCGAGCACCCGGTCGTCCGGCTCGGGCCATGCCACGTTCAGCAGCATGATCACGAACAGCATCAGGACCATGATCGCCCCGGCATACACCGCCACCTGCACGACCGCCAGGAAGTACGCCCCCAGCAGGATGTAGATCACGGCGAGGCAGAAGAAGACCACGACGAGGAACAGCGCGCTATACATCGCGTTCCGCTGCAGGACCATAAGCAGCCCGGCGGCGATCGCGATGGCCGCGACGGCGGAAAAGATCAGGAACTCCATGCCCGTACGTGTCCCTCGTCTAGCCTGGCAGCCACGAGTCGGCCGCCTCGCGCTTCGGCGCGGGCGCCAGCAAGGTCTCCTTGCCGTAGATCATCGACTCGCGCGTGTAGTCCGCCAGCTCGAACACCCGCTTCAGCTGGAGCGCCTCCGTCGGGCAGGCCTCGACGCAGTAGCCACAAAAGATGCATCGGATCATGTTCACTAGGTAGGTCTTCGCGTACCGCTCGCCGATCGACACCGGCGCGTCCGGCGGGTTCTCCGCCCCCTCGACGAAGATCGCCTTCGACGGGCAGGCGAGGGCGCACAACTCGCACCCGACGCACTTCTCCAGGCCGTTCGCGTGGCGTTCCAGCTCGTGGCGCCCCCGGTGGCGCGCCGGCAGTCGCGGGCGTTCCTCCGGGTACTGGATGGTCACCGGCTTCGAGAAGAGGTACCCCAAGGTGACGCCCAGCCCCTTGGCCAGCGCCGTCACGTCCGCCACGGCGCCTGCAAGCGCGTTGGACGGCGGCGGCGGCGACTGCAACTCCACGAACGCCACGAGGTTTTCCTTTCGCCTCCCTCTCCCGCCGCAGCGGGGGAGGGACTGAGGGTGGGGGTCGTATTGGGGCAGGTGGTGGTGCTTCCCTCTCCCGCCGCAGCGGGGGAGGGATTGAGGGTGGGGGTCGTATTGGGGCAGGGGGTCGTGCTTCCCTCTCCCGCCGCAGCGGGGGAGGGATCGAGTACTCGGATAACGATGGTGGGGGTCGGTCGTCTCAGTTCGCGAACGGCCAGGTGCCCAGCGGCCACAACGCCACGACCGTCGCCGTCCCGATCAAGTTGACCAGCGCAACCGGCAGGAGCACCTTCCAGCCGAGGGACATCAACCGGTCGAAGCGGAGCCGGGGCAACGTCGCTCGCAGCCAGATGAACATGAACATGAAGAGCGCGATCTTGACGAGGAAGACGACCGGGCCGAGCGCCTGGACCACCCCCGGCGCATCGGTCGGGATCGGCCACCACCCCCCAAGGAAGAGGACCGAGGCGAGCGCCGAGATGTTGATCATGTTCACGTACTCGGCCATGAAGAACATCGACCACTTGAACCCGGAGTACTCGGTGTGGAAGCCAGCACCAAGCTCGCCTTCCGCCTCGGCCAGGTCGAACGGCGCCCGGTTCGCCTCCGCCACGCCCGCGATGACGTACACCACGAACGCCACGAGGCCGAACGGAAGGTAGAGCGCGTACGGCAGGCCGCTCGCGACTTGCTGGTTCACGATCTCGTACAGGTCGAGGCTCCCGGCCATCACGATCGCGGTCATCGCCGCCAGGCCCTGCGCCAGCTCGTAGCTGATGACCTGCGCCGAGGCGCGCAGGCCACCGAGCAGCGCGTACTTGCTGTTCGATGCCCAGCCCGCGAGGACGATGCCGTAGACGCCGACCGACGCGATCGCCGCCGCATACAGGTACGCCACGTTGACCCTCGCGACGTGCCAGGTCCACGGGACGCCGAAGACCTCCATCTCCGGCCCGAGCGGGATCACGGCGAAGATGATCAGGGCCGGCACCAGGGCCAGGCACGGCGCCAGCAGGTGGATCCAGCGGTTCGCCTGCCGGGGCGTGACGTCTTCCTTGAAGGCCAGCTTGATGCCGTCGGCGATCGGCTGGAGGATCCCCCAAGGGCCGGCACGGTTGGGGCCGTAGCGCGCCTGCATGCGTCCGAGGACCTTGCGCTCGCTCAGCGTCATGTACGCGAACGCCAGCAGCAGGCCGTTCACGATCACGAACGCCTTGATCGACGCGGTGATGATCGCGAGGATGATGTCCCAGGTGCGACCGTCGAGGCCGAAAATCCCGTTCATGGGTGCCCCTGGAAGGTTCCGCCCGCGGTGATGACCCGACGCCCCGTCGGCGTCCCGCGGAGGATACCGGGCAGGGCGGCCGTCGCCCGTTCTCGTGCTGGGGAAGTCATCGGGCACCTGCCACGGCGGCCCCGGTGGCCTCCGCGCCTTCGACGACCACCGGCCGGAGCGTGACCAGGGGCACCTCGGTCGACCAACGGAGGATGGCGTTGATCCGGGGCGAGCCGAGGTTCTCCGGTGCGAAGCAGGTGCCTGACGGGACACGGCCGTTCACCCGGGCCACCCGCGTGACTGCACCCGCGGGACCCCGAACCTCGACCAGTCCCCCGGCGACGATCCCAAGGCGCGCCGCGTCGTCGCGGTTCACCTCCACGTACGCCTCCGGCACCGTCGACAGAAGCTCGGGCGTCTCGGCGACGATGGTCTCGTGGCCGACGATCTCGGGGCTTGCCACCAGGAAGAGGGCCCCTCCACCTGCCGCCAGTGCCCCAAGCGCGGCGGCGGGAGAGGGAGGTACGGCCGGCGGTGCTTCCCTCTCCCGTTGGTCCGCGGGCATCCTTGCCCGCCCGGGGGAGGTGGTGGTGCTTCCCTCTCCCGCCGCGGCGCGGGGCGCTGTCGGCAGATGGAAGGGGGCCGTAAGGAAGCCTCCTCCACCTGCCGCCGGCACGGCCACGGCGCGAACGAGCACCCCGGCACTGCCGGGCAACTTCCCCTCGAGCGACGCGTATGCCGGCACGTCCGCAAGCAGGTCCTTGGTGACCTCGGACGCGGCCGAGTACCCGAGGCCGGCGCCCATCGCCGCCGCAAGGTCGCTCAGGATCCGCCAGTCCGGCACGCGGTCGGATCCGTGCGGGTGCACCGCCGCGTAGATGCGTTGCAGGCGCCCCTCGACGCTCGTGGTCGTGCCGTCCTTCTCCATCAGGCCCGTCGCCGCGAACACCACGTCCGCCCCCTGCGCCGTCACCGTCGGGAAGAGCTCGTGCACGATGACGACCTCGGCGCGTTCCAGCGCCTCGCGCGCCTGGGCGGCGTCAGGATGCGTCTCCAGGAGGTTCTCGCCGACCACGTACAGGGCCTTGATCTCGCCCGCGGCGGCCTTCGCGATGATGTGTCCCGCCGGCAGGCCACCGGGCCCCGGGACGAGGCCGGCCCACTCGGCGCCGCGCCCGTTCGCGCCCTCGACCAGGAAGTTCACGCGCGCCGGGTACCCGAGGGCACGGCCGAGGTTGCCGACCGCCATGCCGATCGCGCCCGCGTCATGCCGGATCGCCAGCCTGGCCCCGACGTACACCAGCGGGTCCCGCGCCCCGGCCAGCGTCGCCGCCGCCGCGCGGATCGTCACGGCGTCCACGCCGGCGTGCACCGCGGCCTGGTCGACGCCTGTCCCGCCGATTGCCGCGGCGAGGCCGGACAGGTCACGTGGCGCGCCATCGGCATCTAGCGGGGGCGACTCGACGAGGGCGGCAAGGATGCCCACCAGCAGCGCAAGTTCCGAACCGGGCCGATGGCGCAGGCGGTGGAACGCGAGGCGGTCGGCCTCGGTTGCCCGGGGCCCGGCCACGACCAGGCGCGCGCCCGCCTTCACGCCCTTCCGGATGCGCAGCCACTGCACCGGCACCTCGTCGTGGACGTCGGTGCCGACCAGGAGGATCGCGCCCGCCTTCTCGGCGGCGTCGAGGCCGGTGTTGAACGCGTCCAGCCCGAACGGGGACAGGGGGTTGGCCTCCGCAACCTGCGCACCGACCCGGAAGTCGACGTGCGGGGTCTCGAGCACCTCGGCGGCGAACCGCGCGAGGGCATGGGCATCCTCGTTGGTCAGGTTCCGGCCGCCGATCACGCCGATGGCGCCGCCACCGTGCGCCGCCTTGACGGCCGCGAGGCGACGCGCCGCCTCCTGGTAGGCCTGCCGCCACGTCGCCGGGTGCAGGCCGTCCGCCCCGCGTACCCACGGGCCGGAGAGGCGGTTGGGACTCGACGACCAGTGGTGCGCGAAGCGCCCCTTGTCGCACACCCAGATCTCGTTGACCGCCTCGTTCTGCCGGGGACGGACCCGCGTGACCTGGTTCGACCGGGTGTCGAGGATCACGTTGCACCCGACGGGGCACAGCCCGCAGACGCTGTCCGCATGGTCAAGGTCTTGCGGCCGCGCCTTGAACCGGTACGTCTCGCTGGTCAACGCCCCGCACGGGCACAGGTCGATGATGTTGCCCTGGAACCGCGACTTCATCGGCGCGTCGCCGGCGGTCCGCAATTCAGAGGCGAATCCCCGGGAGAAGAACGCCAGCTCGGCCTCGCCCGGGACCTCGTCCATGAACCGCGTGCAGCGGTAGCAGGCGATGCACCGCTCCTGGTCCAGGACGACGAGCGGGGAGAGCGCGGCGCCCTTGCGCGCCAGGCGCTTCTGCTCGGTGAAGCGGCCTTCCTTGGGGCCCCAGGCGTGGCTGTTGTCTTGCAGCGGGCACTCGCCACCGGCATCGCACACCGGGCAGTCGAGGGGATGGTTGATGAGCAGGAACTCGATCACCCCCTCGCGCGCCTTCAGCGCGGCGGGCGCCTCGGTGTTGATCGTCATCCCGTTGGAGACGCGGGTCGTGCACGCGGTCATCAGTCCCGGCGGGCGCGGGGGCTGCCCGGGCGGCGATGCCATGCCGATCTCACACATGCACATACGGCACGCGCCGGCCAGCGACAACTTCGGGTGATAGCAGAACACCGGCACGTCGACGCCGGCCATCCGCGCCGCCTCGACGGCCAAGGTTCCCGGCGGTACGGCAACGTCCTTGCCGTCGACGGTCACGGTAACGGTTGCTGGAGGCGGTGCCCCGGTCATCGTTCTCGCACGCTTTCGTGGGGTTCGCTTCCCTCTCCCGCCGCAGCAGGGGAGGGACCGCATACGCGGATAACGGTGGTGGGGGCCGCCCAGGGGTGGGTGGGGAGTGACTGGCCGCTCACCGCGACCCACCATTGACGTACGCCTCGAACTCGGGCCGGAACAGGCGCAGCGCCGAGGCGACCGCGTTCACGGAGAAGTCCCCGAGGGCGCACAGCGTCTTGCGTCCGCCGATGTTCCGGGTGACGTCCTCGAGGAGCGGCAGGTCGCGCGGCCGCCCGTGGCCATGGGCGATCCGGCCCAGCACGTCGCCCATCCAGTGGGTGCCCTCGCGGCAGGGCACGCACTTGCCGCAACTCTCCCTCGCGAAGAACCCGGACGCCCGTGCGACGACTTGCACGATGTCCGTCTCCTCCCCGTAGACGATGATCCCGCCCGCGCCGAACCCGACGGGACCGAACGGCGGGTGCCAGTGCGGCGGGCGCGTCAGCGTCGCCGTGTCCATCTGCACGTTCAGGTCGGTCCCGGGCAGCAGCTGGCACGCGAGCGCGCCGGGGCTGACCGCCTTGACCTTCTGGTTGCGCTGCATCCCGCCCGCGTACTTGTAGATGAGGTCGAAGAGGGTCGTGCCCATCGGCAGCTCGTACACCCCGGGCCGGTTCACGTGGCCCGAGATCGTGTAGAGCTTTGGCCCGGGGCACGCCGGCGCGCCGATCGACGAGAACCACGCGGCGCCCCGGATCATGATATGCGGCACGCACATCAGGGTCTCGACGTTGTTCACGACGGTTGGTCGGCCAAACAGTCCGCCGCCGACCTCGATCGGGAACGGCGGACGGATCCGCGGCTGCGCCCGGCGCCCCTCGAGGCTCTCCATGAGCGCCGTTTCCTCGCCGCACACGTACGCCCCCGCTCCACGGGTCACCGAGATGTCGACGTCCAGGCCGTCCGTGCCGAGGATCCGCGTACCAAGCAGGCCGGCGCCGTACGCCTCCTGGATCGCAAGCTCGAGCTTCTCGGCGCCCGCAAGGTTCTCGCCCCGGATGTAGATGTACGCGTGCCGGATGCCGACCGCGTAGCAGCAGATGAGCATGCCCTCGATCAGCCCGTGCGGGTCGGCCTCAATCGCATACCGGTTGCCGAACGTGCCAGGCTCCGACTCGTCCGCGTTGACGACAAGGTGGCGTGGACCCGGGTTCCGGCGCGTCCCGCCCCACTTCACACCTGTCGGGAACCCGGCCCCGCCCCGGCCGAGCAGCTTGCTGTCACCGACGACCTTGATGACGTCCTCGGGGGTCATGGCGACGGCGCGCCTCAACCCGTCGTACCCGCCGCGCGAGAGGTAGTCGGCCAGGAGGTGCCCCCCGGGTCGTCCGACGGCCGCCATCAGCACCGGTTCCCACGGCAGCGGCTGGCCCGCTCCATGCTGGATCGGCGCCTCCTGCGGTGGTGGCACCTGGGTCTGCGGCGGTGGCGCCTGGGTCATCGTTCTCGCACGCTTTCGTGATGGGGTGCGCCGCGCCTAGCCGGACGCACGGCTACCGCCTTGTGATCTCGCATCTTCTGGTGCGCCCGCCTCCCAGCCATCGACCGCAAGTGCCTGCGGGCCCGCCACCATCGAGAACGAAGGCTTGCCCTCGATCGAAAAGCGTGCCGGGTCGTCCAGGAACGCCTCGACATCATCCGCGCGCACCGGCCCGTGGAACCGGAGGTTTACCTGCACGACCGGCGCGTAATCGCACGCGGCGAGGCACTCCGTCGGCCGGACGCTGTACTTGCCGTCGGCAGTCGACTGCATCCCGTGGCCGTGCCCGGCCGGCAGGCCAAGGCGCTCGCAGATTCGCGCGTGCGTCGCGTCGGATCCGGCGAGGTAGCATGACGGGTTCTCGCACACCTCAATCAGCAGCTCGCCGACCGGTCGGCGGTGGAACATCACGTAGAAGCTGGCCACCGCCGCCACGTCGGTCACGTGCAGGTCAAGGAGCTCGCCGATCTCCTCGAACGTCTCGTTCGCGAGCCATCCGGCCTCCTCCTGCGCAAGCCAGAGCGCCGGCATGAGCGCCGCCCGCTTGCTCGGGTACCGCGGGATGAACTCGTCGACGATCCGCGTGCGCGCGGCCTGGCTGAGCGCCATCAGCGATCGATCTCCCCGAGCACGATGTCGATGCTGCCGATGCACGCGACGACGTCGGCGACCAGCCCGCCCGCAATCATCTGCGGCAACGCCTGGAGGTTGTAGAACGACGGCGCACGGAACCGCACCCGGTGGGGCATGTTCGTGCCGTCGCTGATGATGTACGTGGCTTGCTCGCCCCGCGGGGACTCGACGGCGGCGTACGCCTCGCCCGCCGGCGGGATCGGCCCCTCGCTGACCAGCTTGAAGTGGTGGATCAACGACTCCATGCTCGAGTGGATCTTCTCCCGCTTCGGGAACGTGATCCGCGGGTCGTCCAGCCGGATCGGCGCCCCGCGCGACGCCCGGAGGCGCGCCGCCCCCTGCGCGATGATGACCAGCGATTCGCGCATCTCGCGCATGCGAACCATGTACCGCGCGTAGACGTCGCCCTCGCGGCTCCACGGCACGTCGAACCGGTACGTCTCGTAACCGCTATACGGGAGGTTCACCCGCACGTCGAACTTCACGCCTGACGCGCGCAGGCACGACCCGGAGAACCCGAACTCGAGCGCCGCGTCGCGGCTCACGAACCCCACGCCCTTCGTCCGGTCCACGAAGATCGGGTTGCGCGTGAGCAGCACCTCGTACTCGTCGAGCTTGCGAGGCATGTCTTCCAGGAACCGCGCGACCATGCCGTCGAACTCGTCGGGAAGGTCGGCCGGGAGGCCACCAAGCCGCATGAAACTCGTCATCATGCGCACTCCGGAGATGGATTCCATGATCTCGAGGATCTGCTCCCGCTCGCGCCAGCAGTACATGAAGACCGTCATCGCGCCGAGGTCGAGCGCGTGCGTCCCGAGCCAGATGAGGTGGCTCGCGATGCGCGTCAGCTCCGACATCACCACCCGCGTGACCTGCGCCCGCTCGGGCACGGCGCCCTCGACGCCGAAGAGCTTCTCGCAGGCCAGGATGTACGACAGGTTGTTCGTCACCGGCGCGAGGTAGTCGATGCGGTCGGTCAGCACGAGCGCCTGGTGGTAGTTCCGGGCCTCGGCCATCTTCTCGATGCCGGTGTGCAGGTACCCGATGTCCGGCGCGCAATCGAGGACGTTCTCGCCGTCCAGCTCCAAGATCAGGCGCAGGACGCCGTGCGTCGACGGGTGCTGTGGCCCCATGTTCAGGACCATGCGCCCCGTCTCGGTGCGTTCCTCCTCGAGCATCACCATGGCGCGGGACTCCGGTGCAAGGAAAGCGCAGCGGGGGCGACGGAAGGCCCCCACCCCCTGCTGAAAACTCCCACGCCGGCGGGAGAGGCGGGCTGACGTCGCCTGGTCATGGGCGCTGGAACTCCACCGGCTCCTCGCCAAGCGGGAAGTCCTTCCGGAGGGGGTGCCCTTCCCAGTCGTTCGGCGTGATGATCCTCCGCAAGTCCGGATGGTCGGTGAACGTCACGCCGAACATGTCGTACACCTCGCGCTCCGGCCAGTTCGCCACTGCCCAGACCGGCACCACGGACGGGATCACCGGCATCTCGCCACCGGTAGTCACCTTGACACGGATGCGGTGGTCGTCCTCCAGGGCATGGAGGAGGTAGCTCACCTCGAACGGCTCGGGTCGCTCCGGCCAATGGCTCCCGGAGATGTCGACGAGCATGTCGTAGCGCCGCCCGCCATCCGGCCGGTGGCGCAGCCACGCGATGGTGTCCCGCACCTGGCCCGGTGCCACGCGGAATGTCGGGATGCCGTCGGCATGCCGCCACTGGGGCACGGTCGCGCCCGGGTAGCGCTCGATCGCCAGCTCGACATCCGTCGGCGGCGGCGGCGCCGGCGGCTCGACTTCCCCAGTCATCTGGGCGGGTGCTTGCGCCATCTCTTGTCGTCCCGGGGTCGTCGCGCTAGACGCTGGTCGTGGCCGGCGCGCGTCCTGCCGGGCTGGCGAACTGCCGGTCATGCTCGATCTTCGCTTGCAGCTTGATCAGCCCGTCGATCACCGCCTCGGGCCGGGGCGGGCAGCCGGGCACGTAAACGTCGACCGGCACCACGCGATCCACGCCCTGCACGAGGGCGTAGTTGTTGTAGACGCCGCTGCACGAGGCGCAGGCGCCCATCGAGAGCACCCACTTCGGCTCGGGCATCTGGTCGTACAACCGGCGCAGCACCGGGGCCATCTTCTTCGACAGGCGCCCGGCGACGATCATCAAGTCTGACTGGCGCGGTGATGACCGGAAGACCTCTGCACCGAAGCGCGACACGTCGTACTTCGACGCGCTCATCGCCATCATCTCGATCGCGCAGCACGCGAGGCCGAAGAGCATCGGCCAGATCGACTGCGCCCGGGCCCATCCGACCGCGCGGTCGACGGTGGTCAGCGACACGCCGGACTCGCCGCTGAACTCCCCCGCCGGGAGGGGCTGGGGACGAACCGCGTCCGGCTGCTCGGGCGAAGGCGACGGGCGCATCCACCTGGTGAACGGGACCACGCTCATGCCTCCCACTCCAGTGCCCGCTTCTTCAAGATGTAGACGTAGCCGAGCGCCAGGAAGCCGACAAATACCGCCATCTCGCCGAGCGCGAACAGCACGTATTCCGAGCCACCCGCGCGCAGGTGGCGCAGGACGGCCGCCCACGGCACGAAGAAGATCACCTCGATGTCGAACAGGACGAACAGCATCGCGGTGAGGAAGAACTTGATCGGGAAGCGCCGCCATGCCTGCCCAACCGGCGACATGCCGCACTCGTATGGGGCCAGCTTGGCCGGGGTCGGGTTGCGGGAGCCGATGAGGTGCGCGATCACGATGACGCCCACGGCAATTATGATCGCCACGAGCGCCTGGATCAGGATCGGCACGAAGTCGAACGCCATCCCGCCTGCCTCCTCGCGAACGTGCCCCCCGCCTGGTACACGGCCCGCGATCCTCGCCGGGTCGCGCCGGACGGGAAACCCCGCACGGCACGGCTTGTGCATTCTCTCACAAGGGCCGGGCAGGCGCCACCCGCTGCTACACTCGACCGGCTCCCAGACCACGTCCGACAGGCACGGACATGCGGACCGTCTACCTCGACCACGCCGCAACCACCCCCATCCACCCGGATGTCGTCGCGGCGATGGCGCCGTTTTGGTATGACGTCGCGGGCAACCCCTCGAGCATCCACGAGACGGGGCGCGCCGCGCGAAATGCCGTCGATGCGTCCCGTGATGCCATCGCGGCGATCCTCGGAGCCAGCGCCAGCGAAGTCGTCTTCACGTCCGGAGGGACCGAGAGCGACAACGCCGCCATCAAGGGCGTGGCCCTTGCTTCGATGCACCGTGGCCGGCACCTCGTCACGACCGCGATCGAACACCATGCCGTCCTTCACGCGTGCGCCTGGCTTGAACCACTCGGGTTCGAGACCACCTACCTCCCGGTCGATTCCTGCGGATTGGTCGACCCGGACGACGTCCGGCGCGCCATCCGGCCCGACACCATCCTCGTCTCGGTGATGCTCGCCAACAACGAGGTCGGCACCATCCAACCTGTCGCCGACATCGCGGCCGTCACGCGGGAGGCCGGGGTGCCGTTCCACGTCGATGCCGTGCAAGCGGCCGGCACCCTGCCGATCGACATGCGGCGCCTGGGCATCGACCTGATCTCCATCTCCGCCCACAAGTTCCACGGGCCGAAGGGCATCGGCGCGCTCGTCATCCGCGACGCCATCCCTTGGAGACCGATGCAATCCGGCGGGTCCCAGGAGCGCAACCGGCGCGCGGGGACCGAGAACGTTCCCGGCATCGTCGGCATGGCGGCCGCGCTGCGCCTTGCCGACTCGCGCCGCGACGCGACGAACGCGCACGTCGCGACCCTGCGCGACGCGACCGTCGCGCGCCTCCTGAACGCCATCCCTGGGGCGCAAGTGACCGGACACCCTCGGGAGCGGCTCCCGAACAACGCCAGTTTCGCCTTCCGTGGCGTGGAAGGCGAGAGCATCCTGCTCAGCCTGGACATGGCGGGCATCGCGGCTTCGAGCGGCTCCGCATGCACATCCGGATCGACCGAACCCTCCCACGTCGTCGCCGCTCTCGGCCTGCCCGACGACTGGGTCCGAGGCACGTTGCGCCTGACGTTCGGCCGGGCGAACGACCACGACGATGTCGAGGCCGTCGTTCGTGTCCTTCCCCCGGCGATTGCCCGACTGCGTGCCCTCTCGCCGCGCGGCGCCGACGGAACGCCCCGCGACGCCTTGGCTCCCCAGTCCCGCGTCGGGAAGGGGGCCGGAGGGATAGGCGGTAACGAGGCACCGGGTCAAGCGTCAACCGCGCGAGCCTGATGGACGACCTTGGCGGCCCTGCCTACGGGGGGCGCGACAGCGACCTGCCCGGCGCACCGGCCGCCTTGGCCGGCCGCCGGCCGTCGTCCGCGCAGCGTCGCCGCGAGGCCGCAATCGACCAGCGGCTCGAACTCGCCGCCGCCGCCGGTGGCTTCGTCCTCGCCATCGCCTGCGCGGCCGGCGGCGCCTCCGCGGCCTTGGTCGCGTGGCCCGACTCCCGTTTCATGCCCGTCATCGCGCTTGGCCTTGTCGCGGCCATCGGCGGCAGTGCCCTCGCATTGCACTTCGTCGCGACCGCCGCGCATGTCCTCGGGATCGGACGACCCGGTACCGGTGACGGCGACCTGACCCCTCCCGAGGCCTGGATCATCGCCTTGGTAATCGGTGCCGGTGGAGGCGCCGCAGTCGGGATCGACGTGGGCGCCCTCCTCCTTCTCGTGGGTGGGCGCACGGTGTGGGACCTCCCGCCCGCAACCGTCATGCTTGGCGCGGTCGTGCTCCCGATGGTCGGCCTCATGCCGTTGGCCGTCGCCGTCGCCGCAGCCGCCCGGCGCGCATGGTTGCGGGGACCAGTCCGCCTCGCCCTCGCCGCGTGGGTTGCCGGGACCGTGGCAGGCTCCATCGCGAGCGGCGTCTGGGCACAGGTTCCCGGCGTTTAGGCTAGTGACGGTCTGGGCGGGCGACCCGGGCACGAGAGGGGCGGCCGAGCGTGGGTGAGGAGTGGGTTGGGACGATCAGCGATGCGCTCCAGTCCCTCCTCGCAGACACGGTCTCACCCGCGTGGATCGTTGCCGGGGCCGGAATCGTCATCGGCCTCCTCGCCTTTCACGGGGCCCTCGGGTCACCTCCGCACCGCTGGTGGTCGGACGCTCCCTTCGCGGTCGGTGGGTTCGCCGCGGGGAACCTCGTGGGGTACCTCGTGAACTGGCCGCTTCCCGTCATCGGTGACGTCCATCCCGTCGAGGCGATCGTCGGCACGTGGGTCGTCCTCGGTGCCGTCGCATCGCTCAAGGCCCTCGCACCCGCGATGCCGGAGCGCCTCTTCCGTCGCGGTCGTTGGACATAATCACGCGCTGCGCAGATCCGACTCGCACCGGTCACTTGATACAGGAGCCCACCATGGCAACGACGTCCCGCCAGATTGCCGAATGGGCCGAAGCCGCCTCCGCTGTCAGGCTTGCGGGGGAACGCCTCGGCGTCTACCGCGAGCGGGGGCGCATCACTGACGCCTTCTCGTTCGTGCTGGGGATCACGATCGGCGGGGCAGTCGGCGCCGTTGCTGCGCTCTTGACGGCACCGGTCGATGGCGTGTCGGTGCGCAGCCGCCTTCGCGCCACGGTGGCCTCGCTCCGTGATCGCTCTTCGATCGTGCCGGCTCCCGAGACTGCGCCCGCGACCATCACGCTGACGACGATCCGGCCAACGGCGCGCGCCTGACGCGCTGCATCCTGCGCGCGTACCGGGTGCGCGGGCGTCCCGCCGGCTCCTCCGCCCCGGGACCGCGGGCGTCCCGCCCGCTCTGCCGACCTGACCACCGGGCGGGCGAACTGGGTGCGCGGGCTTCCAGCCCGCTCCGCCGCCCTGGTGTCGCTCCGACCGCAGGCTGGTCGCACCGGGAGCGCCGGTAGGAAGCTGGCGCTACGCGCGCGCCGCTGGCGGGGTCGGCATGATCGCCGGCGTGGGCGGCGCGATCACCGGCGTCGGTGCTGTCGTGGCCGACGTCGCGGCCGGGGCGGTCACCGCGGGGGCGGTCGCCGCCCTAGAAACCGATGCAGGGGCAGCGGGGACCTGTCCAGCAGGGACGGCGACGGCCGCCGGTGCCGGCGCGCCGAGGCCGGGCGGGGCGGGGGCACGGGAGCCAGGTGCCTGGGCGCCGGCCACGGCGGCAGGGTCAGTTCGATCACCCGGGCCTTGAGGAGATGAATCCGCGCCTTCGACAGGAAGCGGCGGTGAGAGCAGCGCCCGCAACGCGACGATAGCGCCCGGCGTGCCAGGCGACACCGCGCCTTCGGCAATCGCCGCCTTCACCGTCGGGGGCGTCTTCAGCGTCACAGGCCCCGTGCCGATCGACCACTTCTCCTGCCACGGCACGTACCGGCTGGCGAACGTGTCGGTCGTCCCGGGCTTTCCGGCGACCGCGATCGTCCGGCGGATCGTCGCATCGACCCCGGTCGCCTTCCATTCGACCTGCTTCCGAAGGCCGAAGTCGAGCTTGGGGTCTGCAACGTCCTGACCCATCGCCGGCGACGGCTTCTCGTTCGCGCGCGCCGCACCGAGCTTTACGTCGCGTCCCGTCGTCTCGCCGAAGAGCCGGAATGCCACCGTGGATGTCGCCTGGTCCACGCTCACGTCGATCAGCAGCGGTGACCCGGTGTCGTTCCGGAACCGGAAGTCGACTCCCGGGTCGTACACCGCGGCGTCGAACCCGGGCGGGCTCCCGTCCTGTTCGTAGTACGAGACCCGGTACACGTGCTGGTGGCGCTCCACGATCGGGAGGCCCGCGTAGAACGCCGCGCGGAACAGCGTCGTCGAGACCTGGCACACGCCCCCGCCGATCCCGGGAACCGTGGCGTCCCCCTGGATGGTCAGTCCCTCGAGGTACCCGGTCTCCGCGGTGATCGGGCCGAGCGCTTCGAGGAACGAGAAGATCGAGCCCGGCGCGATCACCTGGTGGTGCAACTTGCTCGCCGCCACCTTGACGTTGTTCGCTCGCTCGGGCGGCGACCCTGCGAACTTCGACGTGCCCGTCCCGATGAGTTCCCGGATCCCCCGTGCCGCCAGGCGGGCACTCGACACGGTTGTCGGCGCCACCTTTACGGGCAGCACGACGTCACGGGAGTCGGACGAAGCCCCATCGACCAGGGTGCGAACGGCCGCGGCCTGGTCGAGCTGCTGGCCGTCCAAGCCGTCCTTCACGAAGACGATCGCCTTGCCGTCCCACCGGATCTGCCCGTCCTGGGGCGCTCGATCGACTTGCTGTGCGATCGTCCGCACGAACGCCGCGAGCGCCGTCTCCGAAAGGCTGGCGACCAGGCGATCACCCCCGCTACCGACCTCGCGCCGGAACTCGAGCATCTGTTCGAGCTGTGCGAGCGACAGCACCCACGACTTGTCACCCGCGCGCACGGAAAGCGGCGCGGCGAGGATTCGCTGCGCATGCCGCTGCGCCTCGGCGGCGCTTTCGGCCGGGATTCGCGGAGGCGAATTCACGACCGCCAGAGGCACGACCTGCCGGTCGCTGGTGGCGCCCGGCACTCGCACCGCACGCGACGTGGCGCCCACGTCGACACGTTCCCCCGGGACGCCCGGGACCACTTGCACTTGCCCGGTGCGGATCGACACCGACGGTTCCACCGGCGCACGATCGACGGACGTGGCGAGTCGTTCGAGGTACGACGAAAGGGTCGCGTGTTCCACGCTGGCGCGAAACGGCACCGCCGGGCGCCACGCCGGCGTCGCAACGACCGAGAGCCACCGCAACGGCCATGGCCATTGGCGCCCGAGCGTCAGCGCCGCCTCGCCCATCGCCGCGCCATCCACTTTCAGGCCGACCTCGGCGCCGGTCGGTCGCCACGTACGGCCCGCGTGGGTAAACGTCACCGGCGACGCCACCAGGTCGGACGAGAGGGCCCTCACCAGCGACGAGATCGCCGTCGCATTCATGCCATCGACGGGCTTGCCTTCGACGTGGACGCCCGGAAGTGCCAGGTCTGCATTGCGGGCATCCATGAACGCCCCGGTAGCGAGGACCACGAACAGGATGGCGAGCGGACCCGCGATCGCGATTCGGACCCCCATGCCCCGGGTTCGGGCGCCGTTCGCACCGTCGGGGGTCGACCGGTCAGGTGCGACCGGGCGGACGCGACGGTACTGGCGCGGAGCGGCCGCCACCGTCGCTGGTCGATCCTCCAGAAAGCGTGCCGTCGTCCCGTCCGCGTCCCGCCCGGGCGAGGGATCGCGCCGCTCCCCTCTCCCGCGAAGCGTCTGGGGGGTGCTTGTTGCGGCCGATGGAGGGGGCCGTCCCCACGCGGATGACGAGGGCGCGGCCGAAGGTGCAGGGGCGCGCGTCCGCGACGTCGGCAGGCGACGTGTCACGGGCCCCCTCGCCGGGGCCGCGCCGTCGGGTCCGTCCCCGTCCAACATGCGCGCCTGTCCCGTCGCCATTGACTTCCAGACGATCCTACCGCTGCGATCCGTACCACGCCGACGGGGCGAGTCCGGGTCCCGCTACCGATTAGGAACGGCGGGTCGATTGCCCGGGCGGCAGCCGCTCGCGATGATCAGCCAGGTGGCCCGCGGTCGGGCCGATCGACCAGGACGAGGTTGTTCCGGTGGATCACCTCGTCCCCGAACGCATGCCCGAGAGCGTCGACGATTGCCCCCGACTGCAGGCCCGTGATGCGCTCGAGGTCTGACGATGCGTAGTTGGCCAGGCCACACGCGATCGGGTCACCCGCCGGGTCGTGGACTGACAAGGGGTCCCCCCGGCCGAAGCGCCCTTCGACCCGGACGACGCCGGCCGCGAGGAGGCTGCGCCCGCGTCGACGCAATGCCAGGGCGGCACCCTCGTCGACATGCACCGCCGCGCGCCGCACCAGGGCCGAGAGAATCCACCGCTGGCGATCCTCGCGGTGCGCCGTCGATGCCACGAACCGCGTGCCAATCGCCTCACCAGCCATCACTCGGATGATCACGTCGGGTTCGTTCCCCGGCGCGATCACCATCTCGATACCCGACGCGGTCGCGACGCGCGCCGCCTCGATCTTCGTGCGCATGCCTCCGGTCCCCTGGTCGGTGCCGACGCCTCCGGCCAGTGCGTCGATCGCCCTCGTGATCCGCGAAACGAGGGGCACGAGGCGCGCCGCCGGGTCGTGCCGCGGGTCCGCCGTGTAGAGGCCTCCGGTGTTCGTCAAGTTCAGCAGGACCGTCGCGTCGGTCACGTTCGCGACCATCGCCGACAAGTTGTCGTTGTCCCCGAACAGGACGTTGTCGTCGTCCACGTGGATCTCATCGACCGCGACGACGTCGTTCTCGTTCACGACCGGCACGACGCCCGATTCCACGAGCCCGAGCAGCGTGTTCCGCGCGTTGAGGTAGCCTGACCGGCCGCGGAGGTCACCCTTCGTCAGCAGCGCCTGGGCGACCACCACGCCGTGCGCGTCGAACAGGCGGTCCCACACCCCCATCAACCGGTGTTGCCCGACCGCCGCGAGCATCTGCTTGGCCGGCTTGTCGCGACGCGCGCGATCAAGGGCAATCCGTGCCCGGCCGGCCGTGATCGCGCCGGACGAGACGAGGATGACCTCGATGCCGCGACGCCGCACTTCGACGACTTGCCGGGCGATGTCCCCCATTCGTGCCTCGTCGAGGAACGTGGACCCGCCGGTCAGGACGTGGGTTCCGATCTTCACGACGATGCGCGACGGGGTAGCGCGCCCGGGAAGCATCATTGCCCGCGAAGCGTACCGGTGCCGCGTGGAGGTGGGAGCGTCCACTTCCCCTCTCCCGCCGGGAGACGGGCTAGGGGTGAGAACATTCATCTCCCTCCTCCCGCGCCGGCGGGGGATGGGGTGGCGGTGGTACTTCCCTCTCCCGCCGCAGCGCGGGGCGCTTGCGGCAGATGGAAGGAGTCGTCCCCGCGCCGTCCCGCGATCAGCCGGACAAGCCCACGATCAGCGCGCCGCTCGCCGGCACGACGACGGCGATCCCCATTCCCTCGCGACCCGCGCGCGCGCCTCGCGTCGCGAACGCCACCTCGACCACGAACGTGTCGCTGATGCCAAGAGCCGCGGGGTCCGCCACGCCGAGGATCCCCGATTGCGGGCGGTCGATGGGATTTGCGATGAACGCGAGGCAGTCGCCACCGGGCATCAGTCGCATGGTCGCGGAAACCTGCAACCCGCGTGACGGGCGCAGTCGAGGGGCCGCGTCCTCCACGATTCGCGCGATCCAATCGGGCCGCGCGCCGTCGTGCCCGATCGCTGCCGGGTTTGGCTCCAGGGCGGACGTGCCGTCATGCACCTGGACCCGCCTCCCGGTTCGCACGTCCGCCGGCCAGAGGAACGTCGACCGGAACGGCGTGCCATCCCGTTGGCGCCCGGGCGCGTGCGGGATGGCAACGAGGTTGCCGCCCCGCAACGCATGCACGACCAGCGACCCGTAGCGGTCGAGGTCGATCCACCGCCGCGTCGGCACGACGAGGCAAACGAGGTCCCGTGCGGCATCAGGGACGAGAGCCTCGGCGTCGACGACCATGGGCACGACCCCGGCTTCGCGCACGGCACCGAAGGCCGCGCCCTCGCCGGGGCGCCAGTTCGCGACACCCGTCGCCAGCGGATCCAGGTCATCCGGGTCGGCACCCGCATGCCCGGGTTCGTCGAGCCAAGCCACCGCGTCGCCTAGGCGAGTCGATGCAGTTAACGAATCGGCAGTGCGTCCGATCCACGCGGCCAGGCGGGACAGGTCGGGGTCTTCAAGGGCCCCCGCGGGGACCGCAACGGCCACCGCGCCGTCCCCGATGGCCGCGACGATGGTCGCCGGCAGCCCGCCTCCCGGTTCCGGACGGACCGCCACGATTACTGGCCAACCGGCGCCGGCCCGGGCGGAAAGCGCGGTGGCGGCCCACGCGGCGTCATGGACCCGGGGTGCGATCGTGGCGACCGGGACGAACTCCCGCCCGGTCGCCTCCCGCCATGCCCCACCTGCGTGCCCGATGCCAGCACGACCCGCGTGCGCTGGTTCCCCGGCCACGAAGGTCGCCCCTGGCACTAGCGGCGCGACGGCATCCCGCACCCCTGAGAGGTACGCCTGCCACTCGTCGGCCATGAACTCGTGCCAGTCCGCGAGTTGCGCCGGTGACCGCCCCGCAAGCGCGACCGGCAGGGCCGACCGCGGACCGCGCCGAACGCCCGCACCCGGCCACGGGTCGATGGGCACGCGCACATCGCGCCAGTGCTGGTGGAGGCGCGCCACCAGCGCACCGAGGCGTCGCCACGGCCCGAGAGGCTCGCCTGGCAGGTCCGGAGGCGACGCGTCCTCGAGTCGCAAGCCCGGGCGTAACCAGTCCCGCGCGAGTGCGCCGTCGTCGCCGTGACGAACGCGCAGCCATCCTTGGAAGCGTGCCACCGTCCCTGGCGACCAGTCGGCATGCGGTCGGCCGCCCGATGGGACTCCGTCAACCTCCCAGAAGGCGACATGCCCGCCCGTCACCGATGCGGCCATCGTCGCGACGGAGGTCTCCCACGCGGAGGCCGCCATCAGGAATGCCGGGTGCCCGCATGCCCATCGGGGAGACGGCCGCCCGCCTGCTTCCCGTGTATGAGCCTCGGGAATCATGTTTGGAAGCCACGCCGGCACGCCCCCACAGAGCGGCCCGGCGGCGACCCAGACGTCAAGGCCTTCAACGACCGCAGCGCGCAGCGCCGCCTCCACGTCCGGAGACCGGCCATCGCTTCCATCCAGACAGGTGGTCGTCGGATCGGGCGCGTGGCGCCCCCACGGCACCTCCACGCGTACGACCGTAGCCCCGGCGTCATGCAGCGCCGCCATCACACCCGACCACTCGCGCCCGGCAAGTGCGCCCGGGTCCACGGTCGCGACGACCGGCAGGCAGCGGTGGATGCCTCGATGGAAGATGCCGTAGGCAGGAACGAGGGGGACGTCAATCGCGGGCACGTTCGCCTCCCCTTGCCACCGGTACGCGCCCGACTTGCCGTCTCCCCTCTCCCGCCGCAGCGCGGGGCGCTTGCGGCAGATGGAAGGGGTCCGTCTCCCCTCTCCCGCCGCAGCGCGGGGCGCTTGCGGCGGATGGAAGGGGTTGTCCTAAACGCGCGCGCCAAGCGTAGACGACCCTGCCAGCGAGGCACCGGCGGGCCCAGTCCGCCGGGCAACGGCTGCGGTTAGCATGGCAGCGGCGACGACCAGTCGCCGGGACCAAGCGGGGGCGGTCGCCCGTGGGGGGCGTGACAGCCACGCCGCGTGAGGGGCTAGCCGCAATGACCACGTTCCCACCCGAGGCGATCCGAAACGTCGGTCTGTTCGGTCACATGGGCAGTGGCAAGACGTCGATTGCCGAGGCAATGTTGCACGCCGCGGGCGCGATCTCGCGCCTCGGCCGCGTCGATGAGGGCACCTCGACCTCCGACTACGACCCGGACGAGCACCGGCGACGCATGTCGGTCAACCTCTCCCTCCTGCCGTTCGTCTGGCAAGGCACCAAGGTCAACGTCATCGACGTGCCCGGCTACGCCGACTTCGTGGGCGAGCTCTCCGCGGCGCAGCGCGTCATCGACGGCGCCGTCCTCGTCAGTTGCGCCGTCGGCGGCCTCGAGGTCGGCACCGACCAGGCGTGGGTTGCTTGCGCCAAGGCCGACACCCCTCGCATTGCCGTCATCAACCGCGCGGACCGTGAGAACGCGGACTTCACCGGCACCGTCGACCAGTTCCGGGAGCGCTTCGGCCCCACCGTCGTCGCCATCCAGCTCCCCATCGGCCAACGCGACCAGTTCTCCGGGTACGTCGACCTCGTCTCGCGCCAGGCCTATACCTACGGCGCCAACGGCACCGCCATTCCCGGCGCCGTCCCGGCCGGCCTCGCCGACACCGTGGCCCGCCTGGCCGACCTGCTGGTCGAGGTGGTCGCGGAGACCGACGATGACCTGACGATCAAGTACCTCGAGGGTGAGACCCTCACCGAGGGCGAGATCCGCGCCGCCCTTCGCGCCGCCGTACGCGCCGCCAAGGTCACGCCTGTTCTCGTCACCGCCGGCACCTCGAGCAAGGGGATCGGGAGCCTCGTCGACGCCATCATCGACCTTCTCCCGTCGCCGGCGGACGTCGCGCCGGCCATCGCCACGCAGTCATCCTCCTCCGACCCCATCTCCTTGCCTGCGAACCCGGCAGGGCCCCTGGCGGCCCTCGTCTTCAAGACCCTTGCCGACCCGTTCATCGGCAAGTTGACCTTCTTCCGGGTCTACTCGGGCACCCTCAACTCGGACTCGACGACCTGGAACGAGGCGCATGATCGCGACGAGCGCATCGGGTCGATCATGACCCTGAGGGGCAAGGTCCAGGAGCCAGCAGGCAGCGTCGGGGCGGGTGACATCGGGGCGATCGCCAAGCTAGCGGCGACCACGACCGGCGACACCCTGTGCGCGCGCGAACGGCGCCTCCGCCTCGCGCCGCCGACCTTCCCCGCGCCCACCTACTCCGCGGCCGTCGAGGCGAAGGCCCGGCAGGACCAGGACCGCATGAGCCAGGCCATGCAGCGCATCCAGGAGGAAGACCTCACCATCCGTGCCCATCGTGACGAGGAGACCGGGCAGATGGTCATCCAGGGGATGGGCGACAGCCACCTCGAAATCACGATCGAGAAGATCCGGCGCAAGTTTGGCGCCGACCTCCGGGTCGAACCGCTTCGCATCCCGTATCGAGAGACCATCCGCGGCCGGGCACGCGCCGACGGCCGCCACGTCCGCCAGACCGGGGGCAGCGGCCAGTTCGGCGTCTGCACCATCGAGCTGGAACCCCGCCCGCGCGCCTCGGGCTACGAGTTCGTTGATCGCATCGTCGGGGGCGCGATCTCCGCGTCCTTCCGTGCCGCTGTCGACAAGGGCATCCAGGAGCGGATGGCCGACGGGATCCTCGCCGGCTACCCCATGGTCGACGTGAAGGTCACCCTCCTCGACGGCAAGGAACATGCGGTCGACTCCTCGGAAATGGCCTTCAAGATCGCCGGGTCGCTCGCGTTCCAGAAGGGCGTCGAGGGCGCCGGCGCCATCCTCCTGGAGCCGGTCATGACGGTGGCCATCACCGTCCCCGACGGCAATACCGGCGACATCATGGGTGACCTGTCCACCAAGCGCGGGCGCGTCACGGGCATGAACCCGAACGGCGACTCGACGACCACCATCGACGCCGAGGTGCCGATGGGCGAGGTGGTGCGGTACGCCACGAGTCTGCGGTCGCTCACGCAGGGGCGCGGCACCTTCACCTACGAATTCGGCCACTACGAGGAGATGCCCGCGATCGTCGCCCAGAAGGTCATCGAGGACGCAAAGACGAAGTCGGACAAGCACTAGCCGCCGGCGACCGCCGCCGGCGCGATTGACGCCAGCGGCGGCGCCCGCGTACCCTTCCCTTCGATGGTCGCACGCTTGTCGCCCCACGCCACCGCCTCGCCGGGCCGTGGCGTCGACGTCACTCGCGGCGACTATCCGTATCTGATCCCGGTGTGACCCGACCGCCGCAAGGCGATCACGGGCGCACCGGGCAGGGCAGAGGATTGGTCCTCTGCCCTTTTTGTTGTCCGGCGGGCTTGCCCCCCGCTCGTGCACCGGCGGCCCCCGTCGCCGGTGAGGACGCGCCACCATGACGACCGCGACGCCTCCCCAATCATCTCGACCCGCGCCGACCATGTCCGGCGGCGCCTTCGAAACCTTGCGGGAGCGCGGGTTCCTCTACCAGTGTTCCGACGAGGCCGGCCTTGCCCAGGCGCTCGCCCGCGGCCCCGTCACCTACTACGTCGGCTTCGACCCGACCGCCCCGTCGCTGCACATCGGCCACCTCCTGCCTGTCATGGCCATGGCCCACCTTCAACGTGCGGGGCACAAGCCCATCGCCCTCGTCGGCGGCGGCACGACCATGGTCGGCGACCCTACCGGCCGGACCAGCGCCCGCCCGATCCTCACGCGCGAGGAGATCGAGGCGAACGCCATCCGCATCCGCGGGCAACTCGCCCACTTCCTCGACCTCTCGGCCGGCCAGGGCTTCCTGGTCGACAACGCCGACTGGTTGCTGCCCCTGAACTACATCGCCTTCCTGCGCGACTACGGCCGGCACTTCTCGGTCAACGAGATGCTTCGTGCCGAGGCCTACCGCGCTCGCCTCGAAACCGGCCTGTCGTTCCTCGAGTTCAATTACATGCTCCTGCAGGCCTATGACTTCCTCGAGGCGTTCCGCCGCCACGGGTGCACCGTGCAACTGGGTGGCAGCGACCAGTGGTCGAACATTCTCGCGGGGGCCGACCTGATCCGGCGCGTCGAGGGCGCCACGGCCTTCGCCCTCACCACGCCCCTCCTACTCACCCAGTCGGGCGAGAAGATGGGCAAGACCGCCGGCGGCGAACGCGTCTGGCTTGACCGCTCCGAGACCTCGCCGTACGCCTACTACCAGTTCTGGGTGAACTGCGACGACGCCGACGTCGAACGGCTCCTGCGCTTCTTCACGTACCTGGCCCTCGACGAGATCCGCGACCTCGTATCGACGACCGGGGAGGGCTTGCGCAAGGCGAAGCGGCGCCTTGCCTTCGAGGCGACCGCCCTCCTGCACGGCGAGGCCGACGCCGAGGCCGCGCGCGACGCCGCCCAGGCCCTCTTCGGCGGGGCCGACGGCGGGCAAGTCTCCCTCGAGGCCCTCGCACGCGCCGGGTCGATCCCGGCGGTCCCCCTGGATGGCAACCGCCTCGAGGCCGGCATCGGCATCCTCGACCTCCTCGTCCTTGCCGGCCTCGCCGAGTCCAAGGGGGCCGCGCGCCGCCTGGTCGAGGGCGGCGGCGCCACCGTCAACGAGACCCGCGCCACCATGACCACCACCGTCGGGCGCGGCGACCTGCACGACGGCGTCCTGATCGTCCGTGCCGGCAAGAAGCGCCACGTGCGCCTTGCCGTCAACCCGTAGCCCCGCCGCACCGCCTGCCGGCGGGACGCCGGCGTTCCGAGTTACACCGCCTCATGGACGCCATCTTCGCGATTGACAAGCCGGTCGGGCCGACGTCCCACGACGTCGTCGCCCGCGTGCGCCGCGCGGCGGGGCAGAGGCGTGTCGGCCACGCCGGCACCCTCGATCCCCTCGCCTCCGGCGTCCTCGTCGTTGCCCTCGGCAACGCCACTCGCCTTGTCGAGTACCTCACCGCCGACGACAAGGCCTACCGCGCGGTGATTGCGTTCGGCACCGAGACGTCGACCGATGACGCGGAGGGCGCGCCGACCCGGACCGCGGACGCGGCCCATGTGGATGGCGCCGCGATCGCCGGGGCATTCGGCGCGTTCCGCGGGACGATCGAGCAGAGGCCCCCGGCGTTCTCCGCGATCAGCGTCGGCGGCGAGCGCCTGCACGCACTCGCGCGGCGCGGCATCGCCGTCGTGGCGCCGCTACGTACCGTCACGATCGAGGCGATCGACCTCATCTCGTGGGACGCACCTCGCGCCACGATCGATGTCACGTGCGGCAAGGGCACGTATGTCCGAAGCATCGCGCGCGACCTCGGCGCCGCCGTCGGGAGTGCCGCGCACCTCGCCGGCCTGCGCCGCACCCGATCTGGGACGTTCCATATCGACAACGCCACACCCCTTGACGCGCTCGAGGCGGCCTTGCGTGACGGGACGTGGCAGGCGATGGCGATCGACATGGCCGACGCCATGCCGCGACTGCCCTTGGTGCGCCTCGACGATCGACAGGTCAAGGATGTCTCGGCCGGACGCCCGATCGACGCCGACGCTGACACGCGGGCGGATGGCTCCGGACACGCCACGATCCACGCCCGGGGGATCGCCCCGGACGGCCGCCTCGTCGCGATCCTTCGGCCGGTCGGGCCCCACCGGTGGCATCCAGAAAAGGTCCTCGCCGTCGCCGACTAGGGGAATGGGACGGTACGCGCCCGACTTGCTCCTCTCTCCCCCCGTGAGGGTTTTAAACAGGGGGCGCGTACGCGGATAACGATGGCGTCCCCGTTCGCCCGGATCGGCGCCTGCGAGTGCGCGCGGACACGCGCGGCCGGTACAACGTGCGCGCACCGCGCCGAAACGACCGCGATGGAACCCTCCACCAACTCGCACATCGCCGGCGCGGGCCGGATCATTGACGCCCGTACCGTCGCGCCCCCGGCGTCGCCGGAGGACGCCGTCCTCGCCATCGGCAACTTCGATGGCGTCCACCGGGGACACCAGTCACTCGTCGCCCGCGCACGCCGCGAGGCCGACGCCCGTGGCCTCCCCTGCGTTATCGTCACCTTTGATCCTCACCCGCGCCAGGTCCTGCGACCGGACGCGCCGTTCGGTCTGGTCGCCACCGTCGAGGAACGCGCCGCCTGGCTGCTCCAGGCGGGTGCCCATCGGGTCATCGTCTGGCCGTTCGATGACCAGACCCGCACCCAGTCGCCTCGCGAGTTCCTGGCGGCGATCGGTCGCCACGCACGCCCCCGTGCCGTCGTCCACGGGCCAGGCTTCGCCCTCGGGCGCGCCCGTGCGGGAACCGCGGACGTCCTCGGCGCGATCGGTCGCGAGGACGGGTTCGACCTCGTCCCCATCGAACCGCTCGGTACGGCCGGGGACCGGGTCAGCAGCAGCGCGATCCGCGAGGCCATCGAACGCGGCGACGTCGAGGCCGCTGCCCGGGGCCTCGGACGGTGGCCGACCTACTCGGGCATCGTCGTGCCGGGCAACCGGGTCGGCCGCACGATCGGCTTCCCCACCGCCAACCTCGAGCCATCGGTCCCCCGGGTCGTCCCCGCCGACGGCGTCTACGCGGCGTGGGTCGAAAGGTGGCCCTTCACCCACTGCGAGCGACGCTTCCTCGGCGCCGTCAGCGTCGGAGACCGCCCGACCTTTGCCGGCACGCTCCGCCTCGTCGAGGCATTCCTCCTCGATTTCGACGATGACCTGTACGGCGAGACCCTGCGCCTGCACCTCGTGGCGAGGATCCGCGGGCAGGAACGGTTCGCCTCGGTGGACGACCTCGTCACCCAGATGCACCACGACGTGGCACTCTGCCGTGGCGTCCTATCGACTAATCCTGTCTAACCCTTCGTCATCCGAGTACTCGGCCCCCTTCGCGGCGCGGGGAGCGGGTCAGGACGGCGGGGTGGGGGCGTACCTATCGGGCGCGCGGACGCCGAACGGGTAGCAGGCGCGGCAGGACGAGCCGGATGCGCCGCCGTCCACTGGTGTCGCCCGAGGCGGCGCCGTCGCCATCGTCCCGGACCTCGGCGGGGGCGTCCTCGTCCCCGTCGTCCGTCGCTACTCCGGCAGTTGGGGGCTCGTCTTCCGGGGGCGCCGGGGGGATGACCAGCGAGTTCAACAGGGCGATCACGCGGTCGCCCCGTTCGATGCTCCGGTCGAGCGCCCAGATCAGCTCGGGGACCTGCCGGATTGAGAGCTCACTCGCGAGGCGACGGCGCACGTAGCCGCCTGCCCGCTCAAGGGCGCGCATCGTCGCCGTGCGAGCGTCCTCGTCCCCCATCACCGACACGTGGACGCGCGCCACGCTCACGTCAGCGGCCAGCTCGACGCGGGTGATCGAGATGATCTCCGCGATGCCGGGATCGCGCAACTCCCGCGCCACCACCTGGCTCAAGATTTGCTCGATCAGCGACGCGAGGCGCTCGCGCCGACGCGGGTCAGGCATCGCAAGTCTCCGTGACGGGCGCGAGGCGCGTCATCTCGATACCGGCTTTCGGGCCGGTGATGACGCGCCTCGCACGGGGCCTTAGGGCTAGGCGCGCTCGCGCCCGAAGATCTCCACGACGTCCCCGACGCGCGGGTCGGGGCAGTTCTCGAGGCCCAAACCGCATTCGTACCCGGCGGCAACCTCGCGGACGTCTTCCTTGAAGCGACGCAGGGATGAGATGCGCGTCGTGTAGACGACCTCGCCACCGCGGACGACGCGTGCGTTCCCCCCGCGACGGATGACCCCGTCGCGGACGTGGGCACCGACGATCGACTCGCCTCGACCGCTGCGGAACACCGCGCGTACCTCGCCATGGCCGTAGACCACTTCGCGGAACGTCGGCTCGATCAGGCCGCGAAGAGCCGTCTCCAGTTCGTCGAGGAGGTTGTAGATGATCTGGTAGTTCCGGATCTCGACGCCCTGCCCATCCGCGAACGTGACGACGTTCGACGGTGCGCGGACATTGAATGCCACGATGATCGCCTTGGACGCGACGGCGAGGTTGACGTCCGTGTCGGTCGGCGCACCGACCGCGTCGTACAGGACCCTCAAGGTGGTCCCCTGGACGCTTTGGCCCAGCTTCTCGAGGGCGCCCCGGATGGCCTCGACACTTCCCTGGACGTCCGCCTTCAGGATGATGTTGAGTTCCTTGACCTCGCCCAGCGAGATGCCCGCGAGGATCTCGTCGAGGGACAGGCGCCGGTCCTTCGGGTCGGGCTCCGCGTCGCGCCGCTCCTTGAGCGCCGCGCGCAGTGACGCCTCGTCCGGCATCACCACGAACCGCTCGCCGGCCACCGGGACCTCGTCAAGCCCCGTGATCTCAGCCGGCGTGGAAGGGCCGGCTACCTTCAGGCGCTGCCCGCGGTAGTCGGTCATCGCCCGCACGCGACCGCCGGTCTTGCCAACCAGGACCCAGTCGCCGACGCGCAACGTGCCGTTCTGGACGAGGATCGTCGAGACCGAGCCGCGGCTACGGTCGACACGCGCCTCAATGACCGTGCCCGAGGCACTCGCCTCAGGGTCGGCGGTCGGTTCCGTCACGTCGGTGACGAGCAGGATCATCTCAAGGACGTCCTCGAGCCCCAGCCGCTGCAGCGCCGAGACCTCGACCGCCTCGACTTCGCCACCCCATCCCGCCACGAGGACCCCGTTGTCCGCAAGCATCTGCCGCACCCGGTCGGGGCGCGCGTTCGGCCGGTCGATCTTGTTGATCGCGATGATGAACGGCACCTGCGCCGCCCGCGCGTGCTGGATCGACTCGATCGTCTGCGGCATCACCCCGTCATCGGCGGCGACGACGATGATGGCGATGTCGGTGACGCGTGCCCCGCGGGCGCGCATCGCGGTAAACGCGGCGTGGCCCGGCGTGTCGATGAACGTGATCAGGCGCCCGTCCTTCTCGACCTGGTACGCGCCGATGTGTTGCGTGATGCCCCCGGCCTCGCCCTCGGCCACGCGCGTCTCGCGCAGGGCGTCGAGCAGGGAGGTCTTGCCGTGGTCGACGTGGCCCATGATCGTGACCACCGGCGGGCGCGAGACGAGCTCACCCTCCGCGCCGAAATGGTCGGTCAGCACGGGCTTCGCCGCCGCCAACAGGTCCGGTCCCGCCTCGCCTTCGGGCGAGACGGTGAACCCCAACGCCTCCGCGATCGCGCTGCTTGCGTCGTACTCGAGGAGGTTGTTGATCGTCGACGAGACGCCCTTCTGCAGCAGGGCCTTGATGACTTGCGCCGGGGGCACGTTGAGGGCGGTGGCCAGCCCCATGACCGAGATGGTCGGCGGCAAGGCCGCGACCTTCGGTCCGGAAGCTACCGCCGCGTCACGCGGGCCAAAGGCGCCGCTCGGGGCGCCTGGCCGGCCACGACCGGGGCGCCCGCCACGGGATCCCCCTGGACGCGGCCGCGGACGCGCGCCACCACCTCGGAACCTGCTCATCGTCGACGCTTTCCTGTCTTTACGTGGTCGCCGGGGTGTCGGCGCGCTCGTTGCCCTGGGAACTCGAGTCGGCCGGCGTCGCTTCCACGCCCGCCCCTGCAATCTGGTCACGGTATGCCCGGATCGCCGCGAGGTCCTCGTTTCCGACGACGACCTTGAGCGCGACGTTCAGGGCGTTGCGGCGTAACGCGAGGTCCCAGCACGCCGTATCGGCATGCAGGTACGCGCCCCGGCCGTTCTTCCGGCCGGTCAGATCCACCTCTACCCCACCCAAGGTCGTCCGCACGACCCTCACGAGGGCGCGCTTGCCCGCCACTTGCCGGCACGCGATGCAGGTGCGCTCCGGAACTCGCCGCGGGCGCGGCGCCGTCTTGTCTCGCCCGCGACCCGACGGTCGCCTACCACGGGCCTGCGACGTCGCCGGCGATTCCCCGCCAATGGGCGCGTCGCTTCCAGCCATCAAGAAATCCTACTCCCGGTCCGTATCCTGCCGGCACCGGCCGGGCTACGCGCCCGGTGCGACCGCCTCGCCCCCATCCGCCGCCGCGGCCGGGTCATCCGTCTCGGAGACCGCCAAGTACGTCTCCGGCGTGCCCTCCTCGACCACCGACGACCCGTCGCCTCGGATGTCGATCCTCCACCCGGTCAACTTGGCGGCCAAGCGGGCGTTCAACCCCTCCTTGCCGATCGCCAAGGACAGCTGGTTGTCGGGCACGATGACCTTTGCAGTGCGGGTCGCCTCGTCAACGCGAACCTCGTTCACCCGGGCCGGGCTGAGCGCGCTCGAGACGAACTTCGTCGGATCCTCGTCCCACCGGATGATGTCGATCCGTTCGCCGTTCAACTCGTTCACGACGTTCTGGATGCGCTGGCCCCGCTGCCCGACGCATGCGCCGACCGGGTCCATCGAGGAGTTGCGGGCCGCGACGGCGACCTTTGACCGCACCCCCTCCTCGCGCGCGATGGCCTTGATCTCGACCATGCCGTTGTAGATTTCCGGCACCTCGAGTTCCATCAGGCGCCGCACGAAGTTGCGATGCCCACGGCTGACGATCAGCATCGGGCCCTTCAACGCCCGGTTCACCTCGAGGAGGTAGATCCGGATCCGCTGCCCCATCCGGTGGTGCTCGCTCCGCACCTGCTCGACGACCGGCAGCAGCGCCTCGGCCTTCCCGCCCGACCCCATCTCGAGGATGGACCCGCGCGCGTCGGTCCGACGGATCACGCCCGAGACGATGTCGCCCTCGCGGTCGATGAACTCCGCGTAGACCTTGTCCCGCTCGGCGTCACGGATCCTCTGGACGATCACTTGCTTCGCCGTCTGGGCGCCGATGCGCCCGAAGTTCGGCGGCGTGACGTCCTTCTCGACCGTTGACCCGATCCGCGCCGTCGGCCGGATCGCCTGCGCCTGCTCGAGGGCCATCTCCGCCGTGGCGTCCCGGACGACATCGACGACCTGGTAGACCTCGAAGACGCGCGCCGCCCCGGCCTGCGGGTCCATGCGGACCGCAATGTTCCGCTCTTCGGGGACCCCGAAGTCCTTCTTGTACGCCGAGGCGACGGCAGCCTCGACCATGACCATGAGGTCGTCGCGACCCAGGCCCTTCTCGGCGGTCAACTGGGCGAGGGATGCGGCAAAGTCGCTGCGCACGTTACCCCTCCGTTGTCCGCGATGCATGCCCCGCGGGACCGTCCCCGCCGGGCCAGTAGCTTGCGCCACCCGCCAGAAACACGAAAAGCGGGGCAACCCCGCTTCCGGCCAGCGTTGGCGTTCAGCTCCGGCGGACGTGTAATCAGGCCGAGTATAGCACCGCGACCAGCCGTTCCCCCGCCGCATCGAAGGCGTGCGTCGCCTCGGCGTCGAACGCGAGGCGCACCCGGTCCCCTGTAGCGACCCCCGCATCGGCCCTCGCACGTGCCCGGATCGAGACCGTTGCCGGCGCCCCGTCGCGCCCCGACACCACCGTCGCGCAGGTCAGCGCCACCTGTCGGTCGGCCACGACTGGCTCGATCGCCATGACCCGCGCCACGAGGCACGCCTCGCCAGCCCCGGCCAGCCGCACCGCGTCCGGCCGCCACCCGAGGATGACCGCCGTCCCGATCGGCGGCGAGGGCCGGATCGCGAGGGGCACGCGCGCCACCTCCGGCTTGCCTTCGGGCAGGAGGTCCGCCAACGGCGCCGGCGTCCCCGCGTCCGGTTCCGAACCCGGTCCGACAAGGCGCACGGCCCCGTCCTGCACGATCCCCGCCACCAGGCTCATGGGGGGCGTCCCGAGGAATGTCGCCACGAAGGTGTTCCGCGGGCGCGCGTGCACCTCAAGGGCCGGCCCCGCCTGTTCGATCCGCCCCTCGCGCATGATCGCGATCCGGTCGCCGATCGCCATCGCCTCGACCTGGTCGTGGCTCACGTAAATGGCCGTCACCCCGAAGCGGCGCAACAGGCGCTTGATCTCCACCCGCGTCTGCGAGCGGAGTCGCGCGTCGAGGGCCGAAAGCGGTTCGTCGAACAGGAAGACCCGCGGTTCCCGGATGATGCACCGGCCGATCGCCACCCGCTGCCGCTGCCCGCCCGACAGCTCCTTCGGCTTCCTCTCGAGAAGGCCCTCGAAGTCGGGGCCCATGACCTCGCAGACCCCCTTGACCCGGTCACCAACCTCGGCGTCGCGCCCGCGCAGCTGGTAGTAGAAGCCGAGGATCCCCTTGGATTGCATATGAGGATAGAGGGCGTAGTCCTGGAAGACCATCCCGACCCCGCGTGCGCCCGGCTGTAGGTCCGCCGCATCGGTCCGGTCGTACGCGATCACGCCCCCGGATAGCGGGACCAGCCCCGCGATCGCGCGCAGCAGCGTCGTCTTGCCGCACCCCGACGGACCAAGGACCGCCACCGCCTCGCCATCCGCGACGTGCAGCGTCGTGCCCGCAAGCAGGTCGCGCCCGCCTATCGTCACGCGCGCGTTTACGACGTCGATCGAGGCCATCGCGTCACCAATCCCCCGCGCGGCGGCGTCAGGCCTGGTCGCGATCGCGGAGGCGACGCGGCCGACCGCCGAGGCCGAGGGCGTCCGCCTTGTCGCGCCCGGAACCCGCTTTCGGCGCGGGCGGGTCAATCGTCGGCACCGGCACGGGCTCGCCCGTACGCGCCAGGACCCGCCCCTGTTCCCGGTAGCGGTCGATCAACGTCACGACCGCCCGCAGATGGACGTTTGCGAGGATCGCCGGCAGCGCGAAGGGCACGAGGACCGCGCCAAGCGGCGCCGCGATCGCGATGAAGATTCCATTGACCAACATCAGTCCGATGGTGAGGCCGAAGTTGTCGACGGCGATGAACGCGGCGTTGCGGACGACCAGCCAGATCCCTTGGTCGAGTTCCACCAGCAGCGGGAAGAGGTACGGCTGGATCGCGACCCACGCCAGGAAGGCATATCCGAAGGCGACCGAAAGCAGCCACACCCCGGTGACCTCCGATTGCCAGTAGAACCAGACGTTCAGCGCCAGGACCGCCCCGACCACGACGTCGAGGGTCATCAGCAGCCACGCGCGCCGGAAGAACTGGCGCGCGCCCCGCCAGAAGCGCCCCATCTCGAACAGTTCGCCCCGGGCCAGCGGCATGATCGCCACGTGCAGTCCGGCCGTCGCCGGGCCAGCGAGCACCAGCGACAGCAGGCCGAACACGGTCGCCTGCGTCGCGAACGCGAATGGGGACAACGTCGCGACGGACGGGTCGATCCCCTCGTCACCGTTCAGGAAGACCCACGCGCGAAACGCGACCCACAGTGCGGGCACGCACGGGACGAACCAGGCGAGGCTTGCCGCGACCATGCGCGGCAACTCGTAGTAGTACTCCCCAACCGCCGCCCGAAAGTGGCGCCAGGCATCGCGCACCGTACGCTCCCCCTTGTGCCCCCCCGTCCGCCGCAAGCGCCGGCGTTGGCGCGGGGGAGGGGAGGGATGGATCTGGGCCGCCCGCCGCGAGTGTACGGGCCGACTTGCTCAGGGTTCCGCGCGCTCGAAGCGCACGCCCTCGACCGGCACCGGGGAAAACAAGCGTCGCGCGCCAGCGGCCAGCAACGCCTCGCCGAGGGCTTCGGGGTCCGGGTGCAGGGCGATGATCGTCCCGCCCTGCCCCGCGCCTGCCAGCTTCGCCCCGAAGGCACCAGCCGCCAAGGCCGCGCTGATTAGCGCCTCGTTCGACGGTCCGGACCCGCCGAGGCGCCGCTGGATGTCATGGTTCTCGTTCATGAGCGCGCCCAGGCGCTCCCAGGCGCCGCGAAGCATTGCGGTCTTCCCCTCGCGCGCGATCTCGCCGATCCGCACGTACGCCTCGCGAACCTCCGGGTCACCCTCCAGCCACCGCACCCGGATCGGCCGGTGCACCGCCCCGGAATGGTGCGCCACGCCGGTGTTCGCCAGCACGAACGGCAGGCGCGCCAAGTGCCCCAGCGCCCCTCCCAGCGGTTCGATCGTCGCGTACACCATCGCGTCCGGCGGGCGGTCGAACTCCTTGTCGCGGAAGTCCATCGCGTTCACGCCACCGAACGTGGCCATGTAGTGGTCCTGGAAGCCGCACGTGACCCCCAGCGACCGCAGCTCGGCATCGCGCGCCAACTCCGCCAGGTCGTGCGCACCGTGCGCCTCCCCGATGAACGTCGTCAGGGCGCGCACCGCCGCGACCATCATCGCGGTGGATCCCGACATTCCGGCACCGAACGGGAGCTCGCTCCAGCAACTCACGTGGGCGCGAAGGGACCCGAGGTCGAGATGCCGGATCGCCGCCCGCAGGATGTCGGTGTGCGTCCCCGCCGGCGCGAGGTCGGCCGGCGTCGCGATCTGGACCGCGCCGTCGTCGGCCTCGAGGACCAGGTGGTGCGCCGGTTCGACCCGCACCCACGCGCGCATCGGGACCGAGCACGAGATCACGCTCCCGCCGTACATGTCGGTCGGGTTGCCGACGATGCCGCACCTTCCCGGCGCCGACACGACCACCCGGGTGCCGGCCAGCGGCGCCCCGGACGCCCACGCCGACGGCACTGGGGAGGATGTTGACGGTGCCGGCGGACGGCGCGTCGTGTCGGTCTCTACTGCCACTCGGGACATTCCTTGGACTGCTTGGCCATCACCTGGCCGGGTCTCGCGCACTCCACGGAATGGTAAACGGCGGAGGACGATGGTGGTGCTTCCCTCTCCCGCCGCAGCGGGGGAGGGACTGAGGGTGGGGGTCCCCCCAGTGGTGCTTCCCTCTCCCGCCGCAGCGGGGGAGGGACTGAGGGTGGGGGTCCTGCCGGCATCCCCTTCCATCTGCCGCAAGCGCCCCACTGTGCTTGGCGGCGAAGGAGAGGGAAGCACCACTCCCGCCTATACTCCTTGCAGGCCGGCGCCATGCGTCCGCGAACCCGCTCCGGCGTGTCGCCGGTCTGCCCGGCCGAGGTCGAACGATGCGCGGTACCCCGATCCCCAAACGGAAACCGCGCCCCGGCCCTGATGGCACCCCCACGAACCGCCCGGCCCGCGGGCCAGGCAACGCGCCGGATCCCGCGGGAGAGTCCGCGCCGCCACGCCTCCAGCTCGTCCTCGCCCGGGCCGGCGTCGCCTCCCGCCGTGACGCCGAGGACTTGATCCGGGCAGGTCGCGTTGCCGTCGATGGCACGGTCGTACGCGAGCTCGGCACCCGCGTCGACACGGCGCGCCACCGCGTCACCGTGGACGGGCGCCCCCTCCCGACGCCCGTGGCCGCCCGCTACCTCGCCCTCAACAAGCCGACCGGGTATCTCGCAACTGCCGACGACCCCGGCGGGCGCCCGACGGTGATGCAACTCGTCCCGCCGGTCCCCGGTCTGTTTCCGGTCGGCCGCCTCGACGCCGACTCGGAGGGCCTCATCCTGTTCACCACCGACGGCAACTGGGCGCAGCGGGCCGCGCACCCGCGCTACGGATGCCAGAAGGAATACGACGTCGACGTCACCGGGCACGTCACCCCGGAAGCCGTCGCCACGATGCGCGGGCCGATGGTGATCGGGCCGGACGACCGCACCACGGGTTCTCGCGTCGACGTCCTCTTCGCCAGTCGGCAGCGAGGCCACCTGCGCGTGACCCTGCACGAGGGGCGTCACCGCCAGGTCCGACGCATGTGCGCCCTCGTCGGTCTCGAGGTCATCCGCCTGGTCCGCGTGCGCGTCGGGGGCGTCGCCCTCGGGTCCCTCGCCCCCGGGGAGTGGCGCAACCTGACCGAGCCGGAGGTGGCGTCGATCGCGCGCCAACCTCGCGTCGCTCCGCCGGCCTCGATTCGCGGTGCCACGCGCCGGTCGGCCGAGGCGAGCGTGAACGGTAGGGCGGGCCGCGCACTGACCGGTGCGCCCGTGACCGCCCCCGCTCGCCCCGCACGACGCCAGGCCGCCTCCCCGCCATGGCGCCAGTAACCGGGGACCTGGCCGCCGGTGCCGGGCTTGCCGGTCCCCGGTTCGCCGCTGCCCGGTTCGCCATCGCGCTCGATGGCCCCGCCGGCGCCGGCAAGTCGGTCCTTGGCGCCGCCCTCGCCGCGGAAATCGACGCGACGTACGTCGACAGCGGCATCGCCTACCGTGCCGTCACGTGGGACGCCCTCGCGGCAGGCCTCGACCTGCACGACGACGCGACCCTCGCACCCCGCGCCGCGGCCATGGACCTGGACGTCGCGCCGCCGACGTGTCGCGACGGACGCCAGTTCACGGTGACGATCGCCGGTCGCGACGTGACCTGGGACCTGCGATCACCCGCGGTCGACGCCGCGGTCTCCCGCCCCTCCGCCCTCCCGGGCGTGCGCGCCGCCGTCACGGAGCACCTGCGCCGCCTCGCCGCGACGGGACGCGTCGTCATGGTCGGACGCGACATCGGGACCGTCGTCCTCCCGGAGGCGACGCTCAAGCTGTACGTCACCGCGTCCGCCCCGACGCGGGCACGCCGGCGCGTCGCCGACCTGCGTTCGCGGGGGATCGACGCGGACGAGGCGGCGGTGCTTGCCGCCATCCTCGACCGCGACGGCCTCGACAGCACCCGGGACACTGCACCGTTGCGCGCCGCGCTGGATGCCGTGACGATCGAAACCGACGACCTCACGATCCAGCGGGAGGTGGCGATCGCCCTCGCGGCCCTCGCCGGGCGCATGGGTCTCGCGCCGCCGGAAGGAACCCCATGACTGGCGATACAAGCGCCGCGCCCGTGACCGCGGGAGGCGGCGCGCGCGAAGGGCGCCTCGCTGCCGCCCGACCCCGGGGGTTTGCGGACGGAGACCAGTTCCTGCACCTCACGCGCGTCGTCGTGCGCGCCGTCCTCCGCGCCGTGGCGTCGATCAAGGTCGAGGACCTTGACCGATGCCCCCCAGTGTCAGCGGGACCGCTGATCCTCGCCAGCAGCCACCTCGCGTACTACGACATCCCGCTCCTCGGCTCGATACTGCCCCGCCCGACCATCTTCTTCAGCAAGTCGGAGGTCGAGGCCTGGCCGATCCTCGGGTGGGTCGGCGCCAAGTACGGGACGATCTACGTGCGTCGTGGCGAAGCCGACCGCACGGCAATTCGCGATGCCCTCGGCGTCCTCGCGGCCGGGCAGATGCTCGTGATCTTCCCGGAAGGCCACCGCAACAAGGGTGCGGGCCTCCTGCCGGCGCAACCGGGCATCTCCCTCCTCGCCGCCCGGGGAAACGCGCTCATCTGGCCACTCGCCGTCGATGGCACCGACCGGATCTTCCGTGGCCCCAGGCCCCGGGTCACGGTCCGGGGCGGCGAGCCGTTCGACCCGCGAGAGATCACCGGGGATGACGGAACGCCCGTGCGCGACCATCGCGCCGTCGCCGACGAGGTGATGCGGCGGATTGCCGCCCTCCTCCCACGCGGGGCCCGCGGGGCGTACGCGTAAGGCGCCGCGTCGCCGGGAAATGCCGGGCTCGATGGACGCGCCAAGGCACGTCGGTCGAGGGGAAAAGGGAACGCCCGCGTTATGGGCGCGGGCGTTGAATGACCGGGGAACGGCCCGCTCGACATGCGCCAGTTCGCGCTGTCAGGTCAGGAGCCGCTTGACGACGCTAGACCTACAGCCAGCCCTTGCGGATCGCGCCCGCCAACGCCTGCTCGGTCGTCCGGGCGGCCAACTTGGCGTGGATCACCCGGATGTGGTTGTGGATTGTGCCAACGCTGATCCCCCACTCGACGGCCAGCTCCGTACGGGTGGACCCTTCGGCAAGGGCGGCGAGCAACTGCCGCTCGCGGGGGCTCAAGGGTGATGGCGTCGGCACGCTCTTCTCGATTGACTTGACCACGTTCGTCTCTCCTAGGATGTACTGGACCGGAACATGGGAACGCTCGATCCGTTTCGAGTGTAGCGGTCCCGTAGTTCGTGCTACGGGTGCTGTCACGGGCCTGTTCGCCCGATCGAACCCGTGTTGTTACCTCAATAACCATGCCACACAAATCGCGCGCGTGCAAGTCCTCCATTTCCATCCCTTGCCGGACCGCGTTCGAACTGACCCCCAACCGACACGCGACCCGCCGGAAAACTTGCGTTGTATCGAACATGTGTTCTATACTTGCGGTGGAGGGACTCAGATGCAGCGCGAGTTCATCATCACCCGGCAGGGCCGCGACTTCGTCCTCTACGCCGGCCTCCTTGACGCCGCGCATCGCGACGGCCTGTCGGCGATCCGCACCAACCTCATCCAAGCCCCGACACCGGCGAATGGCTTCGTCGCGATCTGCCATGCGGAAGTGACGACCCAACGCGGGACCTTTTCCGGACTCGGCGATGCCGACCCCGAGAACGCCCCGCGTCCGATGATGAACGCCATCGTCCGTCTCGCCGAGACCCGGGCCAAGGCCCGTGCCCTCGCTGATGCCGTGAACGTGGCCATGACGGCCATCGAGGAACTCGCCGACGCGCCCTCCGAGTTGCCAGCGTCGTCCGTTGCGCCGCGGTCGCCCGCCGCGCGTCCGGTCCACCTGCCCGACCAAGTCCACCTGCCCGACCAAGTCCACCTGCCTGATCCCACGTCCGTGCCCGGTCCGGTCCGCCACCTTGGCGACCCGCCCCCGGTTCCGGCCATTTCCGCCGCGCGCACGGCCTCGCGCGACCCGGACGTCGACCTGCGAGCGGACGACCGTTCCCGCCCTGCACCCGACACCACGCGAACCTCGCCGCCCGCGACCCGCACCGTCGCAGCGCGCACGACCCGGAGCCGGCCCGGGACCGCGCCCGACGGCGGCTTGCCGGAGGGCGCTCGGGCTTCGCGCCCGGTCGCCGTCTCTCCCGCGACCGCCGGCCTCCCCGCGACCGCGAACCAGTTGGACGCCATATCTCGCCTGGCCCGCTCCCTTGGCCGCACGATCCAGTCGGATGGGATCACCCGGGTCGCCGCCTCCGAACTCATCACGCAGCTCAGCAACGAACGCTTCCCGCCCGTCCGCCGCGACGCACCAGACAGCGAGTAGCGATCCGCCTGCCTGACGCACACCACCCCGACAATGCGGTCGGATGGCCGGGGAGACGCCAGGCCTGCCGGTTCCTTCACGCTCCTCGGGAGCCGGGAGCACGGCCAGAGAGCTGCTTGCCCTACCCGGGGCGGACCGTCCCAGACATCACCGTCGCGCGGGTGCCGTCAGCGCAACGGACGACCAGTGCACCGACGTCATCGATCCCCTCGAGGATCCCCTGCAGCGGGGGCGCGCCCGGCGCTTCCGGGATGACCGCGACCGGCGCGCCCGCCCACGCCAGCCGCGCGGCGTAGCGAGTGCGCCACCCCGGCCACGTGAGGTCGTGCCACCCGGCCAGGGCGTCGTCAAGGCGCGCCAGCATCTCCACCATGATCGGTTCGCGCATGACCGGGTGCCCCACGAGGTCGACCAGCGCGACCGGCGGCATCGCCCCGGCATCGACCGGCGACATCGCCGCCGCGGGCAGGTTCACGTTGATCCCGATGCCCACCACCGCGTATTCGACGCGCGCCGGGCTTGAAGCCGTCACCACTGGTTCGACGAGGATCCCACCGACCTTTCGAAGGGGGACAGTGGGACGCTCGCGCTCCCGGTCTCCTCGCCCCTGATCACCAGCCAAAATGCCGGAAGCGGGGTCTGCCGCCACGAGATCGTTCGGCCACTTCACCGCGATGCGCACGCCCGCTGTTTTTTCGATGGCCTCCGCGACCGCGACGGCCACGCATGACCCAATGCGACCGAGTAGCGTCGGGTCGGCCAGTCGCGAACGCGCGACGACCGACATCGCGATCGAGAGGCAAGGCGGGGTCTGCCATCGGGATGCCCCCCGGCGACCGCGCCCCGCCTCTTGCTCATCGGCGACGACCGTCGTGCCGTGGGGCGCACCGGCGGACGCGAGCTCCTTCGCGACGTCGCTCGTCGATCCGACGACCGCGAAGTACTGCAGTGGGGACCCGACCGCAAGGCCACGGGCGCGCACCGCGGCGATGACCGCCAAGTGGTCCAGGGGCGTGCCGGACGTCACGTCCGTCGCGCCGAAACCTCGCGCCGGGTTTTCGCGTACCACTCGGTGACGTTCCGGAACCGGTCGGGCGGGTTCGCCACGACGCCCGTCCGGACCCCGCGAATCTTCGTGCCGATCGCGTACTCGTACGTCGGCAAGTACAACGGCACGGCCGGCACGTCCTCCGCGAATGCGGACTGGAACTCGGCGTACGCCTTCACCCGCTCCGCCCGGTCGTTCGCGCGCCGGCCACGTTCCAGCGCTTCGTCGGCCTTCCGGTTCGCCCATCCCGTGATGTTCAGGCCGTTCGGCGCCTCCTGGGTCGAGTGCCAGAGCGAGTACGGGTCCGGGTCGAACCCGTTGAAGTCCCAGCTGTACACCGCCAGCTCGAAGATGCGGGGCAACAGGAAGTCCTGAACGAGGCCCCCCGCGCCGGTGGCCTGAATCTCGACGTCAATCCCGACCGCGACCAGCTGCCGCTGCACTTCGGTCGCGACCGCAAGCCGCTCCGGGCGGTCATTCGTCAGCACCACGAACCGCAGGGGCAAGCCGTCCCGGGACCGTCCCGGACCGCCCGCGCCGTCGGCCCGCCATCCCGCCTCCTCAAGCAGTTGGCGCGCTTGCTCCGGGTCGTACTCCGGGCGCTTCACCCCGGCGTCATACGCCCAGGACGACGGCAGGATCGGCCCGTCGGCGCGGCGCGCACGACCATCCCGCGCCACCGCCATCATGCGTTGCCGGTCGATCGCGCAGGCCACCGCGAGGCGCACCGCCTTCTCCGACAGCACCGGGTGGGCGACGTTCATGAACAGCATCGTGACCGTGTTGCCCGGCGCGTCGTAGATCGTCACGTCCCGCAAGCCCGACAGCCGTGCCACGTCGCCCGGTTCAACCAGCGGCGCGCCCTCGACCTCGTCACGTTCGAGCGCCGTCAGGATCGTCTTGTAGTTCGGGTAGATGCGGAAGATGATCCGGCCAAGGAATGGCGCCGGCTTGTGCGCCATGAACGCCTCGAGCGTAATCCGGTCGGGCGTGACCTCCTTCAGCTGGTACGGGCCCGTGCCTACCGGCTGGATGTTGAAGCGATGTGCCTGGAGGTCACGCGCACCGACCGTTCCGAGGAGGTGGGACGGCAAGAGCCCGACCGTCGTGTATTCCAGGAATGGCGCGAAGCTGTCCTTGGGCAGCGACAGCCGCACCGTGCGGTCATCGACCTTCTCGACGTTCACGTCACGCCACTGGGCACCGTATGGCCCCTGGTATGCGGGGTCGCGGAGGATCCCGTAGGTGTAGGTCGCGTCGTCCGCCGTGACCGGCGTGCCGTCATGCCACTGGGCGCCGTCACGCAGGCGGAAGGTGAACGATCGTCCGTCCGGCGCGACCTCCCACGACTCGGCCAAGCCGGGGACCACCTGTCCCTGCGCGTCCGTGCGCGTCAGGCCATCGAACAGCAGGGCAACGAGAGTGTTTGACGCGTCGTCGCTCGCGAGTACAGGGTTGATCGAGTGGGGAAACCCGGCAAGTCCCTCGACGTAGGCACCGCCCGTGTCCGGCGCCTCGGTGATCTCCGCGGTCTGCGCGAAGCTGCCCAGGAGGGCGCCGACGATCAGGATGCCCGCCAGTGCGATCACCAGCTGCATCGGGAGGCGGCGACCGGCCGCCGTGCGCGCCGGCGGCACGCTACCCCGTCACCCGCAATACGACCAGAGACGTGACCACGAACACGACCGACAGGATGATCGTGAACTGGAAGAGGACCCGGTCAAGGCCCCGGCGCGTCGTGTAAATCGACGCGTCACTACCGCCGAACGAGCTGCCAAGGCCTGCGTTCTTTACCTGCAGGAGGATCACCGCGACCAGGGTGACCGACAGCACGATCTGGATGACGTAGAAAAGCGTCTGCATCGTGGTCCCGGAACGGCGCGCGCGGACCGGCACGCCATTTCCCAGAGTATACGGACCAGGCGCGTGGAGCAGATTTGGGGCGTGGGACCGGCGCAGGGGCGTGACGCCCGATCAGGTGTCCCGCGGACCGGCACGGGAGACGCGCGACCCACGACCCCCCACAATCTCTCCGCCGCTAGCGATTACGGGCCTCCGCAGCCGCGACGATCACCCCAAAGGTCGACGCGACGAGCGACGCGCCACCGACGAGGGCGCCGTCGATGTGCGGTTGCGCGAAGAGGGTGGCCGCGTTGGCCGCCGTCACGCTCCCGCCGTACTGGATCCGGATCGCATCGGCGACGCCGGGACCGAACGCATGGGCGACGGCCGACCGGATCGTCCCGCACGTCTCGTTCGCCCCCTCGGGCGGCGCCGGCCGCCCCGTGCCGATCGCCCACACCGGTTCGTACGCGACGACGACCCGGTGCGCCTCGTCCTTCGAGACCGCACCGAGGCCCGCACGCACCTGCGCCGTCACGACCGCGTCGGTCCGCCCCGCATCATGCTCCGCCAGCGTCTCGCCGACGCACATGACCGGCACGAGGCGCGCGTCAAGGATCGCGCGGACCTTCCGCGACACCCACTCGTCCGTCTCGCCGAAGCGGGCACGCCGTTCCGAGTGGCCGACGATCACGTGCGTCGCTCCGGCACTCGCAACCATCGAGACCGACACCTCGCCGGTGTGGGCACCACCCGACTCGAAATGCACGTTCTGCGCGCCAAGCGCGACGTCACCACCCTCGAGGACGGCCTGGACCGGAAATAGCGATACGGCAGGCGGGCAGACCACCACCTCTACGCCGCTGGCTGCGCCAACCGCATCACGCACCGCCGCGGCGAGGACCACCGCCTCGGCGACGGTCGTGTTCATCTTCCAGTTCCCGGCCACGATCGGTCGTCGGGTCGTTGTCATCGTCCAGCCTCCAGGCGCGTTCGCGCGCCGCACGTCAGTGGCGATCACGCAGGGCGGCAATGCCGGGCAGTTCCCTGCCCTCGAGGAACTCGAGCGAGGCGCCGCCGCCCGTCGAGACGTGCGTGATGCGGTCGGCAAGGCCCGATGCCTCGAGCGCCGCGACCGAGTCGCCCCCGCCGACGATCGTCGTGGCGCCCGACCCGGCGACGGCCAGCGCCACGCCCATGGTGCCGGCAGCGAACGGCGCCATCTCAAACACGCCCATCGGCCCGTTCCAGATGATCGTGCCCGCCCCGCGTAGCACCTCGGCGAAGCGCGCGACCGTTTCCGGCCCGATGTCGAGCGCCATCTGGTCATCCGGCACGCCATCGACGCTCACGACCCTCGATGGCGCGTCGGCCCCGAGGCGCGGCGCAATCACGAGGTCGACGGGCAACTCCAGGTGGGTGCCCGCACGCGACGCCTCGGCGAGGATCTCGCCGACCACCCCCGCCGCCGTCGCCTCGACGTACGAGGCACCCGTCGCGTGCCCTTGGGCCTTCAGGAACGTGTTCGCCATCGCACCACCCACGAGGAGGTGGTCCGCGCGTCCGACCAGGTTCCGCAAGACCCCGATCTTGTCCGACACCTTCTTGCCACCGACGACCGCGACGAACGGACGCCGCGGGGAGGCAAGGGCCGCGCCCATGATCTCGATCTCGCGCTCCATCAAGAGCCCGGCGACCGCGGGCAGCCGACGGGCGATCCCTTCGGTCGACGCATGCGCGCGGTGCGCAGTGCCGAACGCGTCGTTGACGTAGAGGTCGCCAAGCGCGGCGAGGGCGGAGACGAACCCGGGATCGTTCGATTCCTCGCCCGCGTGGAATCGCACGTTCTCGAGCAGCGCGACGTCGCCGTCATGCAGGGCATCGACCGCTGCCTGGGCGACCGGCCCGACGCACTCGGGGACGGCGTGGACCGGCACGCCGAGCCGGGCGGCGAGGCGCGCCGCCACCGGCGCGAGGCGCAGCGACTCGACGACGACGCCATCCGGGCGCCCGAGATGGCTGATCAGGATTACCCGCCCGCCCGCCTCGCGCAGCGCCCGGATCGTCGGGACCGCGGCGCGGATGCGCGTGTCGTCGGTGATCGCGCCTGCCCCGAGCGGCACGTTGAAGTCGACGCGCACGAGGACGCGCCGACCGCGCACCTCAAGGTCGCGAATCGTCTGCTTGCCGAATGCCGCCATTGGTTTCCTCAGGATGCCGCAGCACTCGCCCCACCTGCCCCAAGCGCCTCACCGCGGGATGCTCTTGGTCCGCGGGCATCCCTGCCCGCTCCGGGGTGAGGCTGGGTGTCGCCACGATGTCGGGGTCTGGTCCGCGGGCATCCCTGCCCGCTCCGGGGTGGGGTCTGGTCCGCGGGCATCCTTGCCCGCCCGGGGGTGGGGCGGCGGTGGTGCTTCCCTCTCCCGACCGCGGCGCGGGGCGCTTGCGGCCAATGGAAGGGGGCCGTCCTTCCGCCCCCCGCACCGCACCGGCCATCGGGACAGCACGCCAGAGCCCCTCAGGGTCATGATCGACTCCGCGGACCTCTCCGTTCGGCCCCTAGCCCTTCGAGGAAACCAGCGCCGCCAGGTCCGACACCCGGCAGGCGTAGCCCCACTCGTTGTCGTACCAGGCGGCGACCTTGACCATGTTCCCCGCGACGACCATCGTCACCAGCGAGTCGACGATCGACGAGTGGGTGTTCCCCTTCAGGTCCATCGAGACCAGCGGTTCGTCCGTCACGTCGAGGATGCCGTGCAGCGGCCCGGAAGCGGCGGCGGCCCGCATCGCGGCGTTCACCTCCGCGACGGTCGTGTCGCGCCCGGTCAACGCGATGAACTCGACGATCGAGACCGTCGGGGTCGGCACCCGGTAGGCCAGGCCGTCGACGATCCCCTTGACCTCGGGGATGACGAGCGACACCGCGCGGGCCGCGCCGGTCGACGTCGGCACGATGTTCATCGCCCCGCCGCGCGCCTCGCGCAGGTCCTTCGACGCGAGGTCCAGGATCCGCTGCGAGTTCGTGTACGAGTGCACCGTCGTCATCATCCCCTTGACGATGCCGAAGTTGTCCAGGATGACCTTCACGACCGGTGCCAGGCCGTTCGTCGTGCAACTCGCGTTCGAGAGCACCCGATGGCGCGCCGGGTCGTATGCGTCCTGGTTGACGCCGAGGACCACGGTCACGTCCTCGCCGCGCGCCGGGGCGGAGATGATCACCTTCTGCGCGCCAGCTTCGAGGTGCTTGTCGGCATCTGGCCGGTTGGTGCCGACCCCGGTGGCCTCGATCACCAGGTCGACCCCGATCCCGCCCCAGTTCAGCTTGCACCAGTCGCGCTCCGCGCTAATCGCGACGCGCTTGCCGTTCACCACGAGGTCATCGTCTTCCACGGTGACCGTGCCGGGAAAGCTGCCGTAGTTGCTGTCACGGCGAAGCAGGTGCGCATTCGTCGCCGTATCGGTGAGGTCGTTGATCGCCACGACCTCGAGTTCCGGATGTCGAGCGAGGATTGCCCGAAACGCCAGCCTGCCGATTCGCCCGAACCCGTTGATCCCGACCCGCATGCTCCAAGTCCTTCTACACGCCCCTGGGAGGTGGTGGCGTGCCAGCGGGGAGGCGAGCGTGTCGGTCCCCGAAACGGTGGGCGCGCGAACGCCCTCTCCTTGAAGTATTACGCGTTTTCCCGACGAACCCCCCGGGGGGCACCTCGCGGGGAACGGGCGGGCGGACCGGGCGCCATTTGCCCGCGGTCTTTCACCGCATCCCAGGCTGGAGGGACCGTCGGCGCCCTCGCCCGTTCAACCCATCAGGATGTTCATGCAACCGGGTTCAAAGGCACCACGCCCTGGCCAGGCTCAGCGCGCGAAACCCGCGCGCACGCGGAATGGCCCGGCCACCCCGTTTGCGTCGCGCCCGCGCCGGTCGCGACGCGAGTATGTCTGGATCGCGATCTCGCTGGTCGTCGCCCTCGTCATGGTCATGCCGTTCTTCGGCGGGGGCACGCCGTAGGCCCGAGGCTTCGGAAGCGCGACCCGGGCGTTCCCGGGGGTCGATCCGACCGGAACGAGCGCTGAACAGGGCTAGGCCGCGTCGTGGCCCGCTCCGTCCGCCAACGCGTGCGGACCTCCACCACTTGGCGAACCGTCGCCTCCGGCATCGACCTCCCGGACTGCCTTGTCTGGGATGGCCAGTAGGGCGGCCTTGGTCAGGTCCCCGACGTGGGCCGCGAGCGGCAGCAGGTCCACCGGCAGGACGATCTGCGTCGATGGGCTTGCCCCGAGGGCCTTGATCGCCTCCAGGTGTTGCAGCGTCAGCGTGCGGGCATCGACCACGGACGCGGCCTTGGAGATCACGGCCAAGGCGTTCGCGGCACCCTCCGCCCGCAGCCGCACCGACTCCCGTTCGCCCGCGGCGCGCAACACCAGCGATTGGCGCTCGCCATCAGCCACGAGGATCAATGCCTGCTTGCTCCCCTCCGCCGTCGTCACGCGCGCCCGGCGATCCCGCTCCGCCGTCATCTGGCGGTTCATCGCCTCTTGCACCATCGGCGGGGGCACGACCTCGCGGATCTCGACGTTGGTGACCTTCATGCCCCAGCGTTCCGTCACGCCGTCCAGTTCCTGGCGGAGCCTGGAGTTGATCCACTCGCGCTTGGACAGCACGTCGTCAAGGGTCAGGTCGCCAAGCACCGCCCGCACGACCGTCGTCGCGATGCCTTGGGTCGCCCCTTCCCGGTTCACGACATGGACGACCGCCATCACCGGTTCGACGACCTTCCAGTAGATCAGGAAGTCAACGTCGATCGAGGCGTTGTCCTTGGTGATGCACTTCTGCGACGGGATCTGCAGGAACCCCTCGCGCAGGTCCACGCGCACGCCCCGCTCGAAGATCGGCACGACGAGTTGCAGCCCGGGACCTCGGACCCCGACGCACCGACCGAGCCGGAAGACCACGATCCGCTCGAACTCGGGCACGATCTTGATGCCCGCGAGGACGAGGGCGACCGCGACGAGGACGACGACCCAGGTGGCCACTGGCGGTTCCTCCTGCCCTCGCCCCGGCCGGCTCAGGCGCGTGCGTCGCCCGGTCGGGTCTCGACTTCCGCCGGTTCGACAAGCAACGTGAGCCCGTCCCGGCCCGCGACGCGTACCCGGGCCCCTGCCGGCATCGTACCCGCAATCGCCCGGCCGCTCCACGCCTCGCCGCGCAGGTGGACCGTCCCGGCAGGCAACAGTGCCGTCTCGGCGTGCCCGACCTCCCCAATCACGGGCACGACCGGCACGACCGGTCGCCATGCCGCGGTCGCCCCAGTCATCAGCATCAGGACCGCGATCGCCGCGACAGTGCCCACTGCCGTCACCGTCACCCACGCACTGGGACGGGCCGGAACCCCGGCGATTGTCGGGCCGGCATCCGGGAACAGCCACCACGATCCGATCGCCACCGCGACCACCGCGCCCGTGGCAAGCAGGCCGTGCCCCCCGGCCTTGACCTCGGCGACAAGGAGGGCGATGCCAAGCGCGAGGAGGGCGACGCCCGCCGACCGGACGGGCAGGCTGTCGAACCCGACCAAGGCGAGCACGAGGCAGATCGATCCCGCCACCCCGATCGCCCCGCCGGTCGTCGTAAACAGTTCCGCCCCGATGAGGACCAGGCCGACGAGGCAGAGGACATACGCGACTGCCGGCTGCCCGACGACCGCCACGATCATCTCCGCGATCGTCTCGCCGGCCTCCACGACGGTCGCGCCACCGAACCGCAAGGGGCGCGTCCCCCACGGGCCAGCCACCCGCCGCCCGTCAAGTTGCGCCATCAGGTCCTCGACCGACGGCGCGACGACGTCGATCGCGCGCTCCCGCATCGCCTCGGCCGCCCCGAGCACCGCGCTCTCCCGCACCGCCCGGTCGGCCCACTCGGCGTTGCGCCCGCGTTGGGCCGCCAGTCCCCGCAGGTAGCCCGCCGCGTCGTTCGTCACCTTGTCCATCAAGACCGGGTCGACCGGCATCACCGATCCGCCCGAGACCATGATCGGGTGGGCCGCTCCGATCGTCGTCCCCGGCGCCATCGCGGCGACGTCGGCCGCCATCACGATGAACGTGCCCGCCGACGCCGCGCGTGCCCCGGCCGGCCCGACCCACGCGATGACCGGCACCTCCGACCCCAGCAGGCGTTGCACGATCGCACGCATCGAGACGTCCAGGCCGCCGGGCGTGTCGACCACCACCACCAGGGCCTCGACGCTGCGCTTCTCCGCCTCGCCCGCGACGCGATTGATGTAGCGCGCCGCCGCCGGCCCGATCTCCCCGCGCAGGCGGGCGACGCTTACCTCGCCTCCGCCCGACCGCGCGACGTCCGCCCGCGCGACATCTGGCCACGAGCCAAGCAGCCCGACGATGGCGAGGGCAAGGGCCACGATGACCGCGATGGGTCGCACGAGGCGTGCCGACATCGCGACCCGCGCCGCCATGGCGCCGGGCACGCGGTTTCCCTCCACGATGCGAGCGGCACCACCGGTGTGCGCGACTGGTCGGCGTGTGGCCATCCTTCCCCGAGTATCGGTGCGCCCAGTCATGCCGTCAATCGGCTGATCGACCCGGGCGCCGTCCACAGGGGCGCGAACCGCCTTCCCCGGCCCCCGTTGCCCGGCATGCGCGTTCCGATGAGGTACGCCGGGGCGCGACCCGCGCAACCCGATCCCGGAGGACCCCGTGACGACCGACGCGCGCCTCGTCTCGCCCCGACCGGGTGCCGGCGCCGTGATCGTCACCGGCGCCGCCGGGTTCATCGGCAGCCACGTCACCGAGGCCCTCCTCGCGCGCGGCGACCACGTCGTCGCCATCGACGCCTTTACGCGCCACTACGAACCCACCCGCAAGCGCGCCAACCTCGCCACGGTCACGGCAACCGCCGCCCGCCTCGCCCTCGCCGCTTCCGACAGCGTTCTCGCCGTCATCGAGGGCGACTGCGCCGACCCGGCAGTCCTCGACCGCGCGTTCGCCGCCGGTGAGGCCCTTGCCGGCGTGCCAGTCCGGCGCGTCATCCACCTCGCCGCCCGCGCCGGCGTGCGTTCCCCCGCGGACCAGGCCCCCGACTACGTCGCGACCAACGTCGTCGCCACGACCAGCGTCCTCGAGGCATGCCGCGCGCGCGGCTTTGGCGACGATGGCGGCACGTCCCCCCGAGGCCACCTCGTCATCGCCTCGAGCAGTTCCGTCTACGGGGGCGGCCCGCCCGGGTGGGACGGACCGCTTCACGAGGAACTGGCCGCCGACCGCCCCCTCTCCGTCTACGCCGCTACCAAGCGGGCGTGCGAGGTCCTCGCCCACGCCTATACGCGCACCACCGGCCTGCGCGTGACCCTGCTCCGCTTCTTCACGGTCGTCGGGCCGCGCTCCCGGCCCGACTTGACTCCGTCGATGTTTGCCGCCGCCATCCGCGACGGCCGCCCCCTCACCCGCTTTGGCGACGGGTCGATGGCGCGCGACTACACCTTCGTCGGCGACACCGTGACCGGGATCCTCGCCTCCCTCGACCGGTTCGACCGCGCCGCCGCCGGCCTCGTCGAGGCGGGCGAGGCCTACGAGGTCATCAACCTCGGCAACGACCGCCCGGTCAGCCTCGCGCATTACCTCGACACCCTCGGCGGCCTCCTCGACCGCACGCCGGTGATCACCGAGGCGCCCGTGCCCCCCTCCGAGCCGTACCGCACGTGGGCGGATCTCGGGAAGGCGCGCCGCCTGCTTGGCTACTCCCCCACGACCTCGTTTGAGGACGCACTTGGGCACTTCGTCGACTGGTGGCGTTCCGTTCCCCCTTCTCCCGCGTAGCGCAGGGCGCTTGCGGCAGGTGGAAGGGGCAAGGCGTTCGACTGGCAGCGCCGCGACCAGTTCCAGCCAGGATGGACCAGGGCCACGCCCCACGGACGAGGCGACCCCCCGGCGCTGGGGCGGGCAAGGATGCCCGCGGTCCAGTACTCCCCTCTCCCGCGAGGGTGGGAGGGGAAGCGAGCCCCTCCGCGCCCTCCGGATGGCACGATTGAAGGCGACGAGATGACCCCGACCCCTCGCCCCAGTCCCCTGCGCCCCGGCGGAAACCACCGCCCGGTACTGTCGCGCGAGCGACCGATGACCTTGCGATGGCTTGCGATCGCCATCGGCGTCGCCCTCGCGTACGGCCTGCAGGTCGGCGGGGGCTACCTAGCGGCGGCCACCGGACTTGTGCGCGACCCCTCCGCCGAACTCGGCGGGGAGTTCAGCGCCCTCCCGATCCTCCAGTTCGCGTGCCTTGCCATCGCCAGCTACGCCGCCGGTCGCATCGCGGGCGTCGCCGGCTTCCTCAACGGCGTTGCGGTCGGCGTCGCCTTCATCGTCGTCTGGGCCGGCCTGAACGCGTGGCAGGAGTCGCAACTGGTACTCGCGTACGGACCCCTCGCCCTGCCAGCGATGAACCTCGGTGGCGTCGTCCTCGGCGACGTCCTGATCCTCTCGGCCGCCGCCTTCGGCGGATGGCTTTCCGACCGGTGGCCCAAGGCTTGAAGCCCCTCATTCGCGCCTTGCGGAGTTTGCTTCGGGAAGCCGTCATTGCTCGTGCGCGATACTTTCCCGACCGGCGACCCGCCGCACCGCACCGCGCCGAGCGAGCGCAGGAGCCGCGAATGACCCCGCCTTCCCGCGTGTCCCCCCTCCCGGGAACCCTTGCCGAGGTCGATCCCGAGGTCCTCGCGACCATCCGCGGCGAGGAAAAGCGCCTGCGCGAGACGATCCAGCTCATCCCCTCCGAGAACTACCCCAGCCAGGCCGTCATGGAGGCGACCGGCTCCGCCTTCACCACCAAGTACGCCGAGGGCTACCCCAAGCGCCGCTACTATCAGGGGTGCCAGTGGGTCGATGCCGTCGAGGAGCTCGCCCGCAAGCGCGCCTGCGCCCTCTTCGGCGCGGACCACGCGAACGTGCAACCCCACAGCGGTAGCACGGCCAACATGGGCGCCTACCTCGCCACGCTCGACTATGGCGACACCGTCATGGGCATGGACCTGATCGCCGGTGGCCACCTCACCCACGGATCGCCCGTCAACTTCAGCGCCAAGCTCTACAAGTTCGTCTCGTACGGCCTCGATCCCGCGACCGAGCTCATTGACTACGACAACGTCCGCGACGTCGCCCGCAAGTCACGGCCCAAGATGATCGTCGTCGGTGCAACCGCCTATCCGCGCATCTTCGACTGGGCGGCCTTCAGGGCCATCGCCGACGAGGTCGGCGCCCTTCTCCTGGCCGACATCGCGCACATCTCGGGCCTGATCGCGGGCGGCGCCCATCCTTCGCCCGTGCCCCTCGCCGACATCTGCACCACCAGCACCCACAAGGCCCTGCGCGGACCCCGCGGCGGGATGATCCTGTGCAAGGCCGCCTTCGCCGAGCGCATCGACAAGGCGATCATGCCCGGCATCCAGGGCGGCCCCCTCGAACACGTCGTCGCCGCAAAGGCCGTCATGCTCCACGAGGCCGCGCAGCCTGCGTTCCGCGACTACGCCCATGCCATCGTCACGAACGCCAAGGCCCTCGCCCAGTCGCTCCTCGACGAGGGCCTC
>CAMBEO010000001.1 GCA_945865725.1 Thermoflexus hugenholtzii JAD2 | reverse complement strand
GCCACCCTCCCGGGTGGCGCACCGCCGGGAAGTACCCCCCCGGCCAACTACCGCGTCACCTCGGCGACGACCTCGACGCCGTTGAGGCGCAGGTGATAGAGGAAGGTCGCGTGGATCAGGTCCCCGTCGTGGGGCATGATCCCGTACGTCGCGGCCACGTCCACCGGCAGGTCGTAGGTATCCGCAAGGTTTGCGGGCACGACGACGCGCAACGCCCGGTTGCTCGCATTCGCCCAGAGGCGAAGCCCGAGGGCGGCGTGGTAGAGGCAGAGGTCGGTACAACCGCCGGTCACGACCACCACCTGCGTGCCGGCATCGACCGACGCCTCGATCCACGGGCGGAACGGCCCGTTCTCCGCGATCGCGCTGAGGTTGTTCTTCGGCACGTCGAGGGCAACCGCGGCCCATGGGCGCCGCGCGAGGTCCGGTTCGAGTACCGACTCGTCGGTGCCGTCGATGCAGTGCGGGGCGAAGGCGGCGAACTCCGGCGCGTTCGGGTCATGCGCGTCGCGCAAGGTGGCAAAGCGCCGCACGCCCGCCTCCCACGCGGCGTCGAAGAGGTCCCCGACCGGCGTCACGAGCGCACCGAGGCGCGGCGTCGCCAGGGTGCCCTTCGTGCAGAAGCCGGCGACGAGGTCGACCACGACCATCGCGACGCCGTCCGGCCCTCCCGCTGACGCGATCAGGGCATCAAGGCCGACCGGCTGCAGGCCGGCGAGGTAGCCATCGAGGTAGTCGAGGAAGGCGCCTGCGCGCGCTGCCAGTCCGGGTGCGCTGCCGGCCTGGCCCGGGTGATGCCTCGCCTCGTTCCGTTCGTTCGCCATCGAGTTGCGTTCCCCCCACGGTCGCCGGGCACGGTGCCCCCACGCCAACCGGCCGCGAGTATCGCCCGACTGCCGGAAGCCCGTCACGCCGCGGGCCGCTGCGGGCAGGGTCCGAGGGAGGTACACTCGTGCAGACTAGAACAAATGTTCGTGAACCCGATGGGTGGCGAGGTGCCGGAACGGAGCGGGTGATGGCGATGGACGGGACGGGCGGCGCACCGGTCGGCGGGTCCGGAGAGGGAGCGGGCGGGATGCCGGGGAGGTTCGTGTCGGCGGACTACCAGGCGATCGAGGCACTCGGCGCACGCGCGGCGGCGGGCGACCTGATGGCGCGCCGGCAGTTGCTGGTGGCGCTCGACCCGCTGGTGCGTGGCGAGGCGCGTCGGCAGCGGCAGCACGCTTTCCGGATCGGCGTGGCCGCAGACTGCGAGGTGGAGGACCTCGAGCAGGAGGCCCGGCTCGAGGTGTGGCGCCTGATGGAGGGCTACGACCCGGCCAGGGGCCCCGCCTTGACGTTCTTCCGGATGCGTCTGCGGGGGCGCCTCCGTAAGCACGTGGAGGGCCTGGCGCGTCGTCGCTGGCCCGGTCGGCGCGTCTCGTGGGAGGACGGTGGTGCGGAGGCGGTGACCATGGCGCTGGGTGCCCGGATGGCGCGGGAACAGGCGGGCGTCGAGACGCGAGACGCGGCGCGGCTCGACCTCCACGCGGCGATGCTGACGATCTCGCCCCGCCACCGCCGGGTGCTCGCGCTGATGCACTGGCGCCAACTGGAGCAAGCCGCGATCGCGCGGCTGATGGGCATCTCCGAGGCGGCGGTGCGCCAGTTGCATCGCCGGGCCCTCGATGCCCTGCGGGCGCGTCTCGCTCGCTGGCATCATTCGGCGTGATCCTCGCCGTCCCGCCCGCGTGGTGTCGGGAGGCGCCACGGGTCACGGCATCCCGCCCGCGCCCCCGTTGACGGGCGGTCACCGCCGTCCGGCGGACCATGACGCCCGGGGGCCTGCCCGCCCCCCCTATCCCGAGGAGCGACCGATCGATGCTCGACCTGCGGTACGTCCGTGCGAACCCCGACCTCGTGAAGGAGGGCGTGCGCAAGAAGCGGGCGACGGTCGACATCGACGACCTGCTGGCGGCCGACCGTGAGGCGTTGTCGCTGCGCCAACGGGTGGAGGGGTTGCGGGCGCGCCAGGGCGAGGTGTCGCGGTCGGTCCCGAAGGCCGCCGGGGACGAGCGCGCGGCGCTGGTCGCCGAGGGGCGACGCCTGGGGGACGAGGTGCGCGCCCTCGAGGGGCCGCTGAAGGAGCTTGACCAAAAGGTCGAGTCGATCCTCCTGCGCGTCCCGAACGTGCCGTCGGCCGACGTGCCCGAGGGCAAGAACGAGGACGACAACGTGGCAGTGAAGCACGTCGGCGCGCTGCCGGCGTTCGATTTCACGCCGCTCGACCACGTGGCGCTGATGGAGCGGCACGACCTCATCGAACTGGAGCGCGGCGCACGCGTCGCGGGGCACCGGGGGTACTTCCTGAAGCGCGAGGCCGCCCTCGTCGAGATGGCGTTGATGCGGTTTGCCCTCGAACGCCTCTGGGAACGCGGCTTCGTCCCGGCGACGGCACCATCGTTCGCGCGCACGGCGGCGTTCACCGCGACGGGCCACTTCCCCGGCAGCGAGGAGGAGACCTACCACCTCGAGCGGGACGACCTGTGGCTTTCGGGCACGGCGGAAGTGCCGATGACCTCGATGTACGCCGGGGAGATCCTGTCGGCGTCGGAACTGCCGATCCTGTACGCGGCGTACTCGCCGTGTTTCCGGCGCGAGGCGGGCAGCTACGGGCGCGACCTGAAAGGGGTGTTCCGGGTCCACCAGTTCAACAAGGTGGAGCAGTTCGTGATCTGTGCGGCCGACGAGGCCGAGAGCATCCGGTGGCACGAGACGCTCCTGGCGAACGCGGAGTCGCTCATGCAGGCGCTCGAGTTGCCGTACCGGGTGGTGAACTGCTGCGGGGGCGAGCTTGGCCTCGGGCACCGCAAGCGCTACGACGTCGAGGCGTGGGTGCCGTCCGAGGGGCGCTATCGCGAGACGCAGTCGTGCTCGTACTACCTGGACTACCAGGCGCGGCGGGCGAACCTCCGCTACCGCGACGCGACCGGGACGGTGCGCCACGCGCACACGCTAAACAACACCGCACTGGCGACGCCCCGCCTGCTGATGCCGCTCTTCGAGAACCATCAACAGGCGGACGGGTCGATCCGGATCCCGGAGGCCTTGCGCCCGTACCTCGGGGGCATGTCGGAAATCCGTCGCGGCTAGGCGCCTGTCCGACATTTCGGCGGTCGGTGGGAATGGTCGGCGACCAGCCCCGTTTTCCGGCGCGAGCCGTGGTCCGCGGGCATCCGTGCCCGCCCGCCGCCGTGGGACGCCCGCCCAAGGGCAAGGTCTCCCGGGGGGCTACCAGATGGCGAACCGGAAGCGGTCCTCGCTCCCCCCGCCCCTGCGGGCAGGGATGCCCGCGGACCAGGGGTCCCGAGGCGCACGCGCCCCGGGACCCGGACGGACGTCCTGCCACTCCCCCGCCGGTGCGAGGCATGGTCCGCGGGCATCCTTGCCCGCCCTGCCGCCGTGGGACGCCCGCCCAAGGGCAAGGTCTCCCGGGGGGCTACCAGATGGCGAACCGGAAGCGGCCCTCGCTCCCCCCGCCCCTGCGGGCAGGGATGCCCGCGGACCAGGGACCCCGAGGCGCACGCGCCCCGGGACCCGGACGGACGTCCCGCCCCTCCCCCGCCGGTGCGAGGGAGCAGTAGCTCATGCCCGCCTGTCCGCGGGTCGGAGGGCGTGCCGGCATCCGCAGGAAGGCTAGTCGACGGTGGCGATGCACTCCACCTCGACCATGATGCCGCCGGGCAGGCGCGCCGCCTGGATCGTGGACCGTGCCGGCTTGTTGTCGGTGAAGAACTCGGCGTAGACCGCGTTGAAGCGCGGGAAGTCGTCCATGTTGCCGAGGAAGCACGTGGTCTTGACGACCCGGTCGAGCGAACTTCCGGCGGCCTCGAGGATGGTCTTGAGGTTTGTCAGGACCTGGCGGGTCTCGGCCTCGACGGTGTCGCGCACCATCTGGCCGGTGGCGCGGTTCATGCTGCCCTGGCCGGAGACGAAGACCAGGTTGCCGACGCGGACCGCCTGCGAGTAGGGGCCGATCGGTTCGGGGGCCAGCGCGGTGTAGACGACGTGCTTTTCGGGCATGGGCGGGCCTCCGTGGGGCAGGTGGCGCGCGCGCGCCGACGGTCGCCAGTGTACTCGCGGCTCCCGCCGCGACCGCCTTCAGGGCGGGCGGCGACGCGCGTCAGAGGTCGATGATCGCGTGGCCGTAGGCGTCGATGACGCGGGTACGCCCGAGGGAGAGCTCGCGAGGGCGCAGGCCGTAGCCGAGGTGCATGTGGCCGTGCAGGAGGAACCTTGGCTGCACCGCGAGGACGACCGACCGGAGCGAGTCGAACGGCCGGTGCGGGATGTCGCCCATGTCGAGGACGCGTCGATCAGGGTCCTCGGCGCAAGGTCGGCCGAGGTTGCGCGGCGCGATGCCGTCGGGCGGGTAGACGCACGGGCAGGCGTCGCGCGAGTTGGGGCACATGCGCGGGGCGGCGTGGGCGACGAGGACGTCGATGCGCCCGCCGGTCCAGTTGGCAAGGCGTGCCCAACGCGCGCGCCGTGCCATCTGCCCCTCGGTGTACTGGGCGGGGCCGCCGTTGTACCAGGGGCTTCCTTCCAAGCCATAGAACCCGATGCCGCCGACGCGGTGAAGCGTGCCGTCGAGGTTCACCCACCCCCCGGGCGGGTTCGCCGCGTAGGTGGTGTCGTGGTTGCCTCGCACGAACAGGCACGGCACGTTGAACATCGTGGCGAGGAACTCGAGGTAGGCGGGCCGCAGGTCGCCGCACGAGATGACCACCTCGATGCCGGCCGTCGCCCACCGTTCCGGCTGGAAGTGGTCGTAAAGCGAAGGCACCTCGGTGTCGGCGACGAGAAGCGCTCTCATGCGTGGCGGGAACCTGCGGGCACGATATCCCGGCGTGGTCGTGTCGCGCCCTTGGAGGGGCAGGAGGGGCGCGGGGCCGTTGGAAGGGTACGGGGCCGGTCCCGACCGCATGCGCCGGGACGGGCATGGCAAGGGCCGTTGACCGGGTCCGGAGACGCGTCTATACTCGGGTTGCGGGCTACGGGGCAGGCGCTCCTCGCCACTGGCTAGGGTGCGGCACCGGGGCGTGAGACTCGCCCGTGTGCGCGCCGGCCGCGGCGCGAAGGGAGTGCGACCGTGCAGTCGAGCTTGATCGGCAAGGTCCAGAAGGCCAAGCAGTACGCTCAGGAACCGGAACGCGTTCGCTTCACCCAGTTCTCGATCTCATTCTCGGGCGAGAACGGTGACCACAACGTCGGCTTCCATGACGGTGCGTGGCAGTGCACGTGCCACTTCTTTGCCGGCTGGAAGATTTGCTGCCACACGATGGCGGTCGAGAAGTTGCTCCACGTGATGGTCCCGGTCAAGCAGACCTACCCCGAGTCGCTCAGTCACGCCGAGGCGGCGGTCGCCGCCGGCGCCTGATCCACGCCTCGACCCGTCCTCGTCCCGTTCTGGGGGCGAGGGCGGTGACGGGCGGACACCGCCGACCCCGTCACCTTGATGCTTGGCGCCACCCGAGGTCCGGCCGGAGACGACACGCGCCTCCCCGTCCGGGTCATCGCTTCCGAGCGGCGTACCCGGACCCTCTCGGCCCGCGTGGTCGATGGGACCCTCGAGGTCCGCGTCCCGGTCGACGTGCCGCCTGAGCTGGTCGAGCGCTTCGTCGCGCGGGTCCGGCGCAAGGAACTGGCGCGGCGCGCGCTTGGCGACGGTGCCGATGCGATCGCCGGTCGCGATGCTGACCTGCACCGGCGCGCCCTCGAACTGTCCCGCCAGTACTTCGGTGGTGCCCTCGTGCCGGCCCGCGTGCGGTACGTGACCAACCAGGACACGCGCTACGGCAGTTGCAGCGTCCGGACGAGGGAGATCCGCATCTCCCACCGCCTGGCCGCGATGCCGTCGTGGGTCCGCGACTACGTCCTCGTGCATGAACTGGCGCACCTGCGGGTGGCCGGGCATGGACCCGCGTTCTGGCGCCTGGTCGCGCGGTACCCGCTCACCGAGCGCGCCCGGGGCTACCTCATGGCGGCCGGGCTGGCGCCTGTCGATGATGGCGCCGGGGGCGACGACGGCGCGTGCGACGACGTCGACGACGTCGACGACGCGGACGGAGGGGACGGCGGGGATGCTGCACCGGCCGGCGCCGGGCGGCCGGGCGCGACGGGCGCGTAGGCTTGGAGGGCGGGAGGCACGGGCGTGGCCGGACGGAGCAGCGACAAGCGGTTCGGGGGTGGGGATGACCAGGTGAACATCGCCGTCAACCGGCGGGCGTTTCACGATTACGCGGTCGAGGAACGCTACGAGGCGGGCATCGTGCTCACGGGCACGGAGGTCAAGTCGTTGCGCGCCGGCCGGATGACCATTGGCGAGGGGTACGTGCGCGTGCACTTGGGCGAGGTGTGGCTCGAGGGCGTGCACATCCCGCCGTACGCGCACGGGACGTACCAGAACCACGAGCCGCGCCGGACCCGCAAGTTGCTGCTTCACCGGTCGGAGATCCGGAAGTTGCGCGAGGGGAGCCAGACGCAGGGGTACACGCTGGTGCCGTTGCGCATGTACTGGACGGACGGGCGCGCCAAGCTCGAGGTGGGGGTGGCGCGCGGGAAGCGGTCGGTCGACAAGCGCGCGTCGATCGCCGAGCGGGACGCGCAGCGGGACATGGACCGCGCGGTCTCGGACCGCTACCGTCGCGGCCTTGGTTGATACGGGCATCGCACGTGACAAACCGTGAGGGCGTCCCTTGCGTGCAGGCGTGTCGCGTGCTACCGTTGCCATGCACCGTGCGTGTCGCCGCGATGGCGTGCGCGTGGGCAGGGGGATGACGGGTTTCGACAGGGCAGCGCGGTCAGAAGTGGCGAGCCGAGGTGTCCGTCGCTTTCTCGTTAAACAACGGACAAACAAGTACCTGGCGAACGTCAGTACGCACTCGCAGCCTAAGTAAGGCTGCCGTCCATCCGAGCCCCGCCATGGTGGGCGGAGAATGGGCGCAACAATGCCATGGTGCTCCGATCCTTCTCCCCGGGGGGTCGGCTACAGATTTGGGGATAGCGCCCGCGGAACGTTGCCGGTCCGGGTCAACGGCGCGATACTAACGAACCGGCTACGCTCGTAGTCACTTCTGGGCAGACCGTTCTGGACGGGGCGTTCGACTCGCCCCCATCTCCACCCTAGAATCTGGCCGCCGGTCCATGTGAGGACTGGCGGCCAGTTCGCTTTCAGGCGCGGGGCGCGGGAGGTTGGACGCGATGGACACCGTTCGCGTGACGTTCCTTGGCACGGGCAGCATCGCGGACATGACGCGGCGCTGCGCCAGTACCGCGGTCACCCTTCCCGGCGGTGACGTGATCCTCGTCGATACCGGCGCGGGCCAGGAGGCGATGTTCGGGATGCGGCAGCTCGGGATCGACCCGTGCCGCGTGCGGGCGATCGTCCTGACGCACCAGCATCTGGACCACGCCGGTGGCCTGCCGTTCGTGGTGACGGGCATCCGCTTCATGTCGCTGGCGCCGGGGGCGAGTCGCGGGCGCATCGAGATTTGCGCGCCGGCACCGGCCGTCGACGGCCTGCGCGGGATGTGCGAGACGCTCTACCCGGGGATTTTCGGCCCCTGGTGCCTCGGCGACCGCGCCACGTGGCACGCCTGCGACCCGTGGCAGTACCTGTGGGGACTTGACCTCATGGAGGACGGGACGGCGGCGCGGGCCCTCGACCTAGCGCCGACCGGTCCCGCGGTGCCTCGTCCCGGCGCGATCGCGACGATCGCGACGATGGCGGTGTCGCACGGTGCGCCACCGCTTCCCGCGCAGGCGGTGCGGATCGACGTCGCGATGCCGGACGGTTCGATGCGGCGCATCACGTTTTCCGGCGATTCCGGGCCGAACCTCGAGCTTGGCCGGGTCGGGCCGGAGCCCGACCTGCTCGTGCACGAGGCGTCGTCCGTCGAGGCGCTCGGGCACGACGTCGATGCCACGTCCACCATCGGGCACGCGACGGCGGCGACGGCTGCCCGCGTGGCGACCCGGGCCAAGGCGCGGCGCCTCGCATTGCACCACCTCGGGTCGTCGTGGTCGAACCGCCCGGAGGCGGCACGCGACGAGGCGGCGCGGCACTTCGCCGGCGAGATCCTCGTGCCGAGCGACCTCGACACGGTCGAGGTGTAGGCCCCCGGCACGGGCGGGCGAGACACGAAGGATCCCCCGAGGACCGTCCCTCCGGCGCCGGGTTAGGATGCCCGAGGGCCGGGCGCCGGCGCTCCCGGTCCCGAGTAGGGCCTCACACCCCTGCCCCTCGCCCGCGCCGAGAGAGAGGGGGGAGCCGACGATGCGGGTGACATTCCTCGGGACGGGAAGCACGCGAGACCCGCGACGCCGGTGCGCCGCCACGTTGGTGACCCTTCCCGACGGGACGCACGTCCTCATCGACACGGGCGGCGGGAACGAGGTCCTCCTCTCCCTCGAGGCTGCCGGGGCCGACGTCACGCGCATCCGGGCAATCATCCTGACGCACCAGCACCTCGACCATGCCGCTGGCCTGCCGTTCGTGCTGTTCCAGCTCGCGATGGCGACCGTGCGCGGGCAAGTGGTCGGGCAGGTCGACGTGTGCGCGCCCGCGCCGGCCGTCGCCGGCCTGCGCGCGGCGTGCGAGACGTTCTTCCCCGGACTGCAGAACCCGTGGTGGCTTGCCGACCGGGTGCGCTGGCACGGGTGCGACCCGGGCGACTACCTCTGGCGTCTCGAGGCCCGCGACGATGGCACCAACGTGGTCATCCCTGATCCGGCGGTTCGCGCCGGTCAGGAAATCCCTGACGGGGTGGTGGCGGTGATCGAGACGATGGCGGTGTCGCACGGTGCCCCGCCGGTGCCGGCCCAGTCGGTGCGGATCGACGCGCGCCATGCGGACGGCCCGACCCGCCGCCTCGTCGTCTCCGGGGATACCGGGCCGAACCTCAACATGTCGCGCTTTGCCGCTGGTGCCGACCTGCTCGTGCATGAGGCCGTCGAGGCCGACGCCCTCGGGGCGAACCCGCTTCTCGTCCTCGGGAGTGGCCACGCGACGGCGGCAATCGCGGGGATGGTGGCGACCGTGGCGCGGGCACGGCGCCTCGCGCTCCACCACCTGAATGCGCGGACGGGGGAGCATCCGGAAATCGTACGAGCGGAGGCATCGGCGCACTTCGCGGGCGAAGTCCTCGTCCCGAACGACCTGGACGTGATTGACGTCTAGAAGCCTGTCCGACATTTCGGCGGTCGATGGGGAAGGTCGGCGACCAGCCCCGACGTCCGGGGCGAGCCATGGTCCGCGGGCATCCTTGCCCGCCCTGCCGCCGTGGGATGACCGCCCAAGAGGGAGGTCGCCCGGATGGCTACCGGATGGCGGACCGGAGACGGCCTTCGCTCCCCCGCCCCGGCGGGCAGGGATGCCCGCGGACCAGGAACCCCATGGCGCACGCGCCCCCGGACCCGGGCGGCCGACTTGCCAGGTACTTGCGATTACCGGACAGCCTCCTAGGTGGCCCCGGTCCCGGAGGGGGAGGTCGCGGCGCCAGGCATCAGCGATGCCAGTCGGCCGTCAAGCCAGGCGGCGAGGCGCGTGGTCGCCTGCGCGGACCGGGGGTCACGGGTCAGTGCGTGCAGGTCGTGGCTGACCTGGTAGACGAGATGCCTCGCCTCGAGGTCGGGCGTGCCCGCGACCTCGGGATATGCCTCCCACGCCGCAGGGGCGACGATCGCGAAGTCTGATGCGGACACCGACGCCTCGAGGTCCTCGTCGGCCGGGTGAGCAGGGAAGGCCGCCCATCGGAGGAGGTGGGCGAGGTCGGCGTCCGGTTCGGTCGGGCCGGCCCATTCCCAGTCGATGATGCCGGTCACGAGGTCGCCATCGACGACCACGTTATGCAGGTGGAAGTCTCCGTGGCCCATGACCGGCCCGGCCACGTACGCGAGGGAGTCAAGGCGGTCGAATGCGGCGCGCGTCGCTGCAGTGACCAGCGGACGGGCGCCACCGAGGTCGGCGGTCGACAGTCGCGCCGACAGGTCATCGAGGTAGTGCCGGTACGTCGCGCGCCAGTCATGGCCGGCAGCCTCGTGGCGCGTGTCGAACCACCCGGCGACGTACGTGCCCCCGCGAATGCGATGGACTTCCCGAAGGATGCCGACCGCCTGCGCGACCCAACCCGAGCGGCGGGCCTCGTCGGCGCCAAGCCACGCCCGGAACGCGTTCGTGCCGTGGAACCGCGGGATCACGAGGCCATGCCATCCCGACCAGTCACGTGGCGCGGGACCGGTGAGGGCCGCGTACTCCGGCGACCGCAACCGCGCCCGGCGGTATCCCGACCAGTCACGTGGCGCGGGACCGGTGAGGGGCGACCCCGGGCGCCGGCCACCGGCCGAAGGCAGCGCGTCGCCCTCGATCTCGGCGACTACCCGGGGGAGGCGATTACGAACCGGACCCGTCTCGCGGGAGGCATGGATGGTTCGGAGGATCGACGCCTCGTGGCGCAAGCGCACGGCGCGGTCAGGACGGGCGAAACGGAGGACGTGGGAGCGGTCGATCCCGACGACGACATGCGAGTAGCCGCCACCCAGAGTCGGGGCGTCGTCCGGCGGCAGCCCGGCGAGGCGCCGGATCGCGTCGAGCGGGAGCGGTGGGTGGGCGTCGGTCCCGGTCATCGGCATGCAGGCCGCACGGTTGTACGTCACGTCGAGCACGCGTTGGCGGGGGGCCGTGCCCCACCGCCTGCGAGGGGGCTGCCCGGTCGCGCCCACGGTGCGGGTGGGGCGCTCGGAGCCCGGACCCGACGCCCATCATGGTCCGCTCGCAAGCCCTTGTCGGCGTCCGCGAGGCGGACCGGCACGGGGGTCGCTCGGGTACAACACGGGAGGGCGGCGCATGGAAATGGCGGGACGAGGGGAAACGAGGCAGTCGGCGCCGCCCGGGGCATGGCCACCGCTCCACCGCCTCGCCCGCCGGGCACGCGGGGTGATCGACCGGGTCCTCGAGATCGAGTCGGCGAGCGGCCTCCTCCTCGTGACGGTCGCGGTGATCGCGATGGCCTGGGCGAACTCGCCGTGGGCCGACTCCTACGTCCGCCTGTGGGACACGCCCGTAGGCGTGCGCGTCGGACCGATGGTCTTCGAGCGGTCGCTGGCGTGGTTCGTCAACGACGTCGTGATGGTCGTCTTCTTCTTCGTGGCCGGCCTCGAAATCCGGCGCGAGATGCACGACGGGGAGCTGTCGGAGTGGCGTCGTGCGGCCCTCCCGGCCATCGCGGCGCTTGGCGGGATGGTCGTGCCGGCGCTGATCTACCTGGTGATCGCCGGTGATCCGTTGACGCGGCGGGGGTGGGGCACGCCGGTGGCGACCGACATCGCCTTCGCCGTCGGCATCCTCTCCATCCTTGGCCGGCGCGTGCCGCCGGCGTTGCGCGTGCTTCTCCTCGCCCTCGCGGTAATCGACGACGTTGGGGCAATCGTGGTGATTGCCGTGTTCTACACGTCGGGGGTCGAGGCGACGGGCCTGGCGATCGCCGGTACGGCGGTGGCGACGATCCTGGCGATGCAGGCGGCCGGCGTGCGGTCTTCGCTGGCGTACGTGCCCCCGGCGGCGGTCGCATGGGCGGGCACGTACCTCGCGGGCGTCCACCCGACGATCGCGGGGGTCGTGGTGGGGTTGATGACGCCCGTGCGAGCCTGGTGGCTTCCGTCCGACCTGCGCGGGGCGCTGACCGGGGCGCTCGATCGCCTGGGCGACAGCCGGACCTCTGGCGGGTCGCAAGACGTCGCGGACCCGGCGCGTGCGGTCGCTTTCGCCGCGCGCGAGGCGCGATCACCGGTCGCGCGGCACGCCGAGCGCCTGCAACCGTGGGTCGCCTACGGGATCATGCCGGCCTTCGCGCTCGCGAACGCCGGGGTGGCGATCTCGGCGGGCGGCCTTGACGGGCCGGCGGCACGGGTCGTCGCGGGCGTGGCCGTCGGGCTGGTCGTGGGCAAGCCGATAGGGGTCCTGATCGCGTGTGCGCTGGCGATCAGGCTTGGGGTCGCGGCGCTGCCGACCGGCCTCGGGTGGCGCCACCTCGTCGTCCTGGGCGCAGTCGCCGGCGTCGGCTTCACGATGTCGCTCTTCGTGGCACAACTGGCGTTCGCCGACCCGTACCTGCTTGCCGGGGCGAAGTCCGGCACGCTGGCAGGGAGCGTGGTGGCGGCGGTCGTCGGTATCGGGATCGGGCGGATCCTGCTTGAAGACCCGCGCCGCGCGACGGCGGGAGGCGGGGGCGGACGATCAACGTCGGCGTGACGTGCCTCGGGCCGAGAGGGTGAGACCGGGCCTCGTGCGTGTGACCGGGGCGGGCGCGAGGAACGCCCGCCCCGGTCGCACGATGGACCCGCGGGTTACTTGAGGAGCTGGAGGACGAGCGAAGGCGCCTGGTTGGCCTGCGCGAGGACGGAGATGCCGGCCTGTTGCAGGATCTGGGCGCGGACGAGCTCGCTCATGCTCAGCGCGATGTCGGCGTCGGCGATGCGACTGTTCGCGGCGGCGGCGTTTTCCGACGCGACGTTCAGCGTGCGGGTGACGCTCTCGAGGCGGGTCTGCATCGACCCGACGCTCGTGCGCGCGGTGCTGACGGCGTTGATCGCGTAGTCGAGGGTCGAGATCGCGAGGTTCGCGACCGACTGGGACGTCACGCCCATGTCGGTCATCGTCGGTGACAGGATGCTCGCGAAGAAGCTGCCGGCCGGCGTGACGTTCAATACGAAGATGTTGTCGTTGACGGAAGAGTCATTCTTGTTCGCGCCGATCTGCAGGTTGACCGCGATGCTGCCGCCAGTGAGGACCGCCACGCCGTTGAACTGGGTCGCATTGGCGATGCGGTCGATCTCGACGTAGAGCGACGTGAACTCGGTCCTCAAGTTGAGGCGGTCGGTGTTGTTGATCGTGTCGTTCGCGGCCTGGACGGCGAGTTCGCGCATGCGGGCGAGGAGGCCGTGGGTCTCGCTCATCGCGCCCTCGGCGGTCTGGATCAGGCTGATGCCGTCCTGCGCGTTGCGCGCCGCCTGGTTGAGGCCACGGACCTGGTTCTTCAGGCGCTCGGAGACGGCCATGCCAGCGCCGTCGTCAGCGGCCGAGTTGATGCGCAGGCCGGTCGCAAGGCGATTCGCGTTCCTTGCGTAGTTGTCCTGGCTGACGCCGAGGCTTCGTTGCGCCACCGACGCGGCGAGGTTGTAGTTGATCCGCAGTGCCATCGAGAGATCTCCCTATCCCATGAGTGGACCGGCGCAACTCCGCTCGCGCCGCCTCGACGGGGAGATGGCGGTCGCCTTGCGCACGGCAGAGCCGAACGTGCGCAGGCGGTCCGCTAGATCCCGGGACGCGGCGTCGAGGTTTCACGCCGAGTTCCGGACCACCGCGCGCGACCGATCAACCGCAACATTCGCTGGCAGGCGCCTGATGCGTGGGTACCGGCTGCCCTCAGGCAACCGACACCGGGAGGCGGGTTGCTGGCAGGCACCCCGTCCGTATCGATCGCGCCCAGTGGGCGCATTCCCCGTGTCCACGAGTCGATTCGGCATGGCGGGGAGCCCGCGGTAGTTAACCGGTCGCCGCCGCGCCCACCGCCAGATGGGGCGCCGCAACCAACGCGGCCGCGCGGCGCGGGTCGGCACTCCCGGTGAGCAATCGACGCGCCTGCGATGCCATGGTGCGGCCGCGCTCCGAGGTGCGTGCCTCCGCGAGCGCGGTGGTGCCCGGCGTGCCCCGTGGACGCGCCCGCGGTGTCCCCGCAATGCCTGCGCCGTCCCTAAAAGGAAAGGCGCAGGACGTACTGGTGGTCGACCACGCGCCCGAAGCGGGCGTAGAGGCCGTGGGCGGGGCCGACGCCGGTCCCGTCGGGCAGGTGCAAGGCCCAGTTGCCGACGCCCCGCGCGGCGAGGCGCGCGACCTGCGCGCGCATGAGGGCCGTGCCGATCCCGAGGCCGCGGGCGTCTTCATCGACCCACAGGCGACGGACGTGTCCCCAGCGGCGACCGGGAGCGCGTCCCGGGGCCCGCCGCCGCGGCGTCCCGTCGCCGTCGCTGGTGCCCGTACCCGGGTGCGCCACGTCGGCCACGGGGTCGGCGGGATCGACGTAATGCGCCTTCAGGTCGGGGCCGAGGCGGTCGCCGAGGATCTCGGCATCGCAGACGCCGTACTGCGTGCCATCAAGCCAGGCCTCGATGCGTCCGCGCCGCTGCACCACCTCGACGGGGAGGGCCTCGTCACCGGGTTCGGGCAGGGTGTCGGGATCGGTGAGGCCAGCGTAGACGACGAGGGGGCGTGGCTGGCGGAAGCCGAGGCTGCGCAGGGGTCCCCAGAGGTGGGGCCACCGGGAGGAGCATTGCGTGCCGAACTGCAGGAAGCCGGGGCCGCCACGAAAGGCCTCGAGGCCCGGCAGTCCCTCGCCGCGCGCCCACCGGACCATGGAAGCCGCCAGGAGGGCGGCGGCGCGGTCGGCGGCCGGTAGCCCGGGCCAGGCGAAGAGCCAGAAGATCGTCGCGTGGGTGTCGTGAACCCAGTCCGGGCCATCGCCGTCGGCGGCGCCGTACCCCCACCCGTGGTCGGCGATGCCAAGTTGGGCCGCGGCGAGGACCTCGCCGTCCTCGACGACGAGGCGCACCTGCGATGCGTCCATGCCCGGGGTGTAGAAGGGCCAGGCAAGGTGGCGGTCGAGACCGCGCGCGACGGCGACGTCGTCGGGGATCGTGCCGGGGACGACGAGGCGGGCATGTGCCCGGGCGAGGCTGCCGAGGCCGGGCAGCCACTCGGGGGAGTAGGGCACGACCTCCACGACGCAAGTCTAGCCGGGTCCGCCGCCGCTTCCGGTGGGGAAGCCGTTCCCGGGCGAAGCGTGGGCGACCGGCCGGCAGGACGCCGGCGCTTCCAATGAGTCGCCCGTTCCCGCTCAGTCCGTGGTGGCTGGCCTCGGGACGGGCGCCGTATGGTCACCGGCGGGAGGCCGCCGTTGACCAAGGAATCGCGCCGCGCCGTCGAGACCGACATCCCGCTGGTCCCGGCCACGGCGGTCGTCGCGTCCGGTGCCGTGGTCACTGCGCTGCACTTCAGCGCCTTGAACGTCGCCAACCCGGCGATGATGGCCGCGTTCGCGGTGCCGGCGGCGACGATCGCGTGGGTGTCTCTGGCCTTCATGCTGGTGTCGGCAAGCCTGCTGACGATCTTCGGGCGGCTGGCGGACCTGCGCGGGCGGCGCAACCTGTACGCGCTGGGGGTCGCGACCTTCGTCGTCGGGTCCGTCCTGTGCGCCGCCAGCGAAACGTTCCCGATGTTGCTGGCGGCGCGCGTCGTGCAGGGCCTCGGGGGCGCGCTGATGGCGGCGAACTCCGTCGCATACCTCATCGACATCTACCCGCCGTCGCGGCGAGGCTTCGTCGTCGGGTTGTGGGAGGCATGCATCGCCACCGGGTCGGGCTTCGGGCCGATCATCGGTGGCGTCGTCCTCGAGGTCGCCGGGTGGCAGGGCACCTTCGCGATGATCGCGCCGCTGGGACTGGCGATGCTGGTGGCGGTCCCGTTCGCGATGCGCGAACCGGCGCGCGCGCCCGTCCGGCCCCGGTTCGACGTCGCCGGGGCGGCGCTCTTCGGCGTCGGCGTGGCCGCGTTCCTCTTCGCGCTGACGCAGGCGGCGGTCGAGTCGTGGACGTCGCCCGTGGTCCTGGGGTCGATGGTGCTGGCGGTGGCGTGCGGCGTGCAGTTCGTCCGCGTCGAACGCCGGGTCACGGACCCGATGATCGACCTCGGGATGTTCCGGAGCCGCACGTTCACGGCAGGCAACGTGGCCAAGGTGGCCGGGTACCTGCCGTTCTCCGCCCACGGCTTCCTGCTTCCGTTCTACCTTCGCGAGGCGCTGTCGCTGTCGCCGACGTCGATCGGCCCGATCCTCGCGGCGATGCCGGTCGGCATGTTCGCGGCGTCGCTGGTCGCGGGACCACTCTCGGACCGCATCGGGACGAGGCTCCTCGCGCCGGCGGGCCTCGCAGTGCAGGCGGCCGGGTGCGTCGTCCTGGCGATGGCGACACCGGAACAAGGCTGGTGGGCCCCCGTGACGGGCCTCCTCCTTGGCGGGGTCGGGATCGGTGCGTTCATCGCCCCGAACGACAGCGCGATCCTGGCCGCGACGCCGCGCGACCGGATCGGCGTGGCGAACGGCATCCTTGGCGTCAGCCGGACGGCGGGGCTGCTGCTTGGCGTCGCGCTCGGCGGCGCTGGCCTGTCCGCGCGGGTCGCCGTGCATGGCGGCGACTTCCTCGCGGGGTTCCACGACGTCTACTGGTTCGTGAGCGTGGTCGCCTTCGCCGGCGTGGCGATCGCGATGGTCCGGGATCGCCCGGCGGTGCGCCCGGCGATGCCCGCACCGGCGTGACAGGGCGAAGGAGCGATGGCGATGGTGGCGAACGGGAACGGCGAGGCGGCACCGGTCCGGGTGCTGTCATGGAGCGAGCGGACGGAACCGGCGTCGATCTACCCGGATGGCATCGACGGGGCCGTCGCCGACCTGCTGGGCGAGGCGGGCGGGTTCGAGGTGCGCGTCGCGACGATCGATGATGCCGACCAGGGCCTAGCCGAGGCCGACCTGGCGTGGGCCGAGGTGCTGGTGTACTTCAGCCACGTGCGTCATCGGGAGGTGGGCGACGCGACGGTGGCCCGCATCCTGCGCCACGTGCAACAGCGGGGGATGGGCTTCCTGCCGCTGCACTCGTCGCTCGACTCGAAGCCGTTCCAGGAGTTGCTCGACCGCCCCGGGTGCCTGCCCGGATGGCGCGAGGACGAGAAGCCGTCGCGCGTGTGGGTCGTGCAGAAGGACCATCCGATCGCGGCGGGACTTGGCGACGGCTTCGTGATCCCGGCCGAGGAAATGTACCAGGAGCCGTTCAACATCCCGGCCCCGGACGAGCTGGTGTTCGTGTCGTCGTTCGCGGGGGGCGAGGTGTTCCGGTCCGGGTGCTGCTGGTACCGCGGGGCGGGCCGGGTCTTCTACTTCCAACCGGGGCACGAGACGTACCCGGTGTACTTCCAGGCGGAGGTGCGCCGCGCCGTCGCGAACGGGGTCCGGTGGTGCGCCGGGCGATAGCACGGGCGTTAGGATGGGCACGCATTGGCGGGCGGATCATAGGAATCCGCACCCGACACTGGAAGGGGCACGGCATGGCTGACACCCTGGGCTTGGCGATCATCGGCACCGGCACCATCGCGAACGCGCACATGCGGTCGCTGGAGAAGCATGCGCCGGCGCGCGTCCTCGCGATCTATGACGTCTTGCAGGACCGCGCCGAGGCGTTCGCCAAGCGGTGGAACATCGCCAGCGTCGCGACGGACCTCGACGCCGTCCTGGGCCGGAGCGACATCGACGCGGTCATCGTCTCGACGCCGCCGTTCGCGCACATGGGTCCGACGATCGCCGCCCTCGAGGCAGGCAAGCACGTCCTGTGCGAGAAGCCGTTCGCCTTCGACCCGGCCGAGGCGCAGCTGATGACCGAGACGGCCGAGCGCACGGGCAAGTACCTGGCGGTGGCGTCGGCGCGCCAACGCTGCGGGGCGGCGACGCGCAAGGCGCAGGAACTGGCGTCGAACGGTTCGTTGGGCGACGTGTACCACGTGCGGTCGAGCGCGTTCCGCTTCCGGGGGCGCCCCGGGATCGACATCCTGCGCGACACCCACTGGTTCATCGACTACGCCCGGGCGGGCGGCGGTGCGCTGATCGACATCGGCGTCTACCAGATCGACGTGCTGCTCTGGCTCCTCGGCAACCCGAAGGTGATCTCGGTGTTGTGTTCGACCAAGATGGGCATCGGCGACCCGGCGCCCGCACCGCTCGTGCAGGACGTCGAGGATCACGCCGTCGTCATGTTCACGTGCGAAGGCGGGAAGTCGGGCATCCTCGAGATCACCTGGTCGAGCAACGTGGCGAATGCCGACCAACTGATGGTCTTCGGCACTAAGGCCGGCCTCAAGTTCGGGCCACTGACGATGGTCGCGCCCGGCCCCTACAACAAGCTGCGCCCGGTCGAGCAAAAGGTGCTGGACGTGGCTGACGGCGAGACCGCCGGGTTCGGCGACGTCAGCCAGCAGTTCGTGGATGCCGTTCTGGCCGGACGGGAGCCGTACACGCCTGCGCGGCACGCCTTGGAGGTCACGCGGGTCATGGACGCCGCGTACCGGTCGGCGAAGACGGGGCACGCGGTCGCGCTCGACTAGCGCACCGTCGACGGAAGTGGGGGGTTCGGGAACGAACCTCCCATCTCCCGCGAGGCGACGAGACTACGAGGCGTGCGTCGGCTCCCCTCTCCCGCGCCAGCGGGGGAGTTTTCAGCAGGGGGTGGGGGCCCGAACGACGCAGCACCGGTGCCGCCAGTCCCCGCCCCGCCGTGGCGTGACCCACGACCCCGACATCGTTATCCGCGTACGCGATCCCTCCCCTGCGAACGCGGGAGAGGGAGGCCAGGATCTCCGTCGTCGGCATCGCGAGCGGCGCGCTTCCACGCCCCGGCGCGGTCGAGCAACTCGCGCGCTTGGGCGAGGGTCGCCGTCGTGGCGCCGCCGAGCATCTGCGCGAGCTCGGTGACGCGCCCGTGGGGGTCGAGGTGGCTCACCTCGGTAGTGGTCCGCCCGTCCGAGACGTGCTTCGCCAGGAAGACATGGCCGTCGCCATAGGCCGCCACCTGGGGCAGGTGCGTGACGCAGAAGACCTGGTGGCGGTCGCCGAGGCCGGCCAGCTTCTCGCCGAGGACCTGCGCGTTCCGGCCACCGACGCCGGTATCGACCTCGTCGAAGATGAGCGTGGGCGTGCGGTCGACGCGCGAGAGGACGGCCTTGAGGGCGAGGAGGATGCGCGACAACTCGCCGCCCGACGCGGTGCGCGCGACCGGGCGCGAGGGTTCGCCGGGGTTCGGGGCGAAGTGGAAGGCGACGGTGTCGATGCCGGTCTCGTCGCACCGCCACCGCGCGCCATCAGGCGATGCGGGCACGCCATCGGGATCGGGCGTGCGCGTCAGGACGGCCTCGAAGGCGCCCTTGAGGGAGAGCGCGCGCAACTCGACGGCAATCGCGTCGGCGAGTTGGTCGCCGGCCGCGGTGCGGGCAGTCGAGAGGGCCTCAGCCTCGGCGCCGACCGCCACCGTGAGGGCATCGACCTGAGCGTCGAGGGCCTGGCCCCGCGCGTCGCGCGTCGCGAGGTCCTCCAGTTCCGCGCGGGCGCGCTCTTCGTATGCGAGGACGTCCGCGACCGTCGCGCCGTACTTGTGCTTCAGCGCCGCGAGGAGGTCCAGGCGCCGCTCGACCTCCGCCTGGCGTGCCGGGTTGAACTCGATCGCGTCAACGTAGTCCGCCATCGTGCGGATCGCGTCGTCGAGGAGGGTTGCGGCCTCGGCGACCGACGTGGCGGTGGCGGCAAGGTCGGGATCGACGCGCGCCAGGGCATCGAGGTCGCGCGCGGCCAACGCGACGAGGTCCCGCGCGGGGGTGGCGCCATCGTCGGACCCGGCTGCGAGGCGGCCGAGGACGGCGCCACCGAGTTCGGCGAGGCGGCCGGCGTTGGCAAGGCGGACGCGTTCCCGCTGGAGCGCCTCATCCTCGCCTTCCGTGAGATCTGCTTGCACGATCTCCTCGACCTGGTAGCCAAGCATCTCGATGCGCCGCGCGACCTCGCGGGCGTCCGCGCGCATCGCACGGCGGGCACGCGACGCGGCGCCCAGTGCTCGCCATCGGTCCGCAAGGGCGCGCCGCGCATCGACGAGGACACCGAACCGGTCGAGCAAGTCGCGCTGCGCATCGGCGCGCAAGAGCGACAGGTGGTCGTGTTGCCCGTGGATGTCGATGAGGTGGGCGCCGACCTGCGCGAGGGTGCTTGCGGGCACGGCCCGACCGTTCAGGCGCGCGACGCTGCGCCCGTTGCGCCCGATCTCCCGGGAGAGCGCGAGCGCGCCGGTACCCCGCCCGCTCCCGCCTTCGCTTGCGTCTCCGCCCTCGTCCCCGTCGATGAGGTCGGCCATGCCGAGGCCGTCGAGGGTGGTTCGGACGGCGTCGGCGGTCTCCACGTCAAGGTCGAAGATGGCCTCGACAGTTGCGCGGTCGGCGCCGGCGCGGACGACCTCGGCCGAGGTGCGCCCGCCCAGGACGCACCCGATGGCATCGATGACGATTGACTTGCCGGCACCCGTCTCGCCGGTGAGGACGGTCAGGCCCGTGCCGAAGTGCAGGTGCGCGATCTCGAGCAACGCGAAGTTGCGGATCGTGAGTTCCCTGAGCACGTGGGGGGCGTCCTCGTCGCGGGCCGGGTGGCGCGCGCCGGGCGAGAGTGTACGCGGTGAACGTAATCGTCTCGGCTGGGAAGCGGCGGGACGAGCACCGCCGGAGTACGCCCGCCGTTGACCCAACCAGTGGCAACGCCCATCCCTTCCTTGGCCCAGAATGGCGAGTTCGTGCGCCTGTGGGCCGGCCAGGTGGTCTCCGCCGTTGGCGGGGGCGTCTCCCGGTTGGCAGCGCCGCTGCTTGCGCTTGCGCTCACCGGTTCGCCGGCCGACGCGGGCCTCTTGGCCTCCGCGCAGGCGGTGCCGTTCCTCTTCCTCGGCCTGGTCGCCGGAGCGATCATCGACCGCGCCGACCGGCGCTTGATCCTGATGGCGTGCGACCTGGCGCGGGCGGTCGCGATCGGGTCGGTGCCGGTCGCTTGGTGGTTCGGCTCGCTCACCGTCGCGCACCTTTACGTCGTCGCGTTCGTGCAGGGCACGGCACTGGCGTTCGCCAACGTGGCTCAGGTCGCCGCGTTGCCCCGCGTCGTGGCGAAATCGCAGATCGCCGCGGCGCAGTCGTTCAACCAAGCGTCGCAGGGGGTCGCGACGCTCGCGGGACCGGCGCTTGGGGCGGCCATCATCGGAATCGCGGCGACGACCGAGGCGGGCGCCTCGCTGGCGTATGCCGTCGATGCCGTGACCTACTTCGCCTCGCTGGCGGCCCTGGCCTCGGTGCGGACGCCCCTGCAGTCGGCCCGGATCGCGAGGGCCACCGCGGGCCGGATCGCGCAACTGCGGGCCGACATCGGTGCGGGCCTGCGTTACCTCTGGGATGACCGGTCGCTGCGAGGCATGGCGGCGGTGAACTTCGGGCAACGCCTGCTTCTGGGCGGTCTCGTCCTCACCGTCATCGTGCTGGCACAGGCCGAGCTGCACGCCGAGACGCACCAAGTCGGGTGGTTGCTCACCGCCGGCGGCGCGGGCGGACTGGTGGGGGCGACCCTCGCCGCCCGCCTCTACGCCCGGATCGCCATCTGGCCGCTCTTGGTCGCCATCGTGACGACGAACGCGGTCGGCTATGCCATCCTCGCCACCGCGCCGGTACTCGCCGTCGCGATGGTCGGCATGGCGATCGCGACCTTTGCCGAGTCGCTGACCGGCATCGTCCAGGTGGCCTACCGCCTGGGCACGATCCCCGACGCGATGCAGGGGCGGGTGAACAGCACCTACCGCTGGACGGCCTTCGCCGGAGTGGGCGGGGGCGCGGCGGCGGGCGGATACCTGGTGGTCCTTGCCGGGCCACGCCTCACGCTGGCACTCATGTCCGTCGCGGCGGCGCTGCTCGCGATCGGGATCGCGTCGATGCGCCGTGTCGTGGCGAGGGAGGCGGCCCGCCAGGTCGCGACCGACCGGTTCACCGTGACCGACCGGACCGCCGTAATCGCGCGCACCGGCTAGGTTGCGCGGTCACCCCTCACCCGCCTGGCGGAGGACGGGCCGGGGGAAGGGGCGACGATTCGGTACTCCCATCACGCGCGACGGCGGGCCGCGCATGTCGCCAATATAGGGGACGGGTTGCCGGTTGTCCATGGATACCAATATCGAAACAGAACGGGCACGACCGCGAATGCTGTGGGCGGCTGGTGGTGGGCTGTTCCCTGCCGTGGGTTCGCTCGCACGGCGCCGGAGAGATGGGGCGTGAGACGGCAGGTGCGACGCCATGGCCGGCACGGGAGTGGGCGAAAAGCCGCCTCGCCGGTGCCGGCACGGAGGATCGTGGGCGCCGCCGCGACCGGAGGACGTGCACTCGTTTGCCGGATCGTGGCGACCCCTCCGGACACGATGTGGACGTGCCCGGTTTACGCGGACGTTGGCCCGTTCGCCCCGATCAGAGGAACCTGTCGGGCGTAACGGGCGACCCGTTCCGTCAGTATTGCGGTAGCCCAGAGGGGCAGACGGCTACGCCGTAGCGCGTCCGCCCCATGGTGCGTCGTCGGCGCCGGCGCGCACGCGGACGTGCTCGTGGCCGACCTCGCGCTGCAGGGACTCGACGAGTTCACGGCACGGGTCGACCCGCTGCGACGCCTCGATCGCGACCACGCTGCCGGTGGGATGGAGCAGGCGGATGACGACCCGCACGGCGCCGGGCCACGTCCGGATCGCGCGGTCGAGCCGTTCGATCATGCGCAGGTTGCGGTCCTCGCGGCCGTTGCAGGGCACGGTCACGTCGACGACCGATATGGCGTCGAGTCCGGTCGCGACGGGCAGGACGACGGATGGCGAGGCAGAAGTGACGCTCGCCACGTATCCGGTGACGGCGTGCGGTCGTGCCTCCGCGAGGGACCGGGCCGGCGCGCCAGTACCCAGGGGTTCCGGGGCGTCCGAGGAAGCGCGGGGAGCGGGGCGACCGGCCTGGGAGGATGGAGCATCGACGCGGGAAGCGGGGCGTGCCGGGATCGCGGGCCCGACGTCCATCCCCGCCCATGGGTCGTCGGCCGGCGGCTCATTGTCGCCGGGATCGGTCGTGGGCCTGCCGGGGACGGTGGCCGTGCCGTGATCCTCCCCCACCCCCTGCCCCTCCCCCGCTTCGCGGGAGAGGGGAGAGATGGACGCCAGGGCGCCCAGGCCGTCTGCGCGGGCGGGGACGCCGCCCGGGGACAGCACGTCGGCGGGGGTTGGCACGTCGCCTTGGGTCGGCACGTCGGCGCGGGCGGGGACGCCGCCCGGGGACGGCACGTCGGTGGGGGTAGGGACGTCGCCGCGGGGCGGCTCGTCGGTGGAGGCCGGCGCGGCGGGACGGCGCGTGGTGCCACGGCTCGCCGGGCGCGCTGCCCCGTCGGGGCGGCGCGAAGGGCGGGCCCGGGTCGCCGGGGCGACCCGGATCTCCTCGATCGGCACGTCCGGGTCGAACGCCTCGATGGCATCGCAGACGATCTGGGGCGTGTCGTTGCGCGTGTCGACCTTGCCGCGCACGAGGACGATCGCGTCCTCGACCAGGAGGTCGCGCGCGCTCGTGTACAAGCGTGGGAAGACGACGACCTCGATCTGCCCGGAAAGGTCCTCGAGCTGGACCGCGCCCATCGTGTCGCCCTTGCGCGTCTGGACCGGGCGGACGGAGGCGATCGACCCGGCGATCACGACCTCCTCGCCGGCCTTCTCGGCGTCGATCGCGGAGATGCTGTACGTGCTGGCAGCACGCAAGGCGGCGGCGGCCGACGTCAGGGGGTGCTCGCTCAAGTAGAGGCCGAGGGATTCCTTCTCCCAGGCGAGGGCCTGGCGCCGTTCGGGGACGGTGAGAAGGGAGGCGTCGCGCACGGGCATCGACTTCGGTCCGGCCGGACGGGACCCCGCCCCCTGCCCTGCGCCCTCACCCCCTGCCCCTCTCCCGAGGGGAGACGCCGGGCCGCCGCCGAACAGGTCGAACAGGGAGGTCTGGCCGCTCTGGCGCGCGCGGCTCGCTTGCTGGCCGGCGCTGATCGAGGCATCGAGTCCTGCAAGCATCGCCGGGCGGTCGCCGAAGGCGTCGAGGGCGCCGGCCTTGACGAGGCTTTCGAGGGCGCGCTTGTTCCATTGGCGCAGGTCGATCCGCGCGCACAGGTCGGGGATGTCGGCGAAGTGGCCGCCCCGGTCGCGCTCGGCGATGAGGGCCTCGACCGCGCCGGCACCGACGAACTTGATGCCGGAGAAGCCGAAGCGCACGGCCGTCGTGCCGTCGTCGCCCGGCTCGAGGGTGAAGCCCTGCGCGCTCCGGTTCACGTCGGGCGCTCCGATGTCCACGCCGAGGCGGCGGCACTCGTGGATCGCCTCGGAAACCTTGTCGGGCGTGCCGGCGGTGGAGGTCAGGACGGCCGCCATGTAGGCGCCGGGATAGTTCGCCTTCAGGTAGGCGGTCTGGTAGGCGAGGACGGCGTAGGCGGCGGCGTGACCCTTCGGGAAGCCGTAGCCAGCGAACGGGGCGATGATGTCCCAGAGGGCCTGTACGACGTGCGGGTCGAAGCCCCGCGCGACGGCGCTGGTATGGAACTTCTCCTCCTGCTCGGCCATGAGGGCAGGGATCTTCTTGCCCATGGCCTTGCGGAGGACGTCGGCCTCGCCCCACGTGAAGCCGGCGACCTCGCGAACCATGAGCAAGACCTGGTCCTGGTAGACGCAGACGCCGTAGGTCTCCTCGAGGATGGGCTTGAGGACGGGGTGGAGGTAGCGGACGGGCACGTGGCCGTTCTTGGCGGCGGTGAAGGCAGGGATGTTGTCCATCGGGCCGGGGCGGTAGAGGGCGACGATGGCGATCAGGTCGCTCACCTGGTTTGGGCGGAGGCCCCGGAGGCACCGGCGCATCCCGTCACTTTCCAGCTGGAACACCGCCGTCGTCTCGCCCTCGCCAAGCATGGCGAAGGCCTTGGCCGCGTCCGGGTGCGACTCGTCGGTGGGGATTGAGTTCAGGTCGAGGTCGAGGCCGTTGGCCTCCTTGAGGATGCGGAGGGTGCGGTCGACGATCGTGAGGTTGGCCAGGCCGAGGAAGTCCATCTTGAGCATGCCGGCCTGCTCGACGGCGCCCATGGCCCACTGGGTGACGATGGTCTCGTCGCCCTTCGGGCCGCGTTGCAGGGGCACGTGCTCGACCAGAGGGTCGCGGGAGATGACGATGCCGGCGGCGTGGGTGGAGGCGTTGCGGGAGACGCCTTCGACGCCTTGCGCGAGGTCGAGGACCTCGGCGATGCGCGGGTCGCGGTCGGCCATCGCCTTGAGGTCGGGCGTCTCGCGCGCCTCGGCGAGCGACGCGCCGAACGGGATGGCGCGGGCGATCGGGTTGACTTCCGAGAAGCTCAGGCCCATGACGCGGGCGACGTCGCGGACGGCGGCGCGGGCGGCCATGGTGCCGAAGGTGATGATCTGGGCGACCCGGTCCCGGCCGTACTTCTCCTGGACGTAGCGGATGACCTCCTCGCGACGGTCGTCGGCGAAGTCCATGTCGATGTCGGGCATGCCGATGCGCTCGTCGTGGAGGAAGCGCTCGAACATCAGGCGATAGGCGAGGGGGTCGATGTCGCACACGCCGAGGGCATGGATGACGAGGGACCCGGCGACCGACCCGCGAGGCATGGCGAGGATGCCGCGTTCACGGGCGAAGCGGACGTAGTCGGCGACGATCAGGAAGTACAGGGGGTAGCCCGTGCGGTCGATGACGTCGAGCTCGTACGCGAGGCGCGCGCGCTGCTCCTCGGAGACGCCCCCGTAGCGCGCCTCGATGCCCTTGAAGCTCAACTCGCGGAGGTAGCTCGATGGCGTCTGGCCGTCCGGCAGGTCGAACCGCGGCAGGTTGACGCGCGAGAAGTCGAGGTCGAGGTTGACCTGTTCCGCGACGAGGAGGGTGTTGGCGAGGGCCTCGGGCAAGCCGGAGAAGGCGCGGGCCATCTCGGCGCCGGACCGGAGGTGGAACTGTTCGGACCCGAGGCGCATGCGGTTCGGCTGGTCCACCGTCGCCCCGGTCTGGATGCACAGGAGGATGTCGTGCGCGCGGTGGTCCGACTGGGCGACGTAATGCGCATCGTTCGTGGCGACGACCCGGACGCCGAGGTGGCGCGCGATGTCGACGAGGCCCCGGTTGAGTTCGGGCTGGCGGTCGAGGCCCTGGTCCTGCACCTCGATGAAGTAGTGGTCGCGCCCGAAGAGGTCGGCGTGCCAGGCGGCGACGCGGCGCGCGGCCTCGACTTGCCCGTCGAGGAGGAGGCGCGAGAGTTCGCCCGACATGCACCCGGAGAGGGCGACGAGGCCCCCGGCGTGGCGTTCGAGGAGGGCCTTGTCGATGCGCGGCCGGTAGTAGAAGCCCTCGATGCTCGCCGTCGAGACGAGGCGCAGGAGGTTCTGGTAGCCCTCCTGGTCGCGCGCGAGGAGCGTGAGGTGGAAGGGGCGGTCGTCAACCTTGGGTTCGCGGTCGCCCATGGTGCGCGGGGCGACGTAGACCTCGCACCCGATGATCGGCTTGACGCCTGCCTTGCGGGCGGCGACGTCAAACTCGACGACGCCGTGCAGGTTCCCATGGTCGGTGAGGGCGATCGCCGGTTGCCCAAGGGCCGCGGCCCGACCCACGATCCCGTCGATCCGCCCGAGGCCGTCGAGGAGCGAGTACTCTGAATGAACGTGTAAATGCACGAAGTCCGGGCCGGCGGCGTCGGCGGGAGCGACGGGGTCGGCGGCGGCACTTGGACGGCGGGCCATGGATACGTGAAACTCCGGGGTGGTGCGCGCGGGGAAGGCCCGACCGGGCGTTGACCGACGATATCGTCCGCCGCCGCGGGTTGCCGCGGCCCGGACGTGCCGGTGCTAGTGTGGGGCCTCGGACGGCGACCCGCAATGGTTCAGGCTCACTCGTCCCGGGGCAAACCGGGGCGGGTCTGGAAAGTCTAGAGGGCGCGGCGCGGGAGGCTCAGGGCGCATGGACGGCACGATCGGGCTGATCATCGGCGGGATTGCGATGGTCGTGATGGTGTGGGTCGTACCGCGCTTCCTCGGGACGAATACCGTGACGTGCACCCGATGCCGGGGGTCCGGCCACGTCTCGGAACATTGGCCGGACCCGTCGAAGCCCGGTGGGTGGCACCGCGTCGAGGGCGAGTGCCCGAAGTGCAAGGGGAAGGGGCGCACGAAGTCTTAGGCCGCGGTCGCACTCGCCATGAGGAGGCGTCGGCGGGAAGGGCTAGACTCCGCGCCGTGGACAAACCCTGCCGCGTGGGCATCGTGCGAAGTCCCCACCGGCCGGAGTCCGGCCCGCTTGCCGACGAGGCCGCTGCCGTCGCGCGTGGTCGCGGGGTCGACGTCTGGGAGGCGTCGTCGTGGGACCTGACAGAGGTCGACCCGTGCCTCGACGGGACCGACGTCGTCCTGTGTTTCGGGGGTGACGGCACGCTGATCCGCGCGGCGCGAGTCGCCTCGCCGCATGGCGTGCCGGTCGCTGGCGTCAACCTGGGGCGGGTCGGCTTCCTGGCCGAGTTCGCGCCAGACGACATGGGGCCAGGTTGGCAGGCCCTCCTCGACGGGAACTACTGGGTCGAGGAACGGGTCACGCTCCAGATCGACCACCAGCGGCAGGGGGAGCGGATCGGGTCGCACCTCGCGATCAACGACGCGGTCGTCGGCCGCGGGCCGGCGAACCACATCGTGCGCCTGAACACGTGGGTCGGCGGGCAGTACCTGACCAGCTTCGCCGCCGACGGCCTGCTGATCGCGACGCCGACGGGAAGCACCGGGTCGAACCTCGCGTCTGGCGGGCCAGTCATTCCGCCGGACATGGCCGTGCTGGTGCTGACGCCGGTCCTGCCGTTCGTCAGCTTCCGCAACCCGCTGGTCTTCGGCGCCTCGACCCAGATCGACGTGCAGGTATCGCTGGGATCGGCACCCGCCGGCAAGGAGGCGGTCCTGTCCGTCGATGGGGGCCCGGCGGTGGCCGTGCAGGATGGCGACCGGTTGACGTTTCGTGGCGGCCCGATGCTGGCGCGGTTCGCGCGGGTGCGGGCGCGGAACTACTTCCACGCGTCGCTGGTGCCGAAGCTGCAACGCGGGACGCTGCTGACGCCGCTGGCGCCCGACACGCCGTCGCCCGACGGGTGACCGGGCAAGTCAGGCTGACGGGACGGCGACCGGGCGGTGCCGACCGGTGACTGATCCCGGCACGCTTGCCGACCGGGCACGCGCGGTCCTCGAGGCGTCCCCGACCGGCCTGACCGCGGCCGACCTCTCCGCGGCGCTGTTCGGGGCGGCGTCGGTGCGCCTCGCGGCGGTCGTCGACCGGGCCGGCGCGCTGCTGGACCGCCTGGTGTCCCGCGGCGACGCGACGGTGGCCGCCGACGGCCGGTGGTTCGCCACGGTCCGTCTCCCGTCGCCAACGACCGGACCCGCACCCGACGTGCCCGGGCACGCGTCGGCACCGACGGAGCTGGCTTCGGGATCGGCATCGGCGTTGGACTGGGCGCGGAGTTCCGTCGAGGTGCAACCGGTTGGCCCAGTCTCGGCCCTCGCGGTCCTGCTCGCCGGGTCGCGCGGTGGGCGACTGCGATTGGTCGAGGCGGCCGTCGTGCGGATCGAGGCCGGGACTATCGCGATGACGTGGTCGTCGCTGGCCAACCCCGACCCCGGGGTGACCGGGCACGTGCGACTGCCGATGACCGTGTTGGAACGCGCGGGCCTCGAACCCGAGGCATTCGAGGGCGCGCCCCCCGTGACCGCCGTCCTCGAGGAGATGGCTGGCCTGATCGCGGGCACCACCGTCATCGGGCATGACGTCGCCACGGTCCTCGACGCCCTAGGGGTGCTCGCGCGGTGGCATGGCGTGGCGCCGCCGTACCGGCGAGGGATGACGGTCATCGACACGGAGGCACTGGCGCGGGCGGTCCTTCCGGGCCTCATCCGGCCAAGCCTCGACCGCGTGACGTCGGCCCTCGGGGTGCCGCCGGTCCGTCGCGACCGGGCGCCGGAACGGGCACGTCAGGTGGCTGGAATCTGGCTGGCGCTATGTGCGCGGCAGGCCGAGCGGGGCGACGCGGCGACCCATTCCCTTGCCCCCGCCTTGCCCGGCGGGCATGTGGACGCGGCGCCGACCCTTGGTTGGCGCGTGGCGACCGGCGCGATCTCCGCGACCGCGCCGGGGGCGTTCCTCCCGGAGGGGCCGGGCGTCTACCGGTTCCACGACGCGGCCGGTGCCGTCCTGTACGTGGGGAAGGCGGCGAACTTGCGCGCGCGCGTCGCGCAACACTTCGCGGGGACCGGTGCGACGGCGCGGGGCGATGCCCTCCTGACGCGCGCCGCCGCCGTGTCGCATGAGGCGACCGCCTGCGAACTCGACGCGGCGATCCTCGAACAGTCGATGATCGGGGAAACGCGCCCGCCCTACAACGTGCAGGCGACCGCCCGGCACGGGCCGCCGTACCTCGTCCTCGACGCTACCGGGCCGTTCCCGCGGATCGGGGGCACGCGCGACCCGTCGACGCATCCGGCGGAGGCGACGTTCGGGCCATACCGGACAAGCGCCGATGCGCGGAAGGCGGCGCGAACGGTCGTGCGGGCGTTCGGCATCCGGCCATGCACGCGCACGCTGCCGGCGCGGTCCGCCCGCCTGCGCGTGCCGTGCCTCCTGTACGGGCAAGGCACGTGCCCGGCACCCTGCGCCCCCCACGTGACGCCGGAGGAGTACGCCCGGGCGGTCGACCTTGGGCGCGCTTGGCTGGCGGGCGGACGCGACGCGGCGCTGGTGGCGATCGATGCGGGCCTGCGCGCGATGCCTGCCGACGCTGGGGCCGTCGCGTGGCTCGAGCAGACCCGCCGGAAGGTCGTGCGCTTGCGCGTCGACGTGCGACCCCTCGCCGACGTGCCCCGAGGCGCGTGGCTGCTGCTCGCCTGCCGGGCCGAGGCGCGGTCCGGCCCGGACGACCCGTCCGTCGTCACCTTCCTCACGCGCGACGGGCGGTTGGTCGCGCGCCGCGAGTGGCGAGTGGTCGAGGGTTCGTGGGTTGGCGGGGCACCTGCGCCGGTCGCGCCCGACGCCGCCCGGGACGCGATCATCGCCCGGCGGACACAACGTTCGCGTGCCCGCCCGCACGTGATGATGGCGAGGACGGCCCCTCCCGGGGACGAGGCGATCGCGAGGTGGCTGGACGCCCTCGCGGTGGACCCGGGCGCGTTCGATGTCGATGACGGGGACCCATCCGCGCTTCTCCCGCCGTAGCCGCGGGACGCTGACGCGTAGGCGACCCCAGAACGGCCTCCACCCTCAATCCCTCCCCCGCTGCGGCGGGAGAGGGAAGCACCACCTCCCACTCCCACGCCCTACCCGGGTTCGGGCGTCCGGAGCGACTCCATCAACCGGACGTAGAAGCGCAGGTTGTGGAGCGTCGCGAGGCGCCAGGCGACGGCATCGCCGACCTTGAACAGGTGGCGCAGGTACGCGCGGGTGTGGCGCGCGCACGCGGGGCAATCGCAGGTCTCGTCGACGGGGCGGAAGTCGTTGGCATGCACCTGGTCGAGGAGGTAGTGGGCCTCGAAGAAGTCGTCACCGGGGCGCGGCCGCCGCGCCGGGTAGCCGGGGCGCCACGCGTAGAGGCGTGCGCGACGGGCGTCGCGCGTCGGCAGGGTGCAGTCGAAGATCGTGTACCCGAGGGCGTGGGCGCGCACGACGTGGTCGGGCCGTCCGATGCCGAGGGCGTGCAACGGCGTCCCCGGCGGCAGGGCCTCAGCAACGGCGGCGAGCATTTCCACGCGCAACGACCCGTCGGGCGTGAAGGGCCACCCACCGTAGCCGTAGCCGTCGAAGCCGATCGCGACGAGGGCCTGCGCGCACTCGTGACGCAACGCCGCCGAACCGCCGCCTTGCACGACACCGAACAGGTACGGGCGCGTGCCGTCGAGGTGCCCGGCCTCCGTGGGCGGGTCGTCGCGCGTCGCCCGGCGCCGTACCGGACGCACCTGCGCGTCGAAGGTCGCACGGGCCTTCGCGGCCCACCGGACGGTCCGGTCGACGGCGAGCGCCTGTTCGGCGAGGTCGTCCTCGGCGTCGGTGCAGTCGTCGAGGCAGTACAGGACGTCACTGCCAAGTTGGAGTTGCGAGAGGATGACCTTCTCGGGCGAGAGGATGACCTTCTCGCCGGTGGACGGTTCCTTGAAGATCACCTCGTTCGGTCGGATGGTGCCGTTGGCCGGGTCCTGGCGGATGAGCGAGTAGACCTGGAAGCCACCGGAGTCGCTGATGACCGGGCGGTCCCAGTCCATGAAGCGATGGATGCCCCCGGCGGCCTTGACGAGGCGGGTGCCGGGCGCGCGCAGCAAGTGGAAGGCGTTGACGACGATGCCGTCGATCCCGATCCCGCGCAGGTCGCCGGAGTCGACGGCCCGAACGGTCGCGCGCGTGGCATCGGGCAGGAAGCAGGGGAGGGCCAGGTCGCCGTGCCGGGTGCGGAGGACCGTCGGTGCCGTCGCGGCGCGGGAGGTGGTCACGCTAGGCGTCCGGGCCGGCGCCCGGGGCGCGGTCGAGGACGAACGCGAGTTCGCCGGGAATCGCGACCTCGGCCACGACGTACGGCAGGTCGGCGACGAGGGCGTCACAGGCGCGGCGGTAGGTCGCGCGCATGCCTTTCGCGGTGCCGCCAAGCGACTGGATGGGCCAGGTGACGATGACGCGTCGGGCGTGGATTCCCGAAAGGACGGTGCGGGCGCTACCGGCTCGCACCTGGTCGAGGCAGGGCACGGCCTTCATCAGGAGGACGAGGTCGGCCGTCCCGCCGACGGGGTCGCCGACGACGTCACGCACGGAGGCCGACCCGGACTGGCCCCACGCCTGCAGGAAGGCGTCGACGATGCCGACGAGGCGGGCATCGACGTCGTAGGCCTCGTAGGTGCAGTCGCGCGGAAGTCCAAGCCACGGGAGGAGGAGGGGGTTGAGGCCGCAGGCGAGGTCGACCACGCGGCGAGGCGGGAGGTCGACACCGGTCCCGATCACGCGGCGCAGGGCCGGCCCGACGAGGTCGAGCGTCGGGAGGCGCTCCGCGGTCGAGGCATGGCCGTGCATCAGGGAGACGGCGAGGACGCGCAGGGCGTCGGCATCACCGGCGGCGGCGCGGATCGCGTCGATGGCATCGCGAGGGGCATGCAGGGCGGGGACGTAGGCGTTGGCGACCTGGTGGAGGCGCCGTTTCACGCGATCGACTGCGTCGGCGTGGCGCGGGGCCTTGGGGGCCTCGACGGCGGTCACGCGGGTGACAAGGTCAGGCGAGAGGTGGCGGAAGTGGCGCGCAGCGAGGACCTCCGCGACGATTCGGGCGTGGGCAGGAACGCTCCTCCCCTCGCGCGCGGCGGTGTGAGGTGCCGGCGTGGGCGCGGGGGGCATCCCCTCACTCCCTCGCCCCTTCTCCCGACGGGAAAGGGGGGGCGTGTCGACCCGTGCGGCGGCGGCGTGGGGCGCTTGCGGCAGGTCGATGGGGGTGATCGAAGCCGTCGCAACCGCGCCTGTCGCGAACGCCGGGCGGGGTGCCGGGACGCGAAGGCGGACGCGGGCCATGGTCAGGAAGGTGCGCCGCCCTGCTCGAACCACGAACCGATGCGCCGGTACTTGGCGTACCGGGACGCCACGAGCTCGGCGACCGGCATGGCGGCGAGGCGGGCGAGTTCCTCGTCGAGGACGGCGCGAAGGGAGGTGATGGTGCCCGAGGGGTCGCCGTGGGCGCCGCCGACCGGTTCGGGCACGATGCGGTCGATCAAGTGCAGGCGCAGGAGGTCGGGGGCGGTGAGCTTGAGGGCGTCGGCGGCGTGAGGCGCGTGCTTGGCGTCCTTCCAGACGATGCTCGCGGCGGCCTCGGGCGAGGCCACCGAAAAGATCGCGTGCTCGAGCATCAGGAAGCGGTCGCCGACGCCGATCGCAAGGGCGCCGCCGCTGTTGCCCTCGCCGATGACGACGCACACGATCGGCACCGGCAGGGTCGCGAGGGCCGCGAGGTTGGCGGCCAAGGCCCACCCCTGCCCGCGTTCCTCGTCACCGAGGCCCGGCGAGGCCCCGGGGGTGTCCATCATCGTCACGACCGGCAGGCCGAACTTCGCCGCCATCTGGAAGAGGCGGTGCGCCTTGCGATAGCCCTCGGGATGGGGCGACCCGAAGTTGCGGTCGAGCCGTTCGCGCGTCTCGCGCCCTCGCTGCTGGCCGACGAGGACCACGGCGCGGCCGTTGATTCGGGCCGGGCCGCCGACGATCGCGCGGTCATCCCCGAAGGCGCGGTCGCCATGGAACTCCACGAACTCCGTACACATGCCGATCGCGTAGTCAAGCGTCTGGGGCCGGAGCGGGTGGCGTGCGACCTGCACCGTCTGCCACGGGGTGAGCGACTGGTAGATCGCTCGCGTGCGATTGGCGAGATCGAGGGTGAGGTCGGCGCGGAGGCGCCCAAGCTCGTCGGTCGGATCCGTGGCGTAGTCGCGCTCGACCGTCTCGAGACGTGCGCGCAGGTCGCCGACCGGCTTCTCGAAGTCGAGGAGGAGCGTCATCGAGTGACCTGGGCGACGGTCGGGGAGGTCGCGAAGCTGGTGCCGTTCGTGCCAGTGGCGGCCGGTTCCGGCGCTCCCGGCGCGACGACGGTCGCGGCGGTGCCATCGAGAAGGAGGCGGATGACGCGCGCGACCGCCGCCTTCTGGTCGCGACGGGCGACGACGAGGTCGACCATGCCGTGAGCCAGCTGGAACTCCGCCGTCTGCGCGCCGGGGGGCAACTTCTCGCCGGTGGTCTGCTCGATGATGCGGGGCCCGGCGAAGCCGATCACGGCGCCGGGCTCGGCCAGGATGCAGTCGCCAAGGGTGGCAAAGCTCGCCGTGACGCCGCCGAGGGTCGGGTCGGTAAGGATCGAGACGTAGGGCAGGCGCGCGCCGGCGAGGGCCTGCACGGCGGCGGCCGCCTTGGCCATCTGGACGAGGGCGACGACCCCCTCCTGCTGGCGTGCGCCGCCGGAGGCGGAGACGACGACGACGGCGCATCGCTCGGCGATGCCAAGCTCGAAGGCGCGGGCGACCTTCTCGCCGACGACGGCGCCGAGGGTGCCGGCGAAGTACGCCATGTCGAGGATGGCGAGCACGACGGGGATGCCGTCGATGGTGCCGTGACCGTAGACGGCGGCCTCGGTCTGACCCGACTCGCGCGCCTCGGCAGCAAGCTTGTCAACGTAGCTTGGGCGACCGGGCGGTGCGAAGCCCAAGGGGTCGGAGGGGCGGAGGTTGGCGTCGCGCTCGTGCCAGGAACCGGCGTCGAGGAGGTGGGCCAACCGGTCAGCGACGCTGAGGCGGGCGTGGAAGCCGCACTTGGCGCACACGCGGTGCGCCGCCTCCCACTCGCGGGTGTAGAGCAACTCGCGGCACCGACCGCACCGCACCCAGAGATCGGGAGCCGCCTCTTGCGCCGCGTCGCCGGTTACGAGGGGCAGCGCCCGGCGGAAGAGGTTCCTCATTGGGCCCCTCGAGTATAGCGACCGTCTGCGCCGGGGAACGACGACGCTCCCCGCACTGACCAGAACGAGACCCGGGCGCTTCTGGTGGGCACCTGCGGCCGACCTCGGCCGCAATGTGATAGCGTCGGTCGATGGGCACCGCCCCCAGCCCCGCACCGGTCGGCCTGGGCCGTCGCGAGGCGCACGTCGAGCGCTTGCGTCGCGAACGCTTTGACCTTCTCGTCGTCGGTGGGGGCATTACCGGCGCGGGCGTGGCGTGGGACGCCGCGTCGCGGGGGCTGCGGGTCGCCCTCGTCGAGAAGCAGGATGTCGCCTCGGGGACGAGCTCGCGGTCGACCAAGCTCCTGCACGGTGGGCTCCGCTACCTGCAGCAGGCGGACGTGCTCCTGGTGCGGCAAGCCCTGCACGAACGCGGGGTGGTAGGCCGCCTGGCGCCGCACCTCGTCGAGCTGACGCCGTTCCTCTTCCCGATCTACGGTGGCTGGCGCGAGCGGGCGACGCTCGCCGCCGGCTTGGCGCTGTACGACGCGCTCGCCATCGGGTCAGGTGCGCCGCGCCACCAGTGGCTTGAGACGGCGGCGACGCGACGGCTCGCACCCGGTCTCGCTGAACCCGGCCTTGCGGGCGCGTACGTCTATCGCGACGCGCAGACCGACGACGCCCGCATGGTCGTCGAGGTCCTGGCCGGTGCGGTCGCGCATGGGGCGGCGGTGGCGAACCGCGTCGCGATGCGCGAGGTCGTGCGGCGGAACGGCGTGGTGACCGGGGCCGCCGTGGAGGACCTCGTGACCGGCGAGGCCTTCCAGGTCGATGCGCCGGTCGTGGTCGTCGCCGCCGGCGTCTGGTTGGAGGACATCGTCGCGCCACGCGCCGGCCATCCCCGTGTCCTGCCCGCGAAGGGCGTGCACCTCTTCGTCCCCATCGACGGGTTCCCCCGGGACGCGGCGGTGTACGGGTCGACGACGCGTGACGGGCGCCTGTTCTTCATCGTGCCGTGGCTCGGCGTGGCGATGATCGGCACGACGGACTCGCCGTACGCGGGGGACCTTGCCGCACCGGTGACGCTGCCGGAGGAGATGGACTACCTTCTCGAGGCCGCAAACCGTGCCTTCCCGCACGCAGGCCTCGGCCGAGGGGACGTGCTCGCGACGCAGGCGGGACTTCGACCACTGGTCTCGATAGCAGGGCGCGACGGGCGCCCGACGAGGTCCCTTTCGCGTGAGGACCGGGTATGGGAGCTGGAACCGGGGCTTGTCGCGATCGCGGGGGGCAAGCTGACGACCTTCCGGCACATGGCGCAACGGGTGGTCGACGTGGCGGCCCGCCGGCTCACGGGGCCACGTGGCGCGGGCGCGTCGGTCACGTCGACCAAATCGCTGGGGGGCTTCGCGCGCCCGATGGGGGTCGCCGAGTTTGCGGCGTGGCGCGACGGAGCGCTCGCGGGTGCTACGGGACCGGCGGGGCGCGAGTTTCGCGCGGCCATGATCGCCCGCTACGGCGCCCGGTTCCCGGTCCTCGAAGCGATGGTCGAGGATGACCCGTCGCTGGCCGCCCCGCTGGTCCCGGGCGACGCAAGGGTCGGGTCGACGCGCGCCGAGGCGGCGTACGGGATCCGGCACGAGCAGGCCGGGTCGGTCGGCGACGTCCTTGCGCGGCGCCTGCGCGTGGCGCTGCTGACGCGCGACCAGGGGCGGTCGGCGGCGAGGGATGTCGCGTCGCTCCTCGCGCGGGAACTCGGGTGGTCGGACGGACGACGCGACGCCGCCGTCGCCGACTACGAGGTCGAGGCCGCGCAATACGCGGTGCCGGGACGGTCGGCGTGACATCGGCATTCCCAGCATCCCCCACTCCGGCCGGCAGGGATGCCCGCGGACCAGGGGCACCCATCCACCCACTCCGGCGGGACCGGGTGACCAGCGGGCAACGTGACCACGGGAGGGACAGATGTCGGAGGTAAGGGCCTCGCGCCGCCACGTCGCGGCGATCGACCAGGGGACGACCAGCACGCGGTGCATCGTCTTCGATCACGCCGGGCACCCGGTCGCCAGCGCGCAGGCGGAGCACGCGCAGCATTTCCCGCAACCGGGATGGGTCGAGCACGATGCCGTCGAGATCTGGACCCGCACGCAACAGGTGGTGTCGGAGGCACTGGCGCGCGGAGGCCTCGTGCCGGGGGACCTCGCCGCGGTCGGGGTGACGAACCAGCGGGAGACGACGGTCCTGTGGGACCGCCAGACCGGTCAACCGGTCGCCCCGGCAATCGTCTGGCAGGACATGCGGACGGCGGGACTGTGCGACGAGCTCGCGACCGATGGCGGGCAGGACCGCTTCCGCGACCGCACGGGATTGCCGCTGGCGACGTACTTCTCCGGGCCGAAGTTGCGGTGGTTGCTCGACCGCGTGCCGGATGCTCGGGACCGCGCCGCGCGCGGCGAGCTGCTTGCGGGCACGATCGATGCCTGGCTGATCTGGAACCTCACCGGCGGGCCGTCGGGCGGCGTGCACGTCACCGACGTCACGAACGCAGGGCGCACCCTCCTCATGAACCTCCACACGCTTGACTGGGACCCGGTCCTCCTGGACGCCATCGGCGTGCCGGCGGCGATCCTGCCGTGCATCCGGTCATCGAGCGAGGTGTACGGCATCGCCCGAGGGATGCTTGAAGGCGTGCCGGTGGCGGGTGCCCTGGGGGACCAACATGCGGCGCTGATGGGCCAGGCGTGCTTCTCGCCGGGCGAGGCGAAAAACACGTATGGCACCGGGTGCTTCCTGCTGTTGAACACGGGTACGGCGCCGGTCGCCTCGAAGCACGGGCTTCTGACGACCCTTGGGTACAAGCTCGGCGACGCGCCGGCGACCTACGCCCTCGAGGGGTCGATCGCGATCGCGGGCGCCCTCGTGCAGTGGCTGCGCGACAACCTCGGCCTGATCGAACGCGCCCCGGACATCGAACCGCTGGCGCGGTCGGTGCCCGACAACGGCGGCGCGTACGTCGTCCCGGCGTTCTCCGGGCTGTTCGCGCCGTACTGGCGGTCGGACGCGCGCGGCGTCATCGCCGGCCTGACGCGGTACGTGACGAAGGCTCACCTCGCCCGCGCGACCCTCGAGGCGACGGCGTACCAGGTCCGCGAGGTGGTCGATGCGATGCATGCCGACAGCGGCGTCACGTTGACCTCCTTGCGCGTCGACGGCGGCATGGTGGCGAACGACCTGTTGATGCAGTTCCAGGCCGACATCCTTGACGTGCCGGTGATCCGGCCCCGCGTGACGGAAACGACGGCTCTCGGTGCGGCGTACGCCGCCGGCCTCGCGGTCGGGTATTGGCGCGACCTCGGCGAGCTGCGGGCAAACTGGGAACAGGACCGGGACTGGGCGCCGTCGATGGCCGACGACACCCGCGCGGCGCTCTTCGCGGGGTGGAAGAAGGCGGTCGCGAGATCGTTCGACTGGGCATGACCGGCGCGGCCCCCATCGCAGGGGATGGCGGCGGCAGGCGCCTTCATGTCGACGAGATCGACAGTGACGTGGCCCTTGCGCGGCGCCTCGTCGCGGACCGGTTCCCGGAGTGGCGCGACTGGCCGCTGCGACGCGTCGTGCCGGGCGGTACCGACCACGCGATCTACCGCCTGGGCGACGACCTCGCGGTGCGCCTGCCCCGGCGACCGTCGGCGGCCGGCCAGGTCGATGCCGAGGCGCGATGGCTGCCATTCCTCGCGCCCCAGTTGCCGTTGGCCATCCCGGAAGTCGTGGCCACCGCCCCGGCGACGGCGGCCTTCCCGTGGCCGTGGGCGGTCGTGCGGTGGATCAAGGGCGAGTCGGTGACGCCCGATGGCCTTCGCGATCCGGTCGCGGCGGCACGCGACCTCGGGGCGTTCGTGCGGGCGCTTGGGGCGATCGATGCCACGGGTGGGCCGCCGCCGTCGCCGAGCACCTCAAGGCGGGGCGTGCCCCTTGCCCTTCGCGACGACGCGACGCGACGGAACCTCGCACTTCTCGGCGACGGCTTCGACCTGCCCCTCCTGATGGACGCGTGGGTGGCCTCGCTGGCCGTTACTCCGTGGGCCGGGGCGCCCCGGTGGGTCCACGGCGACCTGATCCCGGTCAACCTCCTGGGAAGTGACGGGCAAATCGTGGCCGCGATCGACTGGGGGTGCCTTTCGACGGGAGACCCGGCGACCGACCTGATGGCCGGGTGGATGCTGTTCGACGGCGACGCACGGCGGGCATTCCGCGAGGCGTGTGGGAGCGACGACGCGACGTGGGCGCGCGGGCGCGGGTGGGCGCTGAGCTGGGCGGCGATCTGCCTGCCGTATTACCGGCCGACGGGCAACCCGCTGGTGCCGCTCGCCGACCGCGCGCTCGCGGCGATCACCGCAGAGTGCCGCGGCGACCTTGGCGGGTGAGGGGCGGCCTGCCTATCGTGGCTGGGCCATCGGCAAGGACTTCAGGCCGATGCGCTCGCGCGCCATCAGGCGCCCCGGGGACGACGCCCTGGACGCCTGTGCAACCCGCTGGGGGATCGAGCGTCACTTCCTGGCGTGGAAGTCGCGGGGCTGGGACTTGAAGGCGACCGGGAGCCGCGACCCCGCACGGGTCGGGCGCCTCTTCCTGGCGACCCACGTCGTCGCCATCTGGTGGGTGCTCGCCGCCGCCATCACGGTCGCCGACGCCGTCCTCGCGGACCTCGCCCGCCGTGCCCGCGCACGCCTCGCGCGCGTGACCCGGACGCCAGCACCCTCCCGAACCCGCCGGGGCGGGGACTGGGAGCGCCGGCGTCCTGCCGGCAAAGGAGTGGCTGGGGAGGCCGCCCCTCCGAAAGCGCCTCGCGCGTCGGGGTGCCGTTGTCGGTGCGCGGGCATCCTGCCCGCTCCGGGATCGTGGCTGACTGGCGATCTGCTTCCGCCGCGAGGGCGGTGGCATTGCCCAGGGACCCCCACCCCCAGCCCCTCCCCCGCTTCGCGGGAGAGGGGAGCGGAATCGATGCCCGCCGCGACGATCCGTGCGCCTATCGACGGCCCTGCGGGTGCGCGTCCGGTGGTCGGCGCGATACCACGGCGGCGGAGCGGGCAGGATGCCCGCGGAGCGGAACTCCCCTCTCCCGCGCCAGCGGGGGAGGGGCTGGGGGTGGGGGCCGGGCGTAACGCGGCGATCCGGCGGGGCGTGACCCCCGACCCCCGACATCGTTATCCGCGTACGCGATCCGTCCCCCGCTTCGCGGGAGACGGAGGCCCCTTATCGTGGTTGGGCCATCGGCAAGGACTTCAGGCCGATGCGCTTGCGAGGTGCCGCGCCGTTGACCGGGTGATCCGTCCCGAGGGCGGCGGGCACGAAGCCGACCTGATGCCCGAACAGGTCGTAGGGGCCGCTGCGGGTGATCGCGACCGGCACGATCTGGCCACGGCGGGCGGTGCCTTCGAAGACGGTGAAGCCGTCGACCTCGGGTGCGTCGCGGAAGGTGCGCCCGACCAGGCGTGCGCCCGTGCCGCCGATGCCGGACGCACGGGCGTCATCCTCGGCGACGCCCTCCACGAGGACGTCGATGGTCGTGCCGACGAGGGTGGCGGTGCGCGAGGCGGAGATCTCCTGCTGGCGCGCCATGGCCGCCCGCTGGCGCCGCTTCCGGGTGCGGTCGGGCACGGTGCCTCCAAGGGAGGCCGCCGGGGTTCCGACCTCCGGGAAGTACGTGAAGACGCCGACGTGGTCGAAGCGAACCTCGTCCATGAAGTCGAGGACCGACTGCCAGTGCGCGTCGGTCTCGCCGGGGAAGCCGGCGATGAAGGTGGTGCGCAGGGCAAGGTCGGGCATGAGGGTGCGCGCGCGCGCCAGGACGTCGGCGACGTGGCGCATGTCTCGCGGGCGGTTCATCGCGCGCAGGATTTCGGGGTCGGCATGCTGCAACGGCATGTCAAGGTAGTTCACGACCTGATCGAGGCGAGCCATCGTCTCGAGGAGGTCATCATTGACCCACCCCGGGTAGCAGTAGTGCACCCGCAACCACGGCAGGTCAGGGACGCCCGCGCAGATGGCCTCGAGCAGGCGCGCGAGGGGTGACGACCCGCGCGTGGTGCCCGGTTCGCGGGCCATGTCAAGGCCGTACGCGGTGGTGTTCTGGGCGACGAGGATGACTTCGCGGGCGCCGCCATCGACAAGTTGGCGCACCTCGGCGACGACGTCGGCGACCGCCTTGCTGCGCTGGGCCCCCTTGAACGACGGGATCGCGCAGAAGGTGCACGCCATGTTGCACCCCTCGGCGATCTTGACGTACGCGGTCGGGCCGACGGCATGGCGCGCGAACGTCGGGTCGGCGACCGCATCGGCACCGTGCCAACAGGGGCGGACGCCCCGTTCGACCTCGGCCAGAAGGCGGTCGATCTCGAACCACTGGCGCGTGCCGATGATGCCGTCGAGTTCGGGCATGTCCTTGTCGAGGGCGTCGCCGAAGCGTTCGGCGAGGCACCCGGCGGCGACGACCTTCTGGCCCGTGCGGCGGGCGTTCAGGTAGTGGAAGAGGCGGTCGATCGACTCCTCCTGCGCCGGCTGGATGAAGCTGCACGTGTTGACGATGACGACGTCCGCGTCGTGGGCGTCATCGGTGGCGGCGTAGCCAGCGAGGCGAAGCCGTTCGGCCATGCCCTCGCCCTCGACGGCGTTCTTGGGGCACCCGAGGTTTTCGATGAAGAAGCGGCGCGTGGTTGCGGTCACTGGACGACCCGGGAGGACGGGGATCCGGCGCGACGGCTGGCCGCCCGTTTCGGCGTCAGGGCCGGGGATCGTCCGTGACGGCGCGCCATGCCTGATGGTTCGGTGGTCATTTCTCCGAGTGTCCCACATTACGAGGGCACGTCGTCCGGCGCTGGCCTACCCCGACGGTCGCCGGTAGATGGCCTCGAACACCTCGCCCGTCTTGCCGACGACGCCGACGCGGTCACCGAAGGCGACGAGGTCGACGCCCGCCGCGTTGCCGATGACGACCGCGACGACGTCTCCCGAATAGTTCCGGCGCTCGTTCGGGCGCGCCGTCCCCTCGAACACCAAGGTGCCGTCGACCGACACCCGGACCCAGCTTTCCTCGAGGAAGGACAGGGTGACGACGCCGGGGTCGACCGGACCAGAGACGGGTGCCGCGACTCGGCCGGGACTTGCCGGTTCGGAGGTGGCCGTTGGCGCCCCGCCGAGCACCCGGGACGGTACAGGCGCGGTCGTCGGGGCCGGTGCGGCGGTCGGGAGCGACACGGTGGCGGCCGGAGGCATCCGTGTCGGGGCGGCCGTGATCCCGGGGAGGTAGGTCGCCTGCGCGAGGGCGCGAGCGGTCGCGGCCTCGATCTCGCCGGTGCCAAGGGGTTGCAGGACGTGCCAGAAGGTAGCTGCAAGGGCGAGGGCCGTCACGATGACGGCGACGGCGACGAGGCGGCGTGACGATTGCACGGAGACGCGCGCGCCGAAGATGCTCACCGATCGCGCACGACGCCCGGCCTCGAGGTCGCGCATGCGGACGATGTCGTCAGGCGGCACGCCGAGGAAGATGGCGTACGACCGGTAGAGGCTGAGGCCATAGCGTCCCGGAGGCAGTACGCCTGGTGTGCCGTCCTCCATCGCCGCGACGTACTCGGGCCGGATGCGCGTGGTGGCGCCGACGTCCGAGATTGAGATGCGGCGCATCAGGCGGGCCTGGCGCAGGACCGCTCCCGAGGAACCAGTCCGGACGAGGGCCTCGATCGTCGCCACGAAATCGGCCGCGCCCAGGGTGGGGGCAGCCACCGGCGCGCGTCCGCGACGCGGGGAGGGCTGCGATTCGGTTGCTGGCGGTTCGGACGGCGGCGGTTCGGGCGCCAGCGGCTCGAATGGCGAGGCCTCGGGCGCCACGGGTGCCTCGGGCGTGGCGGGTGCCCCGGGCGTGGCGGGTGCCCCGGGCGTGGCGGGTGCCCCAAGCGTGGCGGGCGCCCCAAGCGTGGCGGGCGCCCCAAGCGTGGCGGGTGCCTCGGACGCGGCGACTGGTTGCCTATTCGCCTTGGTCACGAGGGTAGGGACCGCCGGAGGCACGGGGTAAATGGAGGGCAGCAACGCTCGTGCTTTCTCTCGCGCCAATGGGGCTGGGGTCTTCCGGGCCACATCACGGTCTGCCGGCTTCGCGGGCACCACTGGCATGACTGGCGCGGCCGGGCGTTTCGTCGCGAGGCGCAGGGGGGTTGGCACGGGACCCCGATCACGTGCCGTCACATCGGGGGCCAGGTTGCCCGGCGGGCCGTCGATCGGTGACGCAGGTGCGGGTCCGGGTGACGCGATGGGCGCACCGCGGGGGCGACGTGCCGCTTCCGGCGCACGCATCGCGTCGATTGCCGGATCGACGGCACGGCTGACCGGATCGGGCGAGTCAGTCGCGGGCAATGCCGTGGCCGCACCCGGCGACGCAGGCGGATCGGCTTGCGGATGGACGGGCAGGCCGACAGGTTCGATGGGCGGCTGGGCGTCAGTACGGTCCGAAGGGGTACTCACGGCGCGAGGTCGAGTGTAGCCACCCGGGCGTGTCTGGCGCCCCTCGGCACGGTGCGATCACCGCGGGGACCGGCCACCGCTACGGGCCGACGCCCAAGCCCGCGGTGGCGGCAGTGGCCGTCCGGTCGAGGCCGACATCCGCCTGCCGGAAGTTGGGATCGACGCGGACGCCGGCCTCAGCGACGATGTCGAAGGAGTTGACGGTGCCGGCAAACTGGCCAAGCATCCCCGGCAACTGCATGACCATGACCTGTTCGACCTGCCGGGCGAGGGCGCGCGGGTTCTGGGCGAGGGCCGGTTCGCGCGCGCCGCGTTGCAGGAGGTCCCGCGCGACGGCCTCGAGGCGCCCCTGCAACTCGGCGGAGATGCCTCGGCCGAGACGCGCCGAGCCGTTGCCGGTCGCGTCGAAGCGCGCCCACCGCGAAAGGTCGACGATCCGGAAGCGGATGCGAACCTGCAGGACGGTGAAGGTGTCGGGGCCGGTCTGGATGACGACCGACCGGACGGTGGCGAACTGGTCGCCGAGAACCACGGCGCGACGGTCGGCGAACGGCGGTGGCCACGACCATTGGGCGCCCGGGATGCGAACGACCGTGCGCGTTCCCCCGTCGAAGCCGAGGGGCGAGAGGTCGACGCCGACGGCCTCGGCGATGCGTGCGAGCCGGGCCTCCGGGGGATCGACGATCACGGCCGTTTCGTTGGGGACGACAAAGGTGCCGGTGATGGCGGCCGTGACGCCGACGATCGCGAGGGCGACGACGACACCAAAGGCGGGAGCGAGCGGAAAGGTGCGGACCCCGCCGACGACACGGAACGGCGATAGCGAGGCGTGAATCGCGCCGTGTGCCCGGCGCATCGTGCGGCGCACGCGCGATTCCGCGAACATGCCGCCGGCGTGTTCGGCCGCGGCGGCACTCGCCTCGGCGGACGCCAAGGTGACGTGGATCGCGTGGTAGGCGTCGGCGACGGGCGCGAGGCCATGCCGGGAGGCGGCCCGGGCGATGCCGAGGGCGAGGATCGCGGCGCGCGCGCAGGTGTCCGTGCCGGCATCCGGCAACTGGGCGACCAGGCCGTCGAGTTCAGTGAGGGACGACAGGCACTCGCTGGCGAAGGCCGCGACGTCGTCGCCGCCCTCTTCCAGGACGGCGGCCCGGCGGACCCGGGCAAGCGCAAGGGCGCGGCCGACGGCGCCCAACGATCGGGCGCGTCGCGCCTCGGCGACGACCTTGCCAGCGGCGAGGCCGGCCGGAATCGCCGCCACGACGATGGCGAGGACCTCGCCTCCCGTGGCAGTGACGACCGATACGAGGTTGGTGACCGCGTCGAACCAAGCGACGGCGAGGAACGCGGCGACGGCGGTACCCGCCCATCGCCAGGCGGCGCCGTGGGCGCGGCGTGCCTCGCCGAGAAAGCCACCGGCAACGCGGGCGACGTGCGCCGTGACCTCGTCGGCCGGTGCCGTCTGGGTCGACGCGACGGCGTGCACGATCTCGACGCGGCGCCCGTGCCTGGCGACGAGGCGCGCCGCGTCGGCCCATGCCTCGAGGTCGATGACGTGCGCCGCCTCGTGGCGAACCGGGTGGCGCAGTCGGATCGTCGAAAGCCTCGCCGTGGCGGTCGCAGGCGTCGTCATCGGTGGTGGTCCCGGCGGGGCGTCGCGCGGCGAGTCACCGGCCGGTTGCCGGTCGCGCGAGCCACTCTAGCGTGCCATGCGCGCCGCGGGTGCCGTTGACGACCGGGTTGCCAGCGTCCCGTCGGCATCGTCGTGCGGTGGATGGCCGGTGCGTCGGGCGCAAGCCGGGGGTGCGGTTCGTACCGCGATCGCACCCGAACTGGATTGACCCTGGCCCCGCAACCGGGTCGCGCGGGTCGCAAGCGGGCGGCGGGGCATCCGATGCATCAGTTCGGGATGACGATCGGCCCGTTCTCGGGAGATCGCTGGTCGGCAAGCGCCCCGAGGGCGTTGCCTTCGAGGACGTTGTCCACGATGTCGGGCGAGGCGAGGGCGGCGACGCTGATGCCGAACAGGGTGTTCGCGCCGCAGACGTTCGCGCGGGCGGTCCCGCCGGCGTATTCGGTATATGCGAGGCCATTGACGTTGCCTTCGCAACGGTTCGCGATCAGGTCGGGGCACGCGCCCTCGCCAATCCAGATGCCGGCGATGGCGCCGCCACTGCAGGCGTTGGCCGTGGCGGTGCCGCTCGCGGCGCGCCGGTAGGCGATGCCCGCCGTGCGGTTGCCGCGACACTCGTTCCCGTCGAGCGTCGGCGTCGCGGCGTCACCGACCCAGATGCCGACCGACCCGTTGTCGGAACAGTCGTTCGCCCGGGCAAGGCCTGAGGCCATCAGGCGGTACGCGATGCCGGTGTGGGTGTTCGCGCGGCAAGTGTTGCCCTCGAGGACCGGGCGCGCGCGATCGAGGACGAGGATGCCAATGGCGGCGCCAAGGCATCGCGACCGCGTCAATGCTCCCGCGGCGTGTCCCGCGAAGACGACCCCGGCGGTTCCGCCCTGCACGTGCACGTCCACGATGGTCGGGGCGCAGTGCCCGCGCACGCAAATGCCGCCCGAATCGTTCCCGTCGAACCGGCACGAGGTGATCGTCGCCCAGACGTTCCCGTCCAGGAGGACGCCGTAGCCGGGTTCGGGCCCGTCCGGGCTACCCGGGTCGGGGGCGTTGCGCCGGTCGCGCGCCCCTCCAACGCGCACCCGTTCCAGGATCAGGGCGCCGTCGGTCGCCTCGATGGTATTGGAGGCGAACTGCCGGTTGGCGCTGATGGAGAGGTCCCGGAGCGCCAGGGCGGCGTTGCCGACGAGGCGGAGGACGGGGCCCGGGCCGGTGGCCTCCAGGTGCGTGCGGACAGTGCCCGCGCCGGACAGGAAGACGTGGTTGCGGATCTCGATGGTGCCGGGGATCCGGTAGGTTCCGGCCCCAAGCTCGATCGTGGCGCCGGGCGGTGCCTCGGCGAGGATGTCGAGGAACGTGGCCGGCGACGCCGCCCACTCGCCGGTCGGTTCCGCCTCGTCAGGGATCTCGAGGTCGGGCAAGGAAGCGTCCCCGAGCGGATCCGGGTCGGTGCCTCGGGTCATCGGGTCGCATGGTACGGCCGCGCCACGGGCGGGCGGGCGACTGGTGGCCGTAGCGGGAGCGGAAATGCGACCGGCCCCGCGAACGGAGAGTTCGCGGGGCCGGTCGGACGCGCCCGTGCCGTGGCAGCGGCGTGGCGCGGGGGCGGGCGCGCCTGCCCTGCGTCTCCCTCCCGGAGCGCGCGGGCGGGCATGCCCGGGAATTACTGGAGGAGTTGCAGGACGGACTGCGGCGCCTGATTGGCCTGGGCGAGAACGGCCATCGACGACTGCTGGAGGATCTGCGCGCGCACCATCTCGGAGACCGCGTGCGCGACGTCGGCGTCCCGGATCCGGCTGTTGGCGGCACCGGTGTTCTCGGCGGCGACCCCGAGGCTGTTGATCTCGCTGGTCAAGCGGTTCTGCATCGCGCCGATGGCGCCGCGGTAACCGCTGACGGCCTCAATCGCGAGGTCGAGCGACGCGATCGCGGTATTGGCATTCGCTTGGGTCGCGACGCCCGTTCCGGTCGACTTCAGGTCGGCGATGTTATTGAGGGTCGCCGTATCGATCTGCCCATCGCTGGCGGCGTTGAACCCCAATGCGGAGTTGCCGATCACGAAGGAGATCTCGTTCGATGCGGTCGGGTCGTCGAAGTTCGCGCCAACGTGGAAGACGTACGCGGCGGCTGCCCGATCGCCGGTGGATCCGTCAAGCAAGTTGAGCTTGTTGAACTGGGTTGACGTGCTGATGCGGTCAATCTCGGACAGGAGGGCATCGACCTCCGCCTGGATGTGGGTGCGATCGGAGTTGGTCAGCGTGTCGTTCGCCGACTGGACCGAGAGTTCGCGAACGCGCCCGAGGATGCCGTGGACCTCGTTGAGGGCGCCCTCGGCCACCTGAAGGAGGCTGATCGCGTCTTGCGCGTTGCGCTGCGCCTGATTGAGGCCCCGGACCTGGTTCCTGAGCTTCTCGCTCACGGCCAAGCCGGCGGCGTCGTCGGAGGCCTTGTTGATCCGAAGCCCGCTGGAGAGCTTCTCGATCGCGCCTTGGAAGACGGCTTGCGACCCGTCGACGCCTCGTCGGGCGGCATGGGACGACTGGTTGTAGTTGATGACGAGCGCCATCAGGGCACCTCCCTATCGATCACAGTCCTGCGGCCTCCATGCCGCGGGAGAACGCGCGCATCCTGCGCTGTGCTGGTGTCGGTGATCGGGCGACGGCGACCGCAAGGTCTGCCGTTTCTCCTCGGGTCGGTTCCTTCCGGCCCGTTCACCGCACCAGCTGCGTCCACCACCATCATCGGCCGTGTTAGCGGGCCGCCTTCAGGCCCGAATCGGGGGCTTTTCGGCGCCTGGGGTCGATAAGGGGGCTCATCGGCGCGGCGCGGTGGTCCGAGTAGCGCGGGGGGCGCGAGGCGCGCGTTTCGTAGACTGGTCGGCCGCCGCCGGGATGCGCCAGGCCGGCACTGCAAGGGGCACGTCGCCGATGGGGCCGGGTAAATCAATCACGGAAGAAGCGCCCGGAATGGTCTCGCGCGGGCGGACGGGCACCTGGAACGCCACGCCGGACGGGCAGCGGATCTCCCTTTGCATGATCGTGCGCGACGAGGCCGGCATGCTGGCGCGATGCCTCGAGAGCGCGATCCCGTGGGTTGACGAGGTGGTGGTCGTCGATACCGGCAGCACGGACGGGACGGTGGCGATCGCGCAGTCGCGAGGCGCGCACGTTGAGCACTTTCCATGGTGTGACGACTTTGCGAGGGCGCGAAACGTCGCGATCGGCCTCGGGACCGGCGACTGGATCCTGGTCCTCGACGCCGACGAGGCGATCACGGCCAGGACCGCGCCACGCCTGCGGGAGCTGGTCGCCGACGGTCGGGGACCTACCGGACACCCGCGGGCGTACACGCTGCTGGTGCGCAGCGAGACGGCCCTCGGCACGACGGACGACATGATGGTGCGCCTCTGGGAAAACGTGCCCGAGGTGCGCTTCGTCGGCGCGATCCACGAGTCGGTCGAGGCGCGCCCCGGTACGTCGCTGAGGGTGATTCCGTCACCATCCGTGGTCATCGAGCATCTCGGCTACCGGCCGGACGTGATGGACCAGCGCCAAAAACTGCGGCGCAACACGATGCTGCTCGCGGCGGCGATCACGTCCGATCCGGACGATGCGTACCTTCGCTACAAGGCGGCGCAGCACGCGCTGACCGATGGCGATTTTGCGATGGCGGTGCAGGAGGGCGAGTCGGCCTTGCGGATCAGCGCAGGCGGCGGGGCTTCCCGCGGCCCGCTCGCGGCGCCGAACGCGGCCGACACCTACCGCACCCTGATCGCGGCCCACCTCAGCTTGGGGGACGTCACCGCGGCGGTCGCGGCGGGCGACCGGGGGGCGCAGGCCTGCCCGGACCACGGGCCGCTACGGACGCAGCACGGTCTGGCCCTGCTAGCCGCCCAGGAGCCGGCCCGTGCCCTCGCGGCATTTCGCGAGGCCCGGTCACGGCGCGACGCGCCGGTCGTCGGCGCGATCGACCGGTCAAGCGTCGGCTGGCGTGCCCTCTACGGCATGGGCGAGGCCTACCTTGCGCTCGACAGGCCGGCCGAGGCGCGCACGACGCTGCTGCAGGCGATGGTCGACGCGCCGGACAATGCGCTCGTCGCACGTGCGCTTGCCCTCGCCGAGGAAGGTTCCGGGGACGCGCAGGCGGCGTATGACCGCCTCGACGGCGCCGTACGGCGCCACCCCGGAGACATCGCACTGCGCCGTGCACTGGCAGGGGTGTTGCGTCGGGCGGGAGAAGCGGCCGAGGCCGTGCGCGTGCTGGCGCCGCTGATCAGCGACACCTCGCCGCCCGACGTGTACGACGACCTTGCTGTGGCGCTTGACGAGTCGGGCCAGGCGAGCGATGGCGCCAACGCGCGGGAGATCGCGCATCGCCTGCGTGCTGGACCGGCCATGGGCAGCGACCAAGAGGAGTCTGACGGGTGACGACCAATGCTGCGGCCGGGGTGCGCGGGCGACTGGCGTCGTGGGATGCCACGCCGGACGGGCAGCGGATCGCCCTTTGCATGATCGTTCGGGACGAGGAGGCGGTCCTCGCCCGGGCGCTCGCCAGCGCCGCGCCGTGGGTCGACGAGATCGTGGTCGTCGACACGGGGTCGGATGATGCGACGGTCGAGGTGGCCGAGGCGCATGGTGCGCGCGTCGGGCATTTCGCGTGGTGCGACTCGTTCGCCGCCGCCCGGAACGCGGCCCTCGGCCTGGTGACTGCCGACTGGATCCTGGTCCTCGACGCTGACGAGGAGGTCGATCCCGCAACGGCCCCGGCGCTGCGCGAGATCGTGCGCGCGGGAAGCGCTGACCCCGGCGCGACCTGCTTCGCGCTGCCGGTACGGAACCTCCTGTCCGACCCGGATGCGCCGGGCGACGCGTCCACGACCCATCGGGGCGCGCGCGTGTTCCGGCGGGCGCCGGGGGTCGCGTGGACCGGCGACGTGCACGAGACCGTCGTCGCGCCCGATGGCACCGACATGCGGTACGTCGACGTCGATGCCCCGACCATCACGCACCATGGCTATGCGGTCGGTCGGGACGTGATCGCGCGGAAGTCCGCCCGGAACCTCGCGCTCCTGGAGCGGGCGCATGCGCGCGATGTCGCCGGGGGCTACTACGCCTTCAAGCTGGCGCAACACGCGATCAGCGAGGGGCGGCGCGACGAGGCGACCCTTTGGTTGCGACGGTCGGTCGCCGAGGCCGGGCAGGTTGCAAGCCCCGCACGGTTCGTCGTCGCGGCGACCGAACTCCTCGCGCGGGACTTGATCGGGCAGTCGCGCACGATCAGCGTTGAGGCGGGCGGGATGGCGCTGGTCGCCGAGGCGGAAGCCGCCCTCGTGCGGGCGATCGCCCACTTCCCGGCCGCGACGGCCCTCTGGTTGCGCCTCGCCGAGGTCTCGTCACGGCGAGGCGACGACGTGGCAGCCGCGCGCCTGTACGCCTCGATCCTCGCGCGCGATGGCGATCATCGCGAGGCGCTCATCGGGTACGCGTCGGCAATGCGTGACGACCCGCCGACGGTCCTGCGCACGCTTGACCGTCACGTCGGCGCGCACGGGCCGACCGACACCGTCTGCGCCTGGCGCGGCGAGTTGCTGCGGACGACAGGTCGCGTGCAGGAGGCGTACGACTTCCTTGACCGGACGGTCCAGGCGCACCCGGCGTTCATCGAGTGCCGGGCGACGCTCGCCAACTTGCTTGACGACGAGGGTGCGCCGGCCGAGGCCGTTCACGTCCTCTCCCCTGCGCTCGACGGGGCGGACGTGCCACCGCTCGTGTACGACATCCTCGGGCGCGCCCTGACACGGATGGGTCGGGCCGAGGCGGCTCATGACGCGATGACGATGGCGGCGGCACGCCGGGCCGAGCTGGCCGGACCGGCAGCCTGACCGGGAGGACGGCGATGCGCCTGGCGGTAATCGGCGCGACTGGCCAGTTCGGCCGGGCCATGGTCGAGGCGGCGAGGTCGTCGGGTTGGGACGTGCTCCCCCTCGGGCACGACGCGATCGAGGTGGCCGACGCCACAAGCGTCGCCTTGGCCCTGGCGGACCCGTACGACGTGGTCGTCAATGCCACCGTCTGGCACGGGCCGGCACAAGAGGACCCGGTCATGGCGCTGCGGGTGAACGCCCTCGGCGCCAAGGTCGTCGCCGAACACGCCGCCCGCCACGGGGCGACGTGCGTGACGGTCAGCACCGACTACGTGTTCGACGGCGACGCGACGCGACCCTACGACGAGTCGGCAGTACCGTCGCCTCGTTCCGTCTACGGCATCTCGAAGGCGACGGGCGAGGCACTGGTCCGGGCGACGACGCCCGACCACCTGATCGTGCGCGTGGCCAGCCTGTTCGACATCGGCGGAAGCCGCGCGAAGGGGGGCACGTCGTTCGTCGGCACCATGCTGGCGCAAGCGAGGGCGGGCCGGCCATTGCGCGTCGTCGCCGACCAGTTCCACTCCCCGAGTTACGCGCCAGATGCCGCCGCGACGACGATGGACCTCCTGCGGCTCGGAGCCCGGGGCATCGTGCACGTGACGAACGCGGGATGGTGCTCGTGGTTCGAGATGGCGGTCGCCATCGTGGAGGAGGCCGGTCTCACGGCCGACCTGACGCCGACGCGACTCGCAGACCTGCCGGCGGGCGGCCCCCCGCGTCCGCGCTACTCCGTCCTTGGGCACGGCGGGCTGCGCCGCCTCGGCCTCGCCTCGCCACGCCCGTGGCGAGACGCCGTTCGCGACTACCTCGCGCGCGAGACCGGCGCCGGGTCACCCCCACCGCCACGCGCGAGTTGACCGCGCCTGCCATTCAATACGAGGTCGCGCGTGCGAGGCCTCAGGTGGTCATCCCCCGGGGGGGCGCATGGCAACGAGGTCGCCCTCGGTAGCCTCACCCGCCGCGAGGCACTCCAGGACCATCCAGGTGCTGCCGATCCAGATGGCATCGGCGACGGCCAGGTGAACCAGCTGCATCCAGACCGGGGCAAGCAGGAGGACGTTCAGCGCGCCCGCGGCGACCTGGACGAGGCAAGCGAGGGCGACCGCGTCCGCGAGTTGCCGCCCCCGGCGCGATCCCGAGGCAGACGCGAGGGCCCGTCCACTCGCGGCAAGCGCCGCTGCCGCCGTGATCGCGATCACGGGATGCCAGATGCGCATCCGGACGAAGGGATGCGCATCGACCGCGGCCTTCTGCGCCAGGCCCTCGGCGAGGGTGGCAGCCGGGAACAGCGTGTCGCCAAGGGCAGTGATCGCGCCCGTGGCTCCGGTCACGGCGATGGCGACCAGCGCGAACGCCACCGCCGCGAGGAGGCGCATGCGCGACGGGTCGCGGGGCCGGTGCGAGGCGCCCGTGCCGGTCGACCAGACCGCCGTCGCGGTGAATGCCGACAACAACGCGAGGGTATTCACCAGGTGGGCGCCCACCCACCAGCCGCGGGCCAGCGATCGATCCTGTGCCACCAGCTCGAGGAGCACGAGGCCCGCGCCCAGAAGCGACTCGACGATGATGGTGATGGCGGCGAGGGTGGCGCCGAGGCGGACCCGGTGGCCGGCCGGGTAGGCGCGCCATGCCTGCACGACAAGGGCGACGGTGCCAAGCAGGGCGATACCGCTCGTCACGCGATGGGAGAACTCGATCAGCGTGGTCACGCCGGCGCCGGTAGGCAGAACCTCGCCGTTGCAAAGGGGCCAGTGGTTCCCGCAACCGGCCCCCGACCCCGTCGCGCGGACGACCGCGCCCCAGAGGATGACGCCGACGTTTATGGCAAGTGCGGTCCACGCCACGACACGCGTGGTGCGCCGTTCGGGGGTTGGGGCGTCCGCGCCCGCGTGGATCGTGGAGGCCTGACCGGCCGGCATCGGCACCATCGGGTCGAGCGTACCGGACGCGAGATTGCTTGACAAGATGACGACATGTCGTGGCGTGCGCTTCTGGACAGGGACACCGATGGGTGCCGGGGGGATGGCTCCTCCGCCACGCCGGTCGGGAACGGGTATCCTCTGCTCCGCCGACACGGGAGGTCCCGGGGATCCCTACGACATGCTAGCCGTTGGTGGACAGGCACGAGGGGTCGGCGACGACGGGGCGAGATCGGGGTGAGTGAGGTGTCCGTCGCGCCGCGACCAGCGCCCGGCGGTGGCGTGTCCGGCGACCCGCTGGTCATGGTCATCGGGCGGGACCTCGACGCGGTTGCGGAGGTCGCGGGTGACCTCGAGGCGTGGGGCCACGACCCGATCGTGCACTTCGACGTGAACGGCGCGGCCTCGACGGTCGTGCGGGTGCGCCCCGACGTCGTGGTGGTCGTCGGGCACCCGGCGCGCGAGGCGAACGCGCTCGTCGGCAAGGTCGGCGGCGCACGCCTGATCGCGTACCACGAGGGCGGGGCGGATGCTGTCGGCGTGCTGGCGGACGTCCGCGTCGCCACGTCCCCCACGGCGCTGCGCCGCCTTGTCGAGGGTGACGAGGCGGGGAGCGCCGACCTTGACGCGCCGGTCGCAGGCGCTGCGCCCGTTCCCCTGGAGCCCGAGGTTGACGATCGGCCTGACGCCGGTAGTGACGTCACGACCAATCGGGCCGGACCCGCCGGATGGGTTCGCGTCCTCGTCGCCGCCGCGGTCCTCGTGATCGTCGCGTCCCTCCTGTTCGCCCCGCCGTCCGAGGAGATCGAGGTGATGGACGACCTCCCGGTGGCCGAGGAGGTCGCGGAGGGCGACGAGGTCGAGCCGGCATTAGACCTGGCTTCGCTCGGGATCGCGACCGTCGCGCCGGAGGCACCGGTCAGCGCCACGCCCGGGATCCTGGCCGCCGGCCGGAGCGGGTTCGGGGGCGTGGTGGTCTTCCGGGACGGTGGTTCTCCCGTGGTCGACGCGCGGGTCGTCGTGACCGGCCCGTCAGGCACGCTCGAAACGCGCGCGGATGGCGACGGTCGATGGCGCGTCTCGAACGTGCGCGAGGGCATGTACGCGATCGTGGCGTCGTCGCCCGGGTACGAGGGCGCGCCGGTGCAGATCCTGGTCGGAGAGGGCCAGTCGGTGAACGGCGTGCGCGTGGTGCTGGGGGAGGGCACGGCGACACGATAGGAGGACCGCCAGAGGCCTCGCGCGAAACGGCGAGGCCGATGGCGAGCAAGCCGGTTGCCGCGGGCGGTCGCGCCCCGCGGGGTGGAGAGCCACAAGGCGACGTGCCGGGCCCGGGAACGGTGTCCGGTGGGGAGAGGCCAACACGATGACGCAATCCGATCTCGAGAACCAGGCTCCGGCAAGCTCGGAGGCCTCCAAGGAGGAGCTCCAGATCACGCACGAGTGGGCGCGGCGTCGGCTCGAGCTTTACGACCGCATGGAGCGGGCGATTCGGGACGAGATCTCGTACGCGCTACGGAGCGCCGCGGACATCCGGGGTGACGTCGAGAAGGACGCCGACGCCTACATGCGGCGCCTGCAGACGGACCGGTCGCGCTTGCTGGAGGAGATCACGGACCTCAAGGGGCGCCGCCAGCACGAGGAGGAAGAGTTCAACCGGCGCCGGACCGAGCAGGAGACCGAGCTTGCGGTGCGCTTGCGCATCCAGGATGAGGAGCTGCACCGGAAGGCGACGGCCCTCGAGACGGACCACCAGCAGCGGCGCGCGCAACTCGACGCGGAACTTGGCGAGCAGAAGGCGACCACGGTCGCGGAGATCGAGCGGGTCCGGGCCGAGGCGGCCACGTCGGTGGAGATGATGATCTCGCGCGCCCAGGCGCGCAAGGCCGAGCTGGAGGAGGAGGCGCGCACCCTGGAGGAGCGCGTCGGCCACATCCAGGGGATGATCGACAACTTCCTGAACAGCCAGATCCAGTCGCTGCGCGGGAGCCTGACGGGGTTGCTGCCCCGCACGGCCCCGGTCACGGGCGAGGGGTCGCTGGCGTCGATCAGCGGGACGTTGCAGTCGATCACGTCGGCACGTCCGGCGCCCCGGCAGACGGCACCCGACCCGGAAGTGGAGCGATTGGCGCGCGAGCGCGCCGAGGCCGAGCGCGCGGCGGCCATCGCGGCGCAGGCAGCGGAGGTGGCGCGCGCCGGGGCGGCGCGGTTGGCGGCCGAGCGGGAGGCTTCGCGCCAGGCCGCGGCCGAGCAAGAGGCGGCCCGGCAGGCGGAGGCGGCGCACCGGGCGGCGGAGGCGGCCCAGGCCGCCGAGGCGGCGCGCCATGCGGCGGCGGACGAGTCCTCTCGCCAAGCCGCTGATGTCGCGGCCCGGGCTGCTGCCCAGGCTGCCGCCGACGCGGAGGCCGTCGCTGTCCGGGCCGCTGCCGACGCGGAATCCGCCCGGGTTGCGTCCCAGGCCGCTGCAGATGCGGAGGCCGCCCGGGCTGCGTCCCAGGCCGCTGCCGATGCGGTAGCCGCCCGGGCTGCGTCCCAGGCCGCTGCCGACGCGGAGGCCGCCCGGGTTGCGTCCCAGGCCGCTGCCGACGCGGAGGCCTCCCGTGCCGCCGCCCAGGCCGTTGCCGATGCGGGGGCCGCCCGTGCCGCCGCCCAGGCCGCTGCCGACGCGGAGGCCTCCCATGCCGCCGCCCAGGCCGCTGCCGACGCGGAGGCCGCCCATGCCGCCGCTCAGGCCGCTGCCGACGCGGAGGCCTCTCACGCTGTCGCCGAGGCCGCTGTCGAGGCGGTCGTCGCGCCCGAGGACGTCGACGAGGCGGGCGAGGAGCCGACCGAGGAGGCAAACGGCGCGCCGGCGGTCGAGGGGCCGGCATCGGGGATTGACCCGGACGCGATCCTTCAGACCACCATCACCATCCAGGGCGTGCCCGGCTTCTCGCGCGCGTTGCACCTGCAGCGCACGATCCAGCAGGTGCCAGGCGTTGCGGATGCCAAGGCAAACGGCTACGAGCGGGGAATCCTCACGCTCGAGGTGTCGCACCAAGGCAGGGTCGCCCTTCGCGGGGCGCTGACGCGTCTCGCCGGCATGCGCCTGCGCCTCGTCGAGGAGGCGCCGGGTTCCCTGACGTTCCAGACCGAGCTGTAGCGGGCGTCGGGGCCCCCCCGACCGCCTCCCACTAACGTCGCGCGTGCGAGCCGTCCGGCAACGGGCGGCTCGCACGATTCCCGGGACCCGCCCGGGTCGAGGCCCCTGCGCCCCGACGCGCGACGACGCGCCCCCGAAGTTCGGGGTTCGCGCGACCCGCGTGCCGGCATGATGGTCCTCCCAGACCGCGGTACATCGCATGCGGGTCGCGATGTTCTCGCGCCGGCGTCCCCGCCGGGAGCATGCGCCCCTCCGACGGCACCGCGCCTCTGGGGCCGGTCGGTAGAAGTCCGTCCAACGGCCGACCCCCTATAGGGGTTTCCCCGATAGAGCGCGCCCGGTCCCGATCCTATTCTTCTCGGCAAGGATCCCGCTCGGGTTCCGGCGGTGTCGTCTTGGCGTTCGGAGGCGGGTATGTCGTTCTTCAATGCGCTGCGGATCGCGGGGTCGGCGCTGACGGCGCAGCGGCTGCGCACCGATGTCATCGCGAACAACATCGCGAACATGAACACCACGCGGACCGCCGAGGGCGGGCCGTACCGTCGGCAGCAGGTCGTCTTCGCGCCCCGCCAGGAGATGGTCCCGTTCCGGACCATCCTGCTGGCGCACGGCGTCATGACCATCCCGTCGCCAACCGGCGCGTCCATGCCACCCGGGCAGGGCGTGCGGGTGACGCGTGTCGGCCCGGACGACCGCCCTGCCAGGCGGGCGTACGAGCCGGACCACCCGGATGCAGATGTTGACGGCTTCGTGGGCTACCCGGACATCGACCCGGTGACGGAGATGGCGGACATGCTCTCGGCGACACGGGCGTACGAGGCGAACGTGACGACGCTGAATGCCGCGAAGGCGATGGCGAGCAAGGCGCTGGAGATCGGCCGGTAGCGCAGGTCGCGCCGGGGCCCCTGCCAGGGCACGGCGAACCAGGCACGCGCGGAGCCGGGGCCGAAGTGGCCGAAACGACCTGAAAGGGGAGCGGGACGATGGACGTGACACTGCCACCAGTCATGCCACCGGGGGTGAGCAACGGGTTCGGCGGAGGCATCGGCCGAGGGGTCATCCCACCGGCCCAGGTCGTGGCGCCACACGTCGCTCATCTCGCGCTCAACGGCGTGCAGGCGGGCCAGCCGGCCAAGGGCGTGATGGAGTCGTTCGCGGCGGTGCTGTCGAACGCCTTGCAGGACACCAACGAGGCATACAAGGTGGCGGACGACAAGGCGGCGCGCATGGTCGCCGGCGAGTCGGTGGACCTCCACCAGGTGTTGATCGGGATGGAGAGCGCGAACCTCGGGTTCGGGCTTGCGGTCCAGGTCCGGAACAAGCTGCTCGAGGCATACCAGGAAGTGGTGCGGATGCAGATCTAGGTGGCGGTGACCGCGGGTCGGTGCGCGCTGCCACGCGTGCCGACCGCCCCGGGGGGCATCCGCAAGGGTGACCCGGGTTCGAACGCGGCCAGCGCGCGCTGCCGATGGCGACGGGTCGGGGATAGCCCGGCCAGTGCGGCCAGAGAGGTTGGGAGGCGTCGGTGAACAGCGAGGGCATCACTCAATCGTTCCGGGACTTGCCCCAGGCGTGGTTGGCCATGGGGCGGTCGCGGCAAGTTGGTTTTGCGGTCGGGGCGGTCGTCGTCCTGGCCGCGCTGTTCAGCGCGTTCGTCTACCTGCAGCCGCCGGCCACGGTGCCGCTGTACTCGAACCTGAACGAGGGGGACGCGGCGGCCGTCGTCGCCAAGCTTCGCGAGTTCAAGGTCGCCTACTCGATCACTGACGGGGGCCAGACGGTCCGGGTGCCGAACGAGCAGGCGGCCGACCTTCGGCTCCAGCTCGCGTCGGCCGGCCTGCCGAACGGCACCGGCGTCGGCGTGGTCGGCATGGAAGTGTTCGACCGGGCGAACCTGGGCATCACCGACTTCGCGCAGCGACTGAACTACCAGCGGGGCCTCGAGGGCGAGCTGATGCGAACGATCGGTCGCATCAGCGCCGTCGACCAGGCGCGGGTGCACCTCGTCCTGCCGCAAGACCGGCTCTTCGCCGCGCAGCAGCGCGAGGCGAGCGCCAGCGTCATCATCAAGCCGAAGGCCGGGGCGAAGGTGACCGACAACCAGGTCACCTCGATCAAGTTCCTCGTGTCGAAGTCGGTCGAGGGCCTCAAGGCCGAGAACGTCGCGGTGATCGACTCCAACGGCAACACCTTGGGCAAGGCGGACAGTTCCGAGATCGCGGCGAACAAGCAGGCGAGCGCCCGGCTTGAGGTGCAACACGCCCGCGAGTCCGAGATCGAGCGGAAGGTCCAGCAATTGCTTGACCAGGCGCTTGGCAAGAGCCGGTCCGTCGTCAAGGCCACCGTCGCCCTCGATTGGGACACGGTCGAGCAAAAGGTGGAGACGTACTCGCCCGGGCAACTCCAGCCCCAGACGCGCAGCCAGAAGGACGCGCGCGAGAGCTTCAGCGGGACCGGGGCCGACGTGCAGACGGCCGGGGGCGTCCCGGGGACGCAGACGAACATCCCGTCCTTCCAGGCGGGTGGGACCGGGGCAGCCGGCGGCGGGTCCTCCAGCTTCCAGAAGTCCGACGTGACCACCAACTACGAGGTGTCGTCCGACAAGCGAGCGATTTCCCGCGCGCCCGGCGAGATCCGGTCGGTCGGCATCGCCGTGATGGTTGACCAGGCCGTCCAGAACATCCAGGCGGACCAGCTCACCCAGGCGGTCTCGGCGGCGGTCGGATTGCAGCCGGCGCGCGGCGACCAGATCGCGGTCGTGACGGTGCCGTTCGACACCAGCCTGTCGAAGGATCTCGAGGCGCAGGCGGCCCAGGCGCAGCAGAACGAGTACATCCAGCTGGGCGTCAAGGCCGGTGGCCTGCTGGCGGCGTTGATCGGCCTGTTCGTGGTCTTCCGCCTGCTCTCCTCCAGCATCAAGCCTCGCGCGATGTCGGTCGACGGTCACGAGATCGGCGCCCTTCCCGAGGGTCGCGGCGGGGCCGCGGCGCTTGTCGATCCCGCCTCGATCAACGCGCAACTCGCGGCCCTGCTCGGTTCCTCCTCGGGGCAGGAACTCCCGGACCACGTGCTATCGATGCTTCCGCCGGACGAGCGCGCTCGCTACCTCGCGGCGAAGGCCTCCGGCCAGCCGTACGAGATCCCGCACCACGTGATGGCGACCCTGCCTCCGGAAGCCCAGCAAGCGGTATCCGCGACGTCCGGCGGTGGCGGTGGCGGTCGGCGTCGGCGCCAGCTCAGCCCCTCCGAGCGTGCCCAGCGCCGGGAAGAGGTCCGGCAACTGGCAAAGGAACAGCCCGGCCTGGTGGCCGAGGCGCTGACCCGCTGGACCCAGCAAGAGAACGCCACGCTAGGCGTGGGCTGACGACGGCCACGCGGGACTGGCCGGAGGGTGAGGGTTCCTCACCCCCGATGCCAGGCCGATGGCCGACAGGGGCCGAGTTCCACAGCCCCGTGGCGGGGCCGCAATCCCCGACGACGAACTTCACGCGCGACGCAGACGAGACGGACGCCGAGGCACGACGATGGTAGCCACCGCACCCGCATCCGAGACGACCCAGGAGGTCGCGGCTCCTGTCCCGGCCCTGCCACCCCCCGCCGCACCCGTGCGGCGCGGGCCGCTTGCCGGCCTGTCCGGTTACGAGCAGATCGCTGCCTTCCTCATCGCGGTCGGTGAGGACGCGTCCATCGCGATCCTGAAGAACATGCCCGAAGAGGCCGTCGAGGCGGTCGCCCTCGAAATCCACAAGATGCGGTTCGTCCAGCCCGACGTCGTCGATGCGGTGCTTGACGAGGTTGCCGAGATGCTTGGCGGTGACGAGGGCGGGGTTGCGGGAGGCCTGCCGTTCCTGCAGCAGGTCCTGACCAAGGCCCTGATGCCGAACCGGGCGAGCGAGATGCTGGCGCGCCTGACGGCGAAGGTGGTGACGCCGCCGTTCGCCTTCCTGCGCAACGCGGAGACGACGCAGCTGATCGGCTTCATCAAGGACGAGCATCCGCAGACGATCGCCCTGATCGTCGCCTACCTCGATCCGGTCCAGGCCGCGAAGGTCCTGTCGGCGTTGGTGCCGGAGACCCAGTCCGAGGTCGCGATGCGGATCGCGATGATGGACCGCACGCAGCCCGAGGTGGTGCGCGAGGTGGAGCGCCTGCTCCGCATGAAGTTCTCGAGCGTGCAAACCACCAACCTGGAGGCTTCCGGCGGCATCCGCCACATCGTCAGCGTGCTCCAGAAGAACGACCCGAACAACACCAAGGCGATCATGGACATCCTGGGCGAGCAGGAGCCGGACTTGGCCGACGAGATCCAGCGGCAGATGTTCGTGTTCAACGACATCATCCGGCTGGGCGACCGCGACATGCCGAAGGTGGTGCGCGAGGTCGATGGCAAGGACCTGGCCCTGGCACTGCGCGGCGCGTCGGAGGAGCTTCGCGGCAAGTTCTTCAAGGGCATGTCGTCGCGGTCGGCGGCCCAGATGAAGGACGACATCGAGATCATGGGGCCGCAGCGCCTGTCGGCTATCGAGGAGGCACAGCAAAAGGTCGTCCAGGCCGTGCGTCGCCTCGAGCAGAACGAGGAGATCGTCATCGCGCGGGCCGGTGGCGAGGAGTTCCAGTAGGCCATGAGCGTCCTGAAGGCGCCGGACATCCAGGCGCAGGCACTGGTCGTCCGGGCCGCCATCGGCTCGGCGGAGAGCGCGGCGGCCCTCGAGGCGACCATCGAGCGTCGGCGTCGCACCGTCGACCTCAACGCGGCGGCGGAGCGCCTCTTCGACGAGGCGAAGGCCGAGCGGATGAAGGCGCACGTCGAGATCGAGGCGACGTTTGCCGAGGCGCGGCGTCGCGTCGACGAGGCGCGGCGCCAGATCGAGGAGGCGGGCGAGACGATCCTCACCCTCCGCGAGGCGCACGACTTCCGCGCGCGACAGGAGGCGGAGGCGGAGTCGATCAAGGCCCAGGCACGGCAGATCGTCGTGGAGGCCGAGGCGTCCGCCGAGTCCATCCGCGAGGCGGCACGGGTCAACGGCCGGCAGCAGGGCTACGACGAGCTGGCCGGGCACTTCGAGGTCGTCATGCGGCTCGCGGAAGGCGCCCGGGTCGAGCGCGCGCAACTCATCGCCGAGGCCGAGCCGGACGTGATCGGCCTCGCCGTCGAGGTTGCCCGCCGGATCGTCCTCTCGGAAGTCCAGGCGAGGCCGGACGTCATCCGCGACATGGTGGCACGCGCCTTGCAGCGGGTGACCGCGCAGGACGGCGTGCGCGTGCGCCTCAATCCCGAGACGATCCGGCAACTCGGGGACGGGGCGCGTCGCATCGCGTCCTCCTACGCCGAGCGGGGCATCGAGGTCGTGCCGGACGACTCCGTCGAACGGGTCGGCGTGGTGGTCGAGACGCGACGCGGCACCGTTGATGGCCGCCTCGAGACGCAACTTGCGCGCGTGTCGCAGGCGTTCTCCGGCTTGGCAGGCGCTCCCCTCGCGGGCGCGGAGGCGGTCACGTGATCGCCCCCGTCGCGCTTGCTCGAACCGGCGTGGCGCTCCAAGCGGGGCCGGACGTTCGATTCGACTTCGACCGCTACGTGCAGGCCTTGGATGATGTCGACACCTTCCAGTGCACCGGGCGCGTCGTCCAAGTCATCGGACTGACCGTCGAGGCGGAAGGCCTCGTGTGCGAGGTCGGGGAAATCTGCGAGATCACGCCGGCGCGCGGCGGTGAGCCGATCGTCGCCGAGGTCGTGGGCTTCCGCAGCGATCGCGTCGTGCTGATGCCGCTCGGCGAGATGACCGGCATCTCGCCCGGGTCGCGGGTGATCGCCAGCGGCGGGGGCTTCTCGCTGATCATCGGCCCGTCGCTGGTCGGTCGCGTGATCGACGGCCTCGGGCGCCCGATCGACGGGCTCGGCCCGATCAGCGGGCGGCGGTTCGGCGTGGGGAACGCCCCCCCGCCGGCACTGACGCGTGCCCGGATCAGCGAGCCGCTGCCGACCGGCGTGCGCGCGATCGACGGCTTGCTCACGTGCGGCAAGGGGCAGCGCCTGGGGATCTTCTCGGGGTCGGGCGTCGGCAAGAGCACGCTGCTCGGCATGATCGCGCGTGGCGTCACGGCCGACCTGAACGTGATCGCCCTGATCGGCGAGCGGGGTCGCGAGGTGCGCGAGTTCATCGAGCGCGACCTCGGTCCGGAAGGCTTGAGCCGGTCGATCGTGATCGTCTCGACGTCCGACCAGCCGGCACTGGTCCGGGTCAAGGCGGCGTGGGTGGCGACGGCCGTCGCGGAGTACTTCCGCGAGGAGGGCCTGCACGTCAGCTTCCTCATGGACTCGGTGACGCGGTTCGCGATGGCGCAACGCGAGGTCGGCCTGACGATCGGCGAGCCGCCAGCGACGCGCGGGTACACGCCCTCGGTCTTCGCGATGCTGCCGCGCCTCATGGAGCGGACGGGCGCGTCGGCCAAGGGGACCGTGACCGGCTTTTACACCGTCCTCGTCGAGGGTGACGACTTGCAGGAGCCGATCACCGACGCGGTGCGGTCGATCCTCGACGGGCACATCGTGCTGTCGCGCCAGCTGGCGGCGGAGAACCACTACCCGTCGATCGACGTGCTCGAGAGCATCTCGCGGTTGATGACGGAGTTGGCGACGCCCGGCCACAAGCACGCGGCGGGGTTGCTCCGGGAGGTGCTGGCGACGTACGCGAGCGCGCGCGACTTGGTGAACATCGGGGCGTACGCCGCGGGGAGCAACCCGGCGATCGACTTCGCCCTCGCGATGATGCCCCGCGTGCGCGAGTACTTGCGCCAGGACGCGACCGAGGTGACCGACTTCGCCGGTTCCGTCGAGGTGTTGCAGCGCATGTTCGTGAACGTCTAGCACGTGGACCGGATGAGGGGAGGGCGACAGGTCGATGCCACGGTTTGCCTTCCGGCTGCAATCGGTGCTGGATTTCCGCCACCAGGTGGAGGTACGGGCGAAGGTGGCGTTCGGCGAGGCCGAGGGCGCGCGATTCAAGGAGGAGGCGACGCTCAGGGGGTTGCACGAGGACGAGGCCCGGACGGTGGAGCACCTTGAGGTGATCCAGGGCGAGGGAATCCTCGACATGGGGAACCTCCAGCTGGGGTTGCGGTTCCTCGATGTCCTGAAGGTCCAGGTTGACCGGCAGGTGCAGGTCGTCGACCGCGCGCGAACGCGGGTCGACGCACGGCGGCAGGAGCTCGTGGAGGCGATGAAGTCACGCAAGGCGCTCGAGAAGCTGAAGGAGAAGCAGCTTGCCGAGTATCGCCGGGTGGAGCAGCAGCGGGAGCTGAAGCAGGTGGACGAGATGGCGGTGATGCGGCACGGGCTTGAAGGGCGGCGACTGCTGTCCGCGCCCCCCGTGGCGGCCGTCCTGTCCGCCGGTGCCCCGGGAGGCGCAGGGACATGGTGACGAGTTCGCCGCTCCAGGACATCTTGTCGGGCCGGAACCACGGCGTTGCGGGTTCGGGGGGCGATGGCAGCGCCCTCCGGGCCATCCACGCGACGCTCGTGCAGGCGGCGCTTGACCGCGCCCGCCGGCTTGGCATATCCCTTTCCCTCCCTATCCGGTCGCGGACGGATGGCGCGATGGCAGTCGGGCCATCCGTCCGGACCGGGGAGGCGCGGGTCGGGTCCTTCGACGACGAGCTGCGGGTCGCCGCGGCTCGCGAGGGACTGGACCCGAACCTCGTGCGCGCCGTGGCGAAGGTCGAGTCGGGCGGGAACGCCCACGCCGTCTCCCGCGCAGGTGCCAAGGGGCTGATGCAGTTGATGGACGGGACCGCGCGATCGGTCGGGGTGACCGACTCGTTCGACGCGGCCCAGAACGCCGCGGGTGGGGCCAAGTACCTGCGGCAGATGCTCAACCGCTTCGGCGGTGACGTCACGCGGGCGCTTGCGGCCTACAACGCCGGTCCGGGCGCGGTCGAGAAATACGGTGGCGTGCCCCCGTACTCCGAGACCCAAGGGTACGTGCGAAGAGTCCTCCAGACCCGCGAGCAGTTGCGGCGCGCCGGTACGTAGGCGCGCCGAGGGAGCCTGACGATGCCCAACCTCATCCGGAACGACACCGCGTTCGGCGCGATCGTCAAGTCGCTTGACGGCCTGAGCCTGCGCAGCCGTGCGATCACCAATAACGTCGCCAACGTCGACACGCCCGGCTTCAAGACGACCGAGGTCTCGTTCGAGGACGAGCTGGCAGTGGCGATCAACCGGCCGGCGCCCGACTCCTTCCGCATGGTCGCCACCAACACGGCGCACTTCGGCACGACGCTTCGGCGGCCAGACATCGAGGGGCTGGCCGCGAGGTCGCAGGAGATGCGTGGCCTGACGCTGCGGAACGACGGCAACAACGTCGACATCGACCGCGAGATGGTCCGCCTGGCCGAGACGCAGATCCAGTTCTCGGCGGCGACGGCATTCACGAACCTCAAGTTCGCGCAGTTGCGCCAGGCGATTTACGAGGGCCGTCGCTAGGCCAGACATCTGGACATCCCGGCACGGAAGCCGGGAGCGCGTCGTTCGGGCCACGGATGGTCCGGACAGGTTGACGGGGCCAGGGAAGGGCCCGCGGCGACCATCGCACGGAGGCGACGACCCGGCAGGGGTGCCGGGGGCGGGCCCGCGCCACGGATGGCGGGGTGACGGTTGCAAGGGATCTGACGGGGGCCTCGCGCGGCGAGGACGAGTTGCGGCAAGGCACCCGGTACGGAGGCCGGACGCGGGCCAGGGACGGCCCGGGATGGGAGGCGCGGGTCACGGAGGGTCACCCGGACCGGAAGCCGGGCGGACCCGAACATCAGGCCCGCCCGCACGGATGCGGGCCGGGTTCGGCATGCCGAACCCGACGGGGCGAGATGGACAACTGAAAACGAGGCGCCTACCGGGACGAGAGCCGGAGCGCGCGTGGCGTCTTCACCGACGGTCGCGCGAGCGGTTCTCGTCCCCGCAGGCGTGGGGCACGATCCGTGCGGACGGGGACAGAAGCGCGGGTCGTGGGCGGGCGTGGCGTTCCTGGAGCCGCGTACGCCGACTGGCAAGGGCATGCCTTGGCATGCCCGGGCCGTGCATCCGTAAAGGAGCAGGTATGGGCAGGTCTGTCCCATCCATGGGCAAGGCGGCGTCGGCCGCGCAGCAGAGCCTCGCGCTGGCTGCGATCGGCGGTGCCTTGTCCGCGCGTGCGCTGCAGGCGGTTGTTGGGGTTCGCGGTCCCGGAGGTGCAGGCCCCGGGAGCGTGGGTTCCATGATCGCCATCGGCAACGCAACTGATGCGCCCCGCGGCACGGCGGGTCCGGCAACCGGGAACCGGCCGGGCTTCGCCTCCGTGCTTGCGCGCATCGCCGCGTCGCGCGTGTCCCGAGACCAGTCGGACACGAGCGCCGCCCTCGTCGCAGGTCTCGGGGCGCAACCCATGACCGCCATGCCGGATGCCCCCGGCGTGGCGGAGGTGGACGGCGTCGGCACGGTCGCGGCACCGGAACGCGGTGCCAGTCGGTCGGGCTCGATGTCGTACGTGCGTCGCGACGCCGCCACGGCAATGCGCGCGGTCAGTCGCCTCGCAAGGGCGCTTGACCGCGCGCGGTCGGTGTCCCCGACCGGATCCCCGTTCGATTCGGCACGGGCCGCCTCGGACGGGACCAACCCGGTCTCGGGGGGCGCGCCTCGCCCGACCGACGCCACCTCCGCGACGCCTTCGGCGTCCGGGAGTGGCAGGGATGGTGGGGCACGTGGCACCGGCGCACCTCGCGTCGCACCGGCCACGGGTCCGGACGCCGCCGTCTCGGCGGTCGAGGATGCGGCCATCCGCGTCGAGGCGGCCATCGCCACGGGCGATGGGGCCACGGTCGCGGCGGTGGTGGCCGATGTTGCCAAGGTCGTGCCGGATGGCCTCAGGTTCCTCCTGGGCCAGGCGGCGATGGCGTTGGCGGGCACGGAGGGCGCGCTTGACCTGGGAATGCTCCTGGTCGGCGCGTTCGATGGTGCCATCACCGACCTGCCGGCACTCACCGGCACGGCGGCGGACCAGTCGTCACTGGCTGGCCTGCTGGTCGCCTTGCGCCAGATGGGCGCGACCCTCGAGATCGGCGGACCCGCCGCGGCCACGGCCGTGGCGGGCGCGTCGAGCGGGGTTTCCCTCGATGGCGCCGGGGTGTTCGCCGCCCTGGCGGCGGCGCTCGCCTCGGCGGCGACCGACGGCGAGGCCCCGGTTGGGGCCGGCGGCGTCTCGGCTTCCGTTCCGGCATCGCCGGCGACGGGTCCAGCCGGGGCCGTCGTTGTCGACGCGCCCTTGGCGGTGGCCGCGACGGTGGCGCTCTCCGACATGGAGGGCGTGACCGTGATCGCGGTGGCCGAGGCGGGCGTGGCGACGGTCGTGCCACTCGTCGCTCACGCGGCGAGCAGGGCCGGGTCGGCGGGCGCCAATGCCGTCGTTGCCGGGGCAGACGCGGCGGCGATGGCCGTCGCCGAGGCGCCGGTCGACGGGGCTGAAGGCGTGCCGACGGTCCCGACTTCCCCGGTGGTCGCCCTCGCGGCGACGGCAGGCGCTGGGGTGGCCGACGGCGACGAGGCAGGTGGCCAACCGGCGCAAGGGGTCTCGGCTCCCGGGTCGGCGGGCACTTCCGTGCTCGCGGGGACCGGCATCGCGCCGGGGATCCGCCTCGGTGATGCCGACGCGACTGGTCTCGCGTCGGCCGCGTCAAGCGCAGTAGCGGAGTTCGACCTGCCGGAGCAGGTCTCGCCGATCCTCGTGCGCCTGGCGCGACTCACCGGCGTGGGCGAGGCAAAGCAGTTCATGCTGCGCCTGTCGCCGGAACACCTTGGCCCGCTGTCGATTCGGCTCACGCTGCGCAATGGCGCCATCGGGGTGGACCTCACCACGGCGACGCCGGAAGCGCGCAAGGCACTCGAGTCGGCCCTCCCGCAGTTGCGCGCCTCGCTCGGCGAGGCGGGTCTCCGGCTGGAGCGGCTTGACGTCAGCCTGCGGGAGAACGGCGACGAGGGTTCGGGAAGGAACGCTGGCCGGCAAGGGGACCAGGCACCGCAACGGCAATCCGGGGAACCGGGTGGCCAGGCGGGGTCCGGGACCGGCGACGGCGGGCGCGAGTGGGCCGCCACCATTCTTGGGCGGTTGCATTTCGACCAGGACGGCCGACCCTTCGACCTTCCGACGGCGAGTTCAGCGGACCAGGCGCCAATCGAACTGGCCCCACCCACGCGCGATTTCGTGCGCGCGGGCGGAGGCGAGACGGCGCTGAGCGTCACGCGGGCACTCGGCGTGCAGTCTCGGGTCAGCGTTGGACTGGGAGCGTATGGCGGGCGCCGGGCAATGGCGGCTGCCGTGGAGGCAAGCAAGACCGGGGACGGCCTTCCGGGGTGACCCGACAGCCGGGGGTGACCCGGCGACGACCGGTCACGTACGGGACGACATCACTCATCGTCAACGTCCCGTGCTACGTCCCGCGACTCCATCACCCACTTCAACGATCACAAATCAACGGCGATCGATCATCAACGGCAACGACTGATCACTACCGCACGACCAATCCAAGGAGCGACGATGCCATTTTCAACCATGGCCCCAATCAATGGGATCGGCCTCGGGCCTGCAGGGATGTCGCGCCCGGCAACGAAGTTGCTGGACGACGCCTCGCGGGCGAGGCTTGGGCTGCCTCCCGCCGCTCAGGTGCTTGCACCGAAGGCCAAGGAGTCGCTCGACGGCACGACGGGCGGCCTCGGCAAGGACGACTTCATGAAGTTGCTCCTTGTACAGATGGGCAACCAGGACCCCTTGAAACCGATGGAGGACAAGGAGTTCATCGCCCAGCTGGCGCAGTTCAACAGCCTCGAGCAGATGCAGCAGGTCAACAAGAGCATCAGCAACCTGGTTGCCGCCCAGGCGGTGACGCAGGCGAGCGGATTGCTCGGCCGACAGGTCCAGGCGAGCGGGATCAACGGCATCGTTACTGGCGAAGTACGCGCGATCACGATTTCCGGTGGGACGCCGACCCTGCGCGTCGGATCCGAGGAGATCGGGCTTGCGGACATCCTGCGGGTACTCATCCCGGGAGAGCCGGTCACCGTCCAGGAAACGGGCGACACGACGACAACCGGGGGCGTGATGACCTCTTCAGGGAGCACGTCGCCAGGCGGATAGGCACCTCACCCGTTCGCCGAAGGAGTGGTGAGCGGACTAAAAGCGTGTGCAACATCGATGACTGACTACGAAGCGAACATTCGCCTGTCGCGAGTCGCGGGGCCCGGGCAAGCCAGCCTGTCGCCACGTCTCGTTGCGGGTCGGCCGGGAACTCCCGGCGCGGACCGAGGGCTGTCGTTCGACCAGGTGTTCCAGGAGACGCTCGCCGTCCCGCCGGCCGTGCCGACGGGAATGCCGCTGACGCCTGCCCCGGTATCGGATCTCCATCCGGTTTCCGAGGTGCGCTTCTCGGCGCATGCCCAGCAGCGTCTGGCACAGGCTTCGGTCGAACTCGGGCCGGAGTCGCTGGCCAAGCTGGCCGCCGCGGTCGACAAGGCGGGCAAGAGAGGGGGCAAGGAATCACTGATCCTGCTTGACGACCTGGCGTTCGTCGTCAGCGTGAGGAATCGCACGGTCATCACCGCCGTCGGGGCGGACCGGATGAGCGACAGCGTCTTCACGCAGATCGACAGCGTCGTGATCGCCGGCGGCAAGGAAGCGCCGACGGCTTGACGTCCTCCCTAGGAGGGAAGGCGTCGAGAGGCAAGCAGGAACGCGTACACCGGCCGTCCGGCCGGAACCAAAGAGCGGCAGCGACGCGAGGCAGGGCACCCCAGAACTGGCTGGACCCGAAAGGGAGGCCCGCGCGACCGGAAGACTTTCGGCGCGCATGGGGACCCGCTCCACGGCGACGCCGCACCACCTAGGAAGGATCACCTTTCCATGCTGCGTGCGATGAACTCGGCCATCAGCGGTCTGCGTAATCACCAGACGATGATGGACGTGATTTCCAACAACATTGCCAACGTCAACACGACCGGATTCAAGTCGAGCCGCGTCACCTTCCAGACGCTGCTGGCGCAGACGATCCGGGGCGCGGTGCCCGGCGCGATCGGGCGCGGTGGCCAGGACGGCATCCAGGTCGGCCTCGGCATGGCGATCGCCAGCGTCGACCGGCTCAACACGCAAGGCGTCCTGAGCAACACGTCCAAGATCACCGACATGGCGATCGCGGGCGACGGCTACTTCATCATGACTGACGGGGCGAAGAAGTACTTCAGCCGCGATGGGTCGTTCGACCTCGACCAGACCGGCGCGCTGATCTCGCCGGCGACCGGCCTGCGCGTGAACGGGTGGATGGCCTCCACCAACGCCGCTGGCCAGAAGGTCATCAACACCGCGATGCCGCCGTCCGCGCCCCTGACCATCCCCTTGGGTGCGGGGGTCAATGCCAAGGCGACCGGTGGTGTTTCATTCAACGGCAACCTGAACGGGTCATCGACGGACCTCCTCGGCACGGGCGTGATCGAGGACACCGACATTGCCAACATCGGCAAGACGGCCTTCGCCGTATCGGGCACCGATACCGTCACCTTCACCTACGGCGGGGTCACCTACACGACGGCCGCGCTTACGGCCGTTGCGAAGGGGGCCGTGGTGGCCGACCTTGCGACCAGCCTTCAGACGGCGATGCGGGCGGCCGGCGGCGCCGCGACCGTTGGCATCTCGGTGACCGTGGCCGACGCGGCAAGTGTCGCCGGCGACGCCGCGCTCGTCTTCAAGGGCGCAAAGGCGCTCTCCTTCGGCACCTCGCCAAGTTCTGCCCTCGACCTCGGCTCCGTCCTCAAGGGGCGCGCTTCGACCGGTCTCGAGACGATGACGACCTCGTTCGTCGCGTACGACACCCTCGGCATGGCGCACGAGGTGACGGTCAAGTTCGAGAAGCAGGTCGCGACGGCAAGCGGCGTGACCCCGGCCATCGCCAACAACACGTGGAAGTGGAGCGTCGCCAACCTCGACGCCGGCACCAACATCGTGACGACTGGCACGACCGGTACGCAGGCGTCTGGGTTCGTGACCTTCGAGAACGCCGGGAAGTTCCAGTCGGTCGTGACCGCGACGGCGACGGCGGGCCTAACGAACCCGGCGGAGACGTCGAACCTGACCGGCGCCCGCGTGACCCTGCAGTTCGCCAACGGCCAGGCGCAGGGCCAGCAAGTGGCGCTCGACTTCAGCCGCATGACGCAGCTCCAGGACGGCAACACCGTCTCGGCGGTCGAGAACGACGGGTACCCGACCGGGACCCTGACCAGCTTCACGGTCGGGTCGGACGGGACGATCATGGGCTCGTACTCGAACGGTGTCCAGGAGGCGCTTGGCCAGATCGCCCTCGCGACCTTCGCGAACCCGGGCGGCCTTCTCCTGGTAAGCCAGAACCTCGTCGCTCAGTCGGCGAACTCGGGCATCCCGCAAGTCGGCGTCCCCGGGATCGGGGCGCGCGGACAGATCAACAACGGGCAGCTCGAACTCTCGAACGTCGACCTCTCGGTCCAGTTCACCGACATGATCCGCGCCGAACGCGGGTTCCAGGCGAACAGCCGCATCATCACCACGTCGGACGAGATGTTGCAGGACCTCGTCAACCTCAAGCGGTAATCGCCGCCCCGGCCGCGCGGGCCATCGCGGATGTTCACGGCGACGGGCGCCATCCTTCGGGGTGGCGCCCGTCGCTTTTTCCAGGTCGCCCACGTTTGGGCGCGGGGAAATCGGCCACCCCTTCCCGCTCCGCGGGAGAGGGACTGAGGGAGGGGGCGGTGACGGAGCGCCATACGTGGTGGCGCGGTCAACCCCCACCCCCTGCCCCTCCCCCGCTCCGCGGGAGAGGGGAGCAAGCGATGCGCCCCCGGTCCACGCCGGCGCAACAGCGGTGGGAGGCAGGCTTCCCTCTCCCGCATCAGCGGGGGAGGGACTGAGGGAGGGGGCGGTGACACCGCGCCATTCGTGGTGACACGGAGAACCCCCACCCCCTGCCCCTCCCCCGCTCCGCGGGAGAGGGGAGCAAGCGACGCCCCCCTCCCCCGCCACCCCGTCCAGCGAGGCGCCCGCGCACCCACTCCCCACTACCCCGTCCGACGAAAAGCCCCGCGATCCCGGGCATCAAGCTTCCCGCGGTGGGGTGCGTTCAGTTGACGGCAGGCACCGGCGCACGGCGCGTGCGGAACAGGTGCATCGCCGCGCCGACCGCGACGGCGGCGATGCCCGCCACGTCGGTGACCGTGCCCGCGTAGAAGAGCAGCAGGCCCCCAACGGTGAAGCAGGCGCGTTCGGGCAGGGTCGCCGGGGCGCGAAGGTAGCCACCGAACCCCGCCGCCAAGGCGGCGACGCCGGCCGCGGCGGTCAACGTGGAGCGCACGATGTCGCCGATCGGTGCCTCGAGGAGGATGCCGAGTCCCTCGGGGCTCAGGCAGAACGCGAACGGCACGAGGAAGGCGGGCAGCGTGTACTTCCAGGTCAGCATCATCGTGCGGAAGGGGTTGCCCCCGGTCAGTGCGGCGGCGGCGAAGGGGGAGAGGGCGGTCGGGGGGCTGACCTCGGAGAGGACGGCGTAGTAGAAGATGAACATGTGGGCGGCGACCTCGGGGACGCCGACCTGCACGAGGGCCGGGGCGATCATGACCGCCGCGATGATGTACGACGCGGTGACGGGAACCGCGAGGCCGAGCACCCAGACGGCGACGGCGGCGTAGATGACGGTCAGCGCCAGGTGGCCCCCGGCGAGGGTCACGATCAAGCCCGCGATCTTCAGCCCCAGGCCGGTGAGGGTGACGACGCCGACGATGATCCCGGCGGTCCCCGTCGTCGCCGCGACGGCGAGGACGCCGCGCCCGCCCAGGTCGAGCGCGTGCCACAGGCGCCGGGGCGTCAGAGCCGTCGCGCGGTCGAGGAACGAGAGCGCCGCGGCGAGGAGGGTGGCGAGGAAGACCGCGCGAAACGCCGTGAAGCCGAGCGTCATGAAGATGGCGATGGCGAGCAGAGAGGAGAAGTGGTAGCCGTAGCGCCGCGTCAGGCGCCAGAACGGGGGCACCTCGATCGCGACGGCGTGGGCACCGAGGCGGCGCGAGTCGGCCTCGATCATCAGGATGATCGACAGGTAGTAGAGGACCGTCGGGATGGAGGCCATCACCAGTACCTGCAAGTACGAGATGTGCAGGAACTCGGCGATCAGGAAGGCCGCCGCGCCGAGGGTGGGGGGCGAGAGGATGGCGCCAATCCCGCCGGCCGAGAGGATCGCGCCGGCGACGTCGGCCGGGTAGCCGGCCCGCTTGAGCAAGGGCCACGCGACTGCGCCCAACGTGACGGTCGTCGCGACGCCGGACCCGGAGACGGTGCCGAGGAGGAAGCCGGCGACGGTGACGGTGCGTCCGGGACCGGCGGCGCTGCCCGACCGGCCGACGGCGGCGAGCGACCAGTCGAGGAAGAACCGCCCGGCGCCCGACACCTCGAGGACGGCGCCGTAGATCGTGAAGAGGACGATATACGTCGCCGCGACGTCGAGCGGGACGCCGAATATCCCTTCGAGGGTCATGTAGAGGGTGCCGACGAGGCGGTCGAGGTCGTAACCGCGGTGCGCGAAGAGCCCGAGGCCGACGAAATCGAGCAGCGGGCCGAGGTAGGCGTATGCGATGAAGGCGACCGCGGTCGCCGGGAGGATCCACCCGGCGGTGCGTCGCGTCGCTTCGAGGACGAGGGCGATGGCGACCGTCCCGCACGCGAGGTCCATGGCGGTCGGCGTCGCGGCACGGCGGATGAACAACTCGAACTCGACGAATGGCCAGGCGAGGGACAGCCCCGCGAGGGCGACGAGGATCCAGTCGAGCGGTTCGACGCGCGCGGCGGCGGTCGGCCGGCCCGGGTAGGCGACGAAGGTCAGCGCCAGGACGACCAGCAGGAAGGTGAGCCGGTAGACCTGCGGTTCGACGATGCCGACGACCCAGTAGAGGGCGTAGAGGGAGAGCCCGACCGAGGCGATGGAGACGGCCTGGGCGACCCGGCCGTGCAGGCGTCGCGTCGCCGCTTCCGACTCGTACGCCTCGAGGACGGCGGCCACTTGCTCGTCCCCGATCTCATCGGTGGGGCGCTCCAAGCCACTGTTACTGGTGGGTGGCTTGGGGTACTCCGGATTTCGCGGACCATCCCCCACCCCGGCGGGCAAGGATGCCCGCGGACCATCCCCCGCGTCGGGTGACACGCTGCGACTGGGCGCGGTATCAATGGGTTCGCCTGCGTTCACGGGTTACCTCATGTCCGGAAGGACGCGGAGGTGGACAGGTTCGCCGTCCGCAACCAGGCGGGTGAGGGGGACGGACGCCGCGCCGTACCCCACCGTGCGGGCGCCGGTCCGGCTGGCCAGGATCGGAAGGAAGGCGTGCCGCTCCGGCTCGATGACGATCTCCAGGCCGTCAGGTCCGGGCCTCACCGGTTCCGGCCGGGCGTAGTACTCGAGGACGGCGGCACTCGGGCTGGCAAGGCGCACCAGGCGCAACCCGTCCTCGTCGAGGTCGAACTCCTCGAGGCCGGGTTGGCGATAGATCGAGTGGGTGTAAGTGAGGCGCAAGCGCGTGCCCGCAGGGGCGGCAAGGCGGGCAAGCGTGCGGCCCGTCCGCCCGTGGGTGATCGCGAGGACGCGGAACCCGGGTTCCGGGTGCGGGCGGGCGGCGCCGACGGCACCGGTGACCGCCCCCATCCCGGCGGCGATGAGGTGGCGACGAATGGGGGCGGCCCAGGGCGCCAGGCCCGCGCGACCGCCTACCCCTTCCAGACCTTCTTCTCCTGGTAGTACTTGATCGCGCCCTTGTGGAAGGCGGCCGGCGAGCCGACAACGGCGGTCTCGAGCTTGAGGTTCTTGGCCTCGGGGTGGATCGCCCCCAGTTCCGCCTGCTTTTCGAACAGCACCTTCGTGATGTCGTAGGCCAGGGTGTCGCTCATCTTCTGGTTCACCACCAGGGCGTTGGCCACCCCGACGACATTGACGTCGGCCGCCAGGCCGGGGTAGGCCGTCTTCGGCACGGTCACCTTGTAATAGAGGGCCGCGCCGTATTGCTTCTGCAAGACCGGCAGGACGTCGTCGTTCGAGAGCAGCTTGATCTTGCCCTTGCCGCTGTTGGCGAGGTCGAGGACGGCGGCGGTCGGCAGGCCCCCGCTCCAGATGAAGGCGTCGATCTTGCCGTCCTTGATCGCATCGACCGAGGGCGCGACGGCCAGGCTCTGCTTCTGGATGTCGGTCACCTTGAGGCCGGCGGCCTCGAGGAGGCGGAAGGCGATGATCTCGGTACCGCTGCCCGCGGCGCCGGTCGCGACGACCTTGCCCTTGAGGTCGGCGATCTTGTTGATCCCCTTCTCCTCCAGGGTGACGACGTGGGTGAAGTTGATGTAGAGCACGGCGAGGGCCTGAACGGGAACCTTCCCCCCCTCCTGGAAGGGGCCGATGCCCTTGACGGCGTCGTCAAGCGTGTCGGCGAGGGTGAAGGCGACGTCGGCCTTGCCGTCGCGGATGAACTTGAGGTTATCGACCGAAGCGGAGGTCACCTCGGCGGTCGCCTCGGCGTTCTTGACGTTCTCGCTGATGACCTTGGCGAGGCCGCCCCCATAGGGGTAGTAGACGCCGCCGGTGCCGCCCGTGGCGACGCTCAGGCGCTGTTTCGCGCCCGACTGCTGGGCCATCTCCTGGGGGCTGCACGCGGCGGCGATCAGGCCGCCGCCGAGGATCGCGAGGACGCGCCGTCGGCTGGCGCTGGCGTGGGAAGGCATGACCATGGTCGGCACCCCTTCGCGCCCGCCGTACGGGAGGGCGCCCCTTGGGTTGCAGGGTAGTCCCGTCGGTCCGGGGTGTCAATGCCGGGGACGGGATCCCGGTCCGGAGGGGGCACGCGCGGGCTTGCCCTTCAGACCCCCGCGCGGTGCCCGATACTTTGGACAGGCGGTAACCCTGCGCGTGCGGGCGCGGCGACCGGGAGCGCTGGCTTCCCGTCGGCCTCCCCCTCGCTCCCGACGCGCGTGTGGGCACGCCGCCGCCCCGGTCCCTGCAATGTCCGACGAATCGCGCACCTTCGAGGCTTCCCTACGGGCCGCATGGTCCCGCCCGGTCGCGCGCCGCGCGATCATCGGGGGCGTGGCCGGGACGGCCGCGGCCATCGGGGCAGGGGTCACGTACGCGGCGACCCGCCCGGCCCCTAAGGCACTGGTGGTCGCGACGGCCGGGCCGCCCGTCCGGAGCGTGGTCACCTTCACTGGCAAGGGCAAGGCCAAGCCGATCGACCACATCGAGTTGCCCCTCACCCTCGTCGTCCCGGCGGCCGGGATCGAAGCGGCGATCGTCGCCGTCGGCCTGACCCACGATGGCGCGATGGACGTGCCCAAGCGGCCGTCGGATGTCGGCTGGTTCGAGTACAGCCCGCGGCCGGGCATGGCCGGGAACTCCATCCTGGCGGGCCACCTTGACTGGCAGGGCGCGCCGGCGGTCTTCACGAAGCTCGCGATGGTGAAGTCCGGCGATCCGGTGGTCGTGCGCGAGGCGGACGGCAAGGAACGCGGCTTCGCCGTGGAGTGGCGTCGCGAGGTGCCGGCGGATGGCGCACCCCCGCGCCAGGTCTTCGAGCCGATCATCTCGCCCGGGTTGACGCTCATCACCTGCGGGGGCCGGTACAACCCGGTGACGCGGCGGTACGACACGCGGATCGTCGTCCGCGCCGTGCGCAAGTAGCGCGCCGGTAGGCCCGCTGGAAAAGATGCCGCGATGACGCCCCACCCGGTCCTCCCGCCACGGTACCGGCGACCGTGCGGACGCGCGGGTGCCCGGCACCGGAAGTCGCGGCGATGACGACGACGCGCGGGGTCGGCCAGTCGGGGGCGTCGCCCGGTCCGGGCACGGCCGCGCCGGCGGTGGGTTCCGGGAACGTCGCCGCCGGGGCGCCCGGGGTTGTCGGCGGTGTCTCGGCGATCGGCGGCGTGTCACGCGCGGTCCTCTGGGTGCCGCCGGTCTCCGGGGCCGGACTGAACGGGGCCACCGAGTCGCCCCTCCAGAACCTGCGCGTCGGCCAGCAGGTGACGGCGCGGGTCCTCGTCACCGACGCCGCCGCCGGGCGCGCCCTCCTCATGATGGACGGGCAGCGCGTGGCGGCCGAGGTGCCGGACGGGCTCCACGAGGGGCAGGTCGTCAACCTCGCCGTCGCAAACGTGTCGACGGAACGCCTGGTGTTGCGCCTGACCGAGGGCGGCGCGCCGGCCCGTGCGCCGACGGCCCCCTTGGACGCCGCGGCGGTCTTGCGCGCCCTGGACCTGCCGGACACCGCGGCGACCCGCGCGGTGGTGACGGCCTTGGTCGAGCGAGGCCAGCCGCTCACGCGTGACACGATCGTGGCATTGCGGGCCGTCGTGGCCCGCGAGTCGGGGCAGGAGATCCAGAACGCCCGCGGGGCGGTCGATGCGCTGCTGCGTGGCGTCCCGGTCACGCTCCGAAGCGCCGTCCTGGCACGTGCGGCGTCACCCGGCCCGGCGGCGACGCCGATGGGCGACCTGTTGCAGGAGCTGATGGCGGCAATCGACGCGACGCCGCGCGGTCCATCGCGGACGCCGGTCGGGTCGACGGGCGCGCTTCAAGCGAGTGTCGCCAATGCGGTCGCCATCGTGGACGAGGGTGCCGTCCCCATCGAGGCGGATGCACCGGCACCCGACGCGCGCGGCGCCCTCGCCCGCCTGCTTGGGACGATGGTGGCGCGCGACCCTTCGGCGACGGAGTTGCGGCGGGTCGTGTCGATCCTGCACGGCGCGCCGGAGGCGAGGATCGCACAGGCAATCCTTGGGGCGGACGCCGCGGCGAACCCGGACGCGTCGGCGACCGCCGATCCCGACGGGGTGCCGACGGGGACCGCCCCGGCCGGTGCGGGCGCGTCGCCGCCGGGGGGCACCCCTCCGGGATCGGGCGCGGCCGGGCCGCCGGTGGGCGTGGTTGCGACGACCATCGGGGGGCAGGCGGTTGGCACGGGCACCGTGGCAATCCCGGGCGCCGCCGTGCCGGGTGGCGTCTTCGGTGGTGGCACCGGTGCGGGTGGGGTCAGCATCTCGGGTGTCGCCGTCACCGGCATGGCCGTGCCAGACCTTTCGACTGCCGTGGCGCGGGCCTCGGCGGCGGGCCTCGCAGCCGGTTCTGCCGGGATCGCCCTGGTCGGCGATGGCGCGTCGCCATCCGTGCCGGGGGTTTCAAACCCGGCGTCGGTCGTGGCCGGATCGGTGGCGTTTGCCCTTGCCGCGTCGGAGGTGTCGGGGGGCAGTCCCGCGTGGGTCAGCGCCGGGCCGGACGCCCGATCATTCCTGGGCGCGGTGCTGGCGCTGTTCGGGGCGACGTCGCGCCCCGGTGCCGTGCCCTCACCTGCGCCCTTGGCGGCAACCGCGGGCGCCAACCCGCGCGCGATCCCCGGTGCCAACCCGGAGGTCGTGCCCGGGGTTCCGGCGACGATCGACCGGGATGTCGCCGCGCGGGCGGCGATCCTCGCCCGCGTCATCCACGACCGCCTCGAGTACCAGCAGCTAGGCAACGCCGCGGTCCTGGCGCGCGGTGGGTGGGAGGCGCCGGGGACGGCAGGGGCGCCGGGAACCGGCACGGGCACGCCGGCGGGAACGAACCCGGGCGCACGGCCCGAGGCGTCCGCGGCGGCGTTCCCCGCGAACGTCAGCGTGCCCCCGCCGGGCGACGCGCTCGCCTTCTCGATCCCGCTCGCCTTTGCCGGGCAAATGGCGACGCTCGAGTTGGCCGTGTGGCGCGACGGGCACCGGCGCCAGGACGCCCAGGAGGAGTCGTCGCCGGGCCTGCATGCCCGGATGCGGCTCGACCTGGCGCAACTCGGTCGCGTCGGGGCGGACATCCGGATCCTTGGGACCAACTTGCGGTGCCGGCTGGTCGCGGACCGCGAGGAGACGAACGACCTGTTGCGGTCGAGCGGCGAGGCGCTGCTCGACCGGTTGCGCGCCGCTGGCTTCACGGTGGAGGGGTTGGACTACCGGGCGTTGCCCGGCACGGCCTGGACGGCGGGTACGGCAGAGGCCCCGTCGGTCATCCGCCGCGTCGACACGGGCGCGTAGCCGGGAGGTCGCGACGGGAGTGGGCGCGTCAATCGGAATCGCCGGTGTCCCGCCTTCTCGGCGAGAACACCGGGCACCCCCTGCAGAGGTCGGCGGATCTGCCGAAAATGTGACGGGTACGGCATCACGTCAATGAGGAAGGTTGCGGTCGCGTTGCGCGGCGGCATGCCGTGGTCTCCCGGGGCGGGGTCCCGCGGCGAGGCCCCGGTGGTCGCGGCGTCCGGACGGGGCTTCCTCGCGGACGAGATCGTGGCGCAGGCCGAGGCGCACGGCGTGCCGGTCGAGCGGGACCCGGCCTTGGCGATGGCACTCGCGCACCTTGAGGTCGGGCAAGCGATCCCGCCCGCCTTGTACACCGCCATCGCGGAACTGCTGTTGTTCTTGTACGAGTTGGATGCCCAACAGGCGAACGCGGGCGGCATGGCGGATGCGTTCGGGGACGACGATCCCGACGCGCCATTGGGCTCGCTCCTCGCGCGGGTATCCTAGGTCCCGGTTGGCGGCGGTCCGTGTGTTGGACCGTGGAGGAAGACGGTGGCGACGAACGGACGCTTCATGCGGTCCCACATCAATCGTGCCGGCCTCGTGCTTGCGGCCGTCGCGGGTATTGCCGCGGCATCCGTGTCAGCCATGTCGGCGTCGGCGAACGGGGTCGGCACGATCTTCGTCGTCAACGAGGGGTCGTCGACCGTCTCGGTCCTCGAACATGTGAGCCAGTCGGTCCTCGTGACGGTTCCGGTCGGGCCATCCCCGCGGGCGATCGCGATCACGCCCGACGGGCGAACCGCATTCGTTGCGAACCGCGGGAACGGCACCGTCTCGTCGATCGATCGGGACTACTACCAGGTCTCCGTGACGACGCGCGTCGGGAAGGCGCCCGAGGCGGTCGTCGCACCCCTCGACTCGACCATCACGCTGGTGGCCGAAGGGCCGGGCAGCGAGATCGTGACGATCGACACGTCCGGTGCGCGCGTGCGGTCGGTGCAAGTGCAAGGCAAGCCGATCGCCCTCGTCGCTGACCGCGCGGCGCGGCGCGCCTTCGTTGCGCTCGAGAACAACCCCAAGATCGTCGTGCTTGAAGACGGCGAACGGGTGATCGGCCAGATCGATATCAAGGAACCGGCGGTCGCACTCGCTCTGAGTGCCGACGGTGCGGTGCTGTACGCGGCCGTCGCCGAGTCGAACTCGCTGGCGATCGTGAACGTCGGCTCCAGCCAGTTGGTGGCGAGCGTGCCGGTCGGGCTGACCCCCCTGGGGGTCGCCGTCGCACCTGACGGGCGCGTCCTAGTCGCCAACAGCGTCTCACACGACGTGACCGTGGTCGATCCGGTGGCACGTACGGTCGTCGCCGTACTGGCGGTCGGGAAGCGCCCGGTCGCGGTCGCGGTCGCGCCGGATGGCGCCTTCGCGTACGTCGCCAACAACGACGCGAACACCGTGTCGATCGTGGACATGGCGCGCCTGGAGGTCCTGAAGTCGGTGCCGGTGGGACTGAAGCCCGTGGCGATCGCGATCGCCACGGTGCAGATGGTCGCCTCGACCCGGCCTCCGGGATCCGCCGCCGTGGCGGACGGCGCCCGCCCGCCGGCCTCGTCGGCGATCATCGGTGGTGCGACCGACGCGACGACCCAAGGGGCGCAAGCCTCCGGGCCGTCGGTGTTGCCTCGTGCCTTGCCGAACACGGGTGACGGGATAGCGGTTGCCGGGCCGGGACCGATGGACATCGTGCCGTATGCCGGCGCCGGGATCGCCTTCGGCATGGTGGTCGCCCTCGTCCGGCGACGCCTGGCCCGGGTACCCGTGCGCGGGTAGGTCGCGAGAACGCGGCAGGACACTGGCTCGCGGGTCCGGCATCGCCGGGCCCGTTCCCATTTCCTGCGAGGTGCCACGGGGGCGCGCCTGGCGCGCCGACCGGGAACGCCGGCATCCGCCGGCAGCCCATGCACCAGACCCTCACATGGCGTGCGTGACGCCCGAAGGAGAGCCCTGATGACCGTTGAAGGCCCCCCGCCCATCCTGCAGGTCGAGCATGTCGGCATCCGCGTCCGCGACCTCGATGCGGCCGTCGCCTTCTATCGCGACCTGCTTGGCCTGCCCGAGTTCGACCGCGTGGTGACGGCGACCGGCGTGACGCTGGTGCTGCTTGAGATGGGTCGCGCGGGGCACGTGGAACTGGTGCACCGACCGGACTTCGCACCGCGCGAGGAGGCCGGCGCGCGCGCAGGCATCCACCACCTCGCCCTGCGCGTGCCCGACCTCGACGCATGGGTGGCGTACTTGCAGGAGAAGGGGGTGGCCATCACCTCCGGCCCGGCGACGATGGCGTGGACGACGGCGACGGCAAAGCTGTGCTTCGTCGCCGACCCCGAGGGCAACCCGGTCGAGTTCTTCGAGCGGCGCCCGCACGCGTAGGGAAGGGCACGGGACGATGCAGATCCTCTTGCACGGGCCGGACGGGCCCCGGTGGGCGCCCCGCCTGCGGGCCGATGTCGCCGACGTCACGGTCGAGGTTTCCACGACCGAGGACGAGGCGATCGCGAGGGTCGGGGGTGCCGACGCCTTCTTCGGGAACATGACGCCCCGCATCCTCGCGGCGGCGACCGGCTTGCAGTGGATCCAGACGCCGATGGCGGGACTGGAGCGCTACTTCTTCCCCGAGTTGCAAGCGCACCCGGTCGTGGTGACGAACATGCGGGGCATCTTCCACGACATGATCCCCGACCAGGTGATGGCGTACGTCCTCTGCTTCGCGCGGGACATGCACGCGATGTTCCGGCGCCAACTCGAGCGGCGGTGGGCGTTCGATGAGGTACGGGTCCATGACCTGACGCGCATGACGCTCGGGATCGTCGGCCTCGGAGGCATCGGGGCCGGCGTGGCGCGTCGCGCGCGCCCGCACGGCCTGCGGATCCTGGCGGTCGACCCGCGCCTGGTCGTGCGACCGCCGGAAGTTGACGAGTTGTGGGGCGCCGACCGGCTCGACGACCTTCTGGCGGCGAGCGACTTCGTGGTCGTGTGCGCGCCGGAGACGCCGGAGACGCGCGGACTGTTCGACGCGGAGAAGTTCGCGCGCATGAAGGCCGGCGCGTACTTCATCAACATCGGGCGCGGACGCGTCGTGCGGCTCGACCCGCTCGTCGCCGCCCTCGAGTCGGGCCACCTCGCCGGGGCGGCCCTCGACGTCTTCGAGGTGGAACCGCTCGCTGCCGACCACGTGTTGTGGGGGATGCCGAACGTCATCGTGACGCCGCATACGGCGGGGGTCGGGGCGCACCTCGAGGACCGGCGCTACGAGGTGCTCCTCGAGAACGTGGGGCGCTTCGTCCGGGGCGAGGCGCTCCAAAACGTGGTGGACAAGCACGCCGGGTACTGAGTGGACGAGCGCACCGAGTACTGACCGCGCCGGCCGGTCACCTTCAGCGTTGCCGAGGGATGGCGCGCCACGGGGAACTCGAAGCGCGCCCCCCGAACGAGGCTACGCGCGGCGCGGGGGATGGAGGTCGTCGGCCTCGCACGAGGAGGCGTGTTCGAGGTAGCGCGCGACGTGCGCGACCTGCCCCTCGGCCATGAAACTGGCGGCGGCGAGGGTCGGCTGGTCGGTCTCGCTGAACCAGTCGTGCATGCGCCCGAGGAGGAAGCGCACGAGGTGCGCCTGCTTCCAGACGACGGCGCGCTCGTCGCCGTCGGTCAACTCCTGAAGGCGACCATGCACCCACCCGGCAAGCCATCCCACGTCGTCGGGCGTGTCCCGTTCCATCGGGCAGACGGCCGAGTCGGTGCCGATCCCGTCGTCCTCGCGGACCGCATGGCCGAATCCCCGCAACTTTGCGAGCAGGCGCTGTTGTCGCGGAAGGCCCGGGCGAAGGTGCGTGCCGGTGCGAAGGTGGCCGATCAGGTCGTCCAGTTCCTCGCGAGAGAGGTCGAGGGTGACCCGTTCGGTGGCATCGGCGTGGCCGGTCTGTTGCATGGGTGGCACCGCTCCGGAGGCTTTGTGAGCGACAACGCGCGGCCGGATCGCGGCGGCCGCGCCAAAGATACGGCATGCGAGTGCGGCAACCTAGCGGCAACGCGGCGGGACCGGACGGGTTTTCGTGGCGCCGCGGGAGGGGCTGCTATCGTCTTCCGGTGCGGGACGACGACTTGCTTCCGGTGGACGATGTCGAGGTTTACCGGCAGATCGGTGAGATGCTGGTCTCGCTGAACGAAGCCGAGGCGGCATTGGCGCGTGTCCACGGCATTGCCGTGCGTCTTGGCGCCTTCTCCGTGATCGAACACCTCGACAGCGACCTGTTTTGGAAGGTGCGCGTCGCGGGCGACTACCTGCGCGACCTCCTCGACGTCGAACGCGTCCACGGGGGTGGCCTGTAGCCGGGGCGCCTCCTTGAGGCGTGAGGCATAGGAGCCTGCCCGACATTTCGGCGGTCGGTGGGAATGGTCGGCGACCAGCCCCGTCTTGGGGCGCGAGATGTGGTCCGCGGGCATTTTTGCCCGCCCTGCCGCCGTGGGACGATCACCTAAGGGCAAGGCCTCCCGGACGGCTACCAGATGGCGAACCGGGAACGGCCTGCGCTCCCCCCGCCCCTGCGGGCAGGGATGCCCGCGGACCAGAATCCCCGATGGGCACGCGCCCCAGTCGCCGGCCGGACGTCTTGGCCGTCCCTGCGATTATCGGACCGGCTCCTAGTCCTCGCTGAGCCTGAGGCGTGCGAGCAGGGTGCCCTCCGCGATTGCGAGGATGGTCCCGGTGCGCCCGGAAGTCGAGCCTTCGAAGGCCTGGATCGTGACGCCGTGCACGCCGAACCGGGCGTGGGCGACCTCGACGAGGCACGACGCGCCGAGGCGGCGCCACGCCATCGTCGGAACGTAGCGTCCGGGAGCGATGCGGACGGTGCCCGGCGCGTCGCGCCGGAGAATCCCGGTCGGCACGTCGCGCAGGACATGGCCGGACTTGATGGCGGCGGCGGCCGCCGCCGCGCCGATGCGCGCGTCAGGGTGGTCGGCGATAGCGCGTGCCTGGGTCGTCCGGGCGCCTCGCCAGTTCCGGCGCTTCAGGATGCCCTCGCCAAGGGACCGGTGCAGGTCGATGGCGATCGGAAAGCTTTCGACCACGCGCCCTGATGCGGACGATCCGCGGCGTGCCGGGTCGCCGAAGTCCTGTGCGTGCAAGACGATCGTCGGCGGGTCGATCTCGAACGCGGCGAGGACGCCTACCTCGACGGCCGGGGACTGGGCATCGAGGACTGGGAGGCCGGCGCGGAGCGGTGGCGCCGCCGGGTCAGGCAGGACGACGGTGACCCGGGCGCGGCCGAGGAGGAGTTGACGGAAGCGTGAGAGGCGCGTGCCTGCGAGTGCCTCGATCACGGCCCAGGCGGCGCGAACGCCCCCGGTGGCGTCGCCGTCGCAGATGACCCATGCGTGTTCGCGGGCACCGGGAGTGCCCAGCCGATAGGCATGCCGGGAGGAACCGGGGAAGGCACCGTCGATTGACAGGGCCTCGACGGCACCGGATTCCGTCCATGACGCGAACGATGCCTGCCACGTGGCGGGGTTGGCCCCGGGCACGCGCGGGTCACCCGGGTTCGGCGTTGCGAAGAGGTCCGTCGGCGTACTCCTAGGCGTGCGGAGGCGTGTCGGTCGCGGGAGGCGCGTCGGTCACGGGAGGCGCGTCGGTCACGGGAGGCGCGTCGGTCACGGGAGGCGCGTCGGCCACGGGAGGCGCGTCGGTCACGGGTGGCGCGTCGGCCACGGGTGAGGCGTCGGCCACGGGAGGTGCGTCGGCCACGGGAGGTGCGTCGGCCACGGGAGGTGCGTCGGCCACGGGAGGTGCGTCGGGCGCGGGAGGTGCGTCGGTCACGGGAGGCGCGTCGGCCACGGGAGGCGCGTCGGCCACGGGAGGCGCGTCGGTCACGAGCGAGGCGTCGGGCAGGGGAGGCGTGTCGGGCAGGGTGTCGATCCCACGCACCGTCTCGAGGAAGGGCACGGCAGAGGGGGCGACACTCGCGGCGAGAGAGAGGTCATCCGCCGGGGTCGCGGCGACGTCGCCGGTCGGTCCAGTGTCTGGGAGGTCGGGACTGGCGATGTCGGCCGGCACCGGGATGGTCGGGCGCGGTGCAGGGATCCACATGCCGCCAGAGACGCTTGGTGATCGCCCGTCCGCCTCGTAGCACGCGGCGAGGCCGGCGAGACCGAGGTCGCGGGCGATCCGGGCGGCATCACGCGGCGTCGTGGCCGGGTCGAGACGGGCGACGAGGGTTGCGAGTGCCGGTTGGTGGGCGACGAAGACCGGGGGCATCGCGCTCGTCGACCGTCGGTCGACTTCGGCGCCCAGGGCTAGTCGGAGGGCGTCGATCCGGTCGCGCGCGACGGCGGTGATCGAACGGCGCCACGCGCGGCGCAGCGCAGGAACGGCGGCGACGAGCCAGAGGCTGACCGCGACCTGGACCGCGTGTTCGAACTCCACGCCCGGTCGGAAGGCGAGGAGCAAGACGCCCGTGGCGACGAGGAGTTGCGCGATCCGATGGCGAGTGCCATCGATCGCGGCCGGCAGGTGGTGTACGACGGTCGTCGCGACAGCCCGGCGAACTAGGTCGCGAGCGGCCGTCGCAATCGCCGGGCCGTCGGCCGCCCCCACGTCGTGGGAGAGGATGGCGATCGTCGGCGTGGCAGGGGCGGACGCGAGGGTGGCGCCGAGGGCGGCGAGCGCCCGGAGCGACTCGCGGGGCAGGAGGAGGACCTCGCCCCCGCCCGGCCACGGGGCGAGCCAGACGGGAACGACCGGCCCGGAAAGCTGGGCGGGAGGCATGCCGGCGCTCATCGGTTCGCGCCCTCGAAGGTCGTCCATCGTGCCGACCCGTCTGTCGCCGAGGCGGCGCGCCTTCGTTCGGCGGCGGTGCGGGCGGCATACCACGCGCCAACGTGGTTCCAGCCGCGGTCGCGACAGTGCGAGGCCATCGCGGCGAGGCGGCTCGATGGCGATCCCTCGGCGCGGCGCGCCATCGCCCAGAGGGCGGTGACCTGGTCGAGCGTGTCGGCATCGGTGCCGGGAACGGTCTCGATCGTGGCGAAGCCTCGGGCAAGGTTGGCAGCCGATCGCCCGTCGAGGCGGCCGCGACGCGAAGGCCAGGCGAGGAGGCCACGCCACCACTGGTGCGGGCGGTCGTCGATCGTCCAGAGGGGCGGCAAGGCAAGGAAGCCCGCGATCGCCGCCATGAAGGCGATGCCGGGGCCGGCGTCGAGGGCGCGCCAGACGAGGCCGGCGGTGGCGGCGAGACCTCCCAGCCACCAGATGGCGAGGCGCACGCGCCACCGCGCGGCCGTCCCGATCCCCTCGCCGGCCGCCGTAGCGAGGGCGGCGGTGGCCAGGGCCAGGTCGCCTGGCGCGACGATCCCGGGAGCGTAGACCGCGAGCGTCAGCGCGGTCGTGCCACGTCGGGCGGCGGGCGCCTCGCGCGATAGTGGGCGCGGTTGCAGGAAGACCACGCCTGTCGCGCCGTCGGTGTCGGGGAGGACGTAGGCTTCCAGCAACATCGGGGGGTTCCAGGCGCCCGCGTGCGCGCGAGGCCCCGTCCGGTGAGGTGCCGACGCCGGGCATCGACGGGGGAGAGGCTAGCACGCGCGCACCCGTGGCGATGCCGGCGGGACGCGGCGCTCCCAGTCGGACCGACCCGTGGCGATGGCGGCGGGACGCGGCGCTCCCAGTCGGACCGCCCCCGGGCGATGCCGGTGCGGCGGGGCGCTCCCCGTTGGCCTGTCATGGACGCGGCGCGAGACGTCCGTACACTCGGGGCATGGCAGGACCGGTCCCGACGGGAGACCGCACCGTGCCGGCCCCGGAATGGTGGGACGGCGATGGCGATGGCATCTGGGACGTGGTCGTCATCGGGGCGGGGCATGCGGGCCTCGAGGCGGCCCTCGCCGCGGCCCGCATGGGCAGCCGCGTCCTCGTCCTGACCGCTGACCCCGGCACGGCCGCGGCGATGCCCTGCAACCCGTCGGTGGGTGGCCCGGCCAAGGGTCACCTCGTGCGCGAGATCGACGCCCTCGGGGGCGCGATGGGCATCCTCGCCGACCGCACGGCCGTGCAGGTGCGGATGCTGAACACCGGGAAGGGCGCGGCCGTCCGTGCCTTGCGGGCGCAGGTCGACAAGGCGCGATACGCGACCGCCGCCGCCGAGATGCTCGGTGCTCACCCGAACGTGACCCGGCGGCGTGCGATGGTGACCGGCCTCGTCACGGTCACTCCCGGGTCGCCTCCCGGTGCGCCTCCCGGGTCGCCTCCCGGTGCGCCGGGGCCAAGCCACGTTGCCGTCGGCGTCGTCACGGCGGCCGGCGAACGCGTGGCCGCGCGTGCGGTCGTCCTGACGGCGGGAACGTTCCTCGAGGGGCGCCTCGTGCGGGGCAACCTCGTCGAGGCGGGCGGACGCCATGGCGAGGCCCCGGCGACCGGCCTGTCGGGCAACCTCGGCGCGCTTGGCCTGCGCACGGCGCGCCACAAGACGGGCACGCCTCCCCGCGTTGATGCGCGCACGATCGACTTCTCGCGAACGGAACAGCAACCGGGCAGTCCCGTGCCGCTGTGGTTCGGGCACGACCCGGCGGCGCGCGGGGAGGTCATCACTGGCGTGCCGCACCCGGCGTACCCGGGGGTCGACCGTGACGGGTGGCGCGTGCAAGTGCCGTGCTACCTCGTGCATACGACGCCGGCGGTGCATGACCTCATCCGCGCGAACCTGCATCGTGCCCCGACCTACGACGGCACGATCACGGCGCCCGGCCCGCGCTACTGCCCGTCGATCGAGGCGAAGGTCGTGCGCTTCGCGGAGAAGCCCCGCCACCAGTTGTTCCTCGAGCCGGAGGGGTTCGAGACCGAGTGGGTCTACGTGCAGGGGGCGAACACGAGCTTGCCGGACGACGTGCAGGCGGCGATGCTGGCGGCGATCCCGGCGCTTGCCACGGCGCGGATCCTGCGTCCCGGCTATGCCGTGGAGTACGACCACGTGCCCGCCGACCAGTCGTGGCCGCACCTCGAGAACCGCTCGGTGGCCGGCCTGTTCCTGGCGGGGCAGGTGAACGGCACGTCGGGCTACGAGGAGGCGGCGGCGCAGGGACTGCTTGCGGGGGCGAACGCGGCATTGCGGGCGCGGGCGCTTCGTGTACGACCGGGTGCGTGCGACGTGCCGTGGGACCCGTGGCACGTCCGCCGGTCGACGTCCTACCTCGGCGTGCTTGTCGACGACCTGACGACGGCGACGCACGACGAGCCGTACCGGGTGCACACGGCACGCGCGGAACATCGCCTGCTACTGCGTCACGACAATGCTGACCTCCGCCTCGTGCCGGAGGCGGTCGCGATTGGCCTCGTCGGGCCAGGCCGGGCGGCGGCGGTCGAGGCGAAGCGCGACCGCATCGCGTCGCTCCTCGCCGCCATCGGGCGCGCGCGCGTCCTGCCGTCGCACGAGGACGCGTTGCACGCGCTCGGGTTCCCGCCGGTCGCGCGTGCGTGCACCGCGCGCGAGTACCTGTGCCGCCCCGATGTCGGCATCGCCTTCCTCGGGGCCCTGGGCGACGACGCCCTGCGCCTCGGCGTGGACGACGACGTGGCCGCCGCGGTCGAGGTGGAGGCGAAGTACTCGGGCTACGTGCGCCGGCAAGTGGATGAGGTGGCGCGCACGGCGCGAATGGACGAGGTCGCGATTCCGAGCACCCTCGACATCGGGGCGGTGCGGGGCCTGCGCGCCGAGGCGCGCGAACGCCTGGGGAAGTTTCGACCGGTCACGGTCGGTCAGGCGTCGCGGATTCCCGGCGTGACGCCGGCCGATGTCGCCGTGTTGCTCGTCCGGTTGAAGGCCAGGTAGACACGCCGGGCAGATGCGGCGGGTCACCCTAAGCCTGGGTGACCCGCCGCGCCCGGTTGGCGTCAGGCCGGGTCGGCCACCGGCGCCCCGGGCGCCGCCTCGGCGTTCCCCTCGGTGTCGTCGTCCGGCCCCTCGGCACCCAAGAGGTCCTCGGCGTCGGGGGCGACCGGTTCGGTCACCTCGACGAAGTCGAGGTCACCCGGGCCAAAGGCCGAGAGGGCGACGACCTCGTCGCCCGCGTCAGGGCGCATGAGGCGGACGCCGCGAGCGACCCGCCCGCAGAGGCGGACGCCCTCGACGCGCATGCGGATGACGATGCCGTTGCGGGTGATCGCCATCAGGTCGGTGGACTGTGGGGTGACGGAGACGGCGGCGACGAGGTTGCCGGTCGCCTCGGTGACGGTGGCGGCGCGGACGCCCTTGCCCCCGCGGCCCTGCAAACGGAAGCGGTCCCACGGGGTGCGCTTCCCGATGCCGTTCTGGCCGACGACGACGAGGGCGCCGCCGGTCGGGCACGGGACGAACCCGATGATGTGGTCGTCCTCGTCGAGGCGGATGCCGCGGACGCCCCCGCTGGTTCGACCGCTGACGCGCAAGTCGGACTCATGGAAGGAGATGGCCATGCCGTGGGCGGTCACGAGGGCAAGGCGGTCGTCGCCGGACGTGCGGACGACCCACCCGATCTCGTCACCGTCCTCAAGGTCCATCGTCTTGAGGCCGTTCTGGCGAAGGTGGGCGAAATCGGCGAGGGCGGTGCGCTTGATCTCGCCGCGGCGCGTGGCGAAGACGAGGTTGCCCTCGGTCTCGCCGTCGCGAACGATGAGGACGCTCGAGACCTTCTCGTCGGTGTCGAGGCTGACGAGGTTGACGATGGACGTGCCGCGCGCCGCGGGTTGGACCTCGGGGAGGTTCCAGACGCGGGTGCGGAGGACGCGGCCACGGTCGGTGAAGAACATGACGTAGTCGTGGGTACTGGCGAGGGTGAGGACCTTGACGTGGTCATCGTCCCGGGTGGCCATGCCGCGGCGACCGCGACCGCCGCGTGACTGCTGCACGTACGCGTCGGGAAGCATGCGCTTGGCATATCCCCGGTCGGTCAGGCAGGCGAGGACCGACCGGCGGGGCTGGAGGTCGGCCTCGGAGAGGAAGCCGTCCTCGCCGGGGACGATCTCCGTGCGGCGGTCGTCGCCGTGCTTCGCCGCAAGTTCGGCGAGCTCGTCCTTGATGATCTGGCGGACGCGCGCCGGCGTGCCGATGATGTCCTCCAGGTCGGCGATGCGCCGGTGCATCTCTTCCAGCTCGTCGCGCAACTTCTGGTGCTCGAGGCTGGTGAGGCGGCGCAACTGCATGTCGAGGATCGCGTTGGCCTGCACCTCGGAAAGGCCGAAGCCATCGACGAGGGCGGTGCGGGCCTCCTCGACGGAGGAGGCGGCCCTGATGGCGGCGATGACCTCGTCCAGGCGGTCGAGCGCGATGCTCAAGCCCTCGACGACGTGGGCGCGGTCGCGCGAGCGGCGCAGCTCGTGGCGCGTCCTCCGGGAGATGACGTCGACGCGGTAGTCGATGTAGCACTGCAGGGCGGTCGCGAGGGTCAGGACCTTTGGCTGCTGGCCGATGACCGCGACCATGTTGACGTTGAACGACGTCTCGAGAGTGGTGTGCTTGAGGAGGTTGTTGCGCACGGCCTCGACCCGCGCGTCACGCTTGAGCTCGATGACGAGGCGCATGCCGCGCCGGTCAGACTCGTCGCGCATGTCGGAGATGCCGTCAAGCTTCTTGTCCTTGACCAGCTCGACGATCTTCTCCTGCAGGGTGGCCTTGTTGACCTGGTACGGCAACTCGGTGACGATGAGGCGGAAACCGCCGCGATCCGTCTCCTCGGCGTCCATCTTGGCGCGGACGATGATGCGGCCCTTGCCGGTGGCGTAGGCCTCGCGGATGCCGCGGGTGCCGATGATGAAGCCGGCGGTCGGGAAGTCCGGCCCGGGAACGAAGCGCATCAGGTCGTCGACGCCCGCGTCAGGGTGGTCGATCAGGTAGGTGATGCCCGCGGCGAGTTCTCGCAGGTTGTGCGGCGGGATCTTGGTCGCCATGCCGACGGCGATGCCCTCGGCGCCGTTGAGGAGGAGGTTCGGCATCTTGCCGGGCAAGACGGCCGGTTCCTTCTCGGTGGCGTCGAAGTTGTCGTTGAAGTCGATCGTGTCCTTGTCGATGTCGGCGATGAGTTCCTCGGCGACCGCCGTGAGGCGCGCCTCGGTGTAGCGCATCGCGGCCGGCGGGTCGTTGTCGACCGACCCGAAGTTGCCTTGGCCATCGACGAGGGGATAGCGCAAGCTGAAGGGTTGCGCCATGCGGACGAGGGCGTCGTAGACCGCGGACTCGCCGTGGGGGTGGTACTTGGCGATGACGTTGCCGACGGCGCGGGCGGACTTCTTGTAGGCGGTGTTGGCGCGGATGCCTTCCTCGTGCATCGTGTAGAGGACGCGCCGCTGGACGGGCTTGAGGCCGTCGCGGGCATCGGGGAAGGCACGGCCGACGATGACGCTCAGCGCGTAGTCGAGGTACGCGGTGCGCATCTGGTCCTCGATGAGGACTGGTTCGACGGTACCTCCTTGCGCGGTGCCGTCGGTCGAGGCGCTTTCGGTCGGGGGGGCCGCGTTCGCGTTGGTGCCGGCGCCATTGGCGCCTGCCGCGCCGTCGAGGGGTTGGTCTTCGGAGGAATCCTGCATCAACGCTAGTATCCCATCTTATGGAATACAGGGACAAGCGCCAGATACGCACGGGTAACGGGCGGGTTACGGGCGGCGCGCGAATCCCCGGGCGACGGGCACATCCCGGCAGGCAGGCGGGGGTGCGTCGCGCCTAGCGCAAGCCAGCGAGGGCGAGTGGCGCGAGGCCGGTGAGGGCGCCAAGCATGGCACCGGCAACGACCTGCGCGCGGCTGTGCATGTGGATGCGCACGCGGGCCCAGCAGACGGCGGGGAGGAGGAGGGCGAGCGGCAAGGCGGGCACGCCGAAGGCCGTGACCATCGTGCCCAGGCCGATGCCGGCGCCAGCGGCATGGGCGGAGATCTTCCACCGGCGGTTGATGACCGCAAGCAGGATGGCCGACACGCCGTAGAGGGAGGCGAGGACGACGAGGGGGCCGGGCGCGCCGACGGCCCAAAGGGCGGCATCGCCCACGCCGCTACTGGCGGCGGCGAGGAGGTACGGCGCCTGCCGTTCCTGCCGGATGCGCAGGTCGATGCCGCCGAAGACGCGCGCCTGACGCACCATCCAGACGATGTATGCCACCGGGATGATCGCCACGAAGAGCGAGGCGACGACGGCAAACAGGATGGCGTCGCCAGGGGACGCCGAGAGGTGCACGCTCAGGACGGCGAAGGTGGCGATGGCGACCAGAGGGGGTAGGAACAGCAGCGAGATCGCGTGCGCCAAGGCCTCGGGCCGACTGCGGCGCGACGAGGGGATCAACGCGGTGGCTGGTCGGGCGTCGCTACCCGGGAGACTCGTAGGTTCCACTACGCCCTCCTGACTTGCGAACGAGGGACACGCCATCGACGACCATGCCCCGGTCGATGGCCTTGCACATGTCGTAAATGGTCAAGGCGCTGGCGGCCACCGCCACCAGGGCCTCCATTTCCACGCCGGTCCGGCCGACCGTCCGCACGGTCGCATGCACCTGCAACGCCACCGGGGCGTCCTCGTCACCCCCGCCGATGCCCGGCACCGGGGCCTCCTCCCAACGGAAGGTGACGTCGGCGCCGGTGATGGCGATGGGGTGGCAGAGGGGCACGAGGTCGGGCGTCCGCTTGGCACCCATGATCCCGGCGATGCGCGCGACCGCAAGGACATCACCCTTCGGGATCGCGTGGTCCCGGATCGTCGCGGCGGTCGAGGCGCGCATCCGGATCGTCGCGCGCGCGGTCGCCTCCCGGAGCGTCTCGGGCTTGGTCCCGACGTCGACCATGCGTGCGTCGCCGCGATCGTCAAGGTGGGTCAGGTGATTGCCGGGGTTTCCGCCCATCTCTTCCATCGTACCGCAGGCCTCCGTAGGGGTGGCCGCTCCCGGGCGACCACGAGATGGCTGACGGGACGCGTGGGGACGGCCCCCACCATCGTTATCCGCGTACGCGGTCCCTCCTCCGCTGCGGCGGGAGAGGGAAGCACCGCCCCACCCCGGCGGGCAAGGATGCCCGCGGACCAACGGGAGAGGGGAGCCTAATCGATGCCTGCCGCGCCGGTTCCCGGTCCGGTCAGGCGGTCATGACCGGGCGACGGCTGCAATCGCGGTGCGGGCGGCGATGTGGGCGGGCAGGGCATCGGTATCGATCTGGGGCGGATGGGGCACGACCATCCAGAACTGGGGCAGGAAACGGGACCACTGCCGCAGGACGTGCGCCGCGCGTTCGCTGCCGGTGGCCGTGCCGTGCGCCTCGACGAGGTTGCGCAGGGTGGTCTCGGCCGCCGACCCGATGCCGACGCGTTCGAGGCCGACCATGTCGCGGTTCACCCGGGAAGGGAACTGGCCGTCCTCGTCGAGGACGAAGGCGGTACCAGCCGACATTCCGGCGGCGAAGTTTCGCCCGGTGTCGCCGAGGACGACGACGACGCCACCGGTCATGTACTCGCAACCGTGGTCACCGAGGCCCTCGATGACCGCGTGCGCGCCGGAGTTCCGGACGGCGAAGCGCTCCCCGGCCCGCCCGGCGACGAAGAGGCGCCCGCCGGTCGCGCCGTACAGGACGGTGTTGCCGATGATCGAGGTGCGGTGGGCCGCGAACGAGGCGGTGGGCGGGGGCGAGATGGCGATGGTGCCGCCGTGCATGCCCTTGCCGACGTAGTCGTTCGACTCGCCGACCAGCTCGAGGGTCACGCCCGGCGCTAGGAAGGCACCGAACGACTGGCCGGCGCTGCCGGTGGCGCGGATGGTGAGGGTCCCCTCCGGCAGGCCGGCATCGCCGTGGCGACGGGCGATCTCCCCGGAGAGGCGTGCGCCCACGGTGCGGTAGGCGGTGTGGACGTTGACGTCGAGCGTGACCTTGGCGGTGCCGGCGAGGGCGGGTTCGGCCGCCGTGCGAAGGAGGTCGTCGAGGACGACGTCGCCCGGCCGGTCGTTCCGCGGCTGGTCATTGCGGTGGGCGTGGCGCCGGGTGGGGTCGACGTCGGTGATGAGCGGCGTGAGATCCAGCGTGTTGGCGCGCGGGTGGTTCGGCAGGTGGCGCTGGCGCAGGAGGCTGTTGAGCCCGATGACCTCGTCGAGCGTCCGCGCGCCCATCGCCGCGAGGTGCTCCCGCACGTCCTGCGCGATGTGCGAGAGGAAGTGGATGACCTGTTCCGGCACGCCGGTGAACTTGGCGCGCAGGTCGGCACGCTGCGTCGCGATGCCGGTCGGGCAGGTGTTGAGGTGGCACTGGCGCGCCATGTCGCAGCCGATGGCGATCACCGCGCCGGTGCCGAATCCGTACTCCTCCGCGCCGAGGAGGGCGGCGATGATGATGTCGCGGCCCGTCTTGAGCCCGCCGTCGGTGCGCAGGCGGATGCGGCCACGCAGGCCGTTGAGCACGAGGACCTGCTGCGTCTCGGCGAGGCCGGCCTCCCACGGGCACCCGGCGTGCTTGATGCTCGAGAGGGGGCTCGCACCGGTGCCGCCGTCGTGGCCCGAGATGAGGACGTAGTCGGCGTACGCCTTCGCGACGCCGGCGGCGATCGTGCCGACGCCGGTCTCGGAGACGAGCTTGACGCCGACGCGGGCCCGCGGGTTGGCGACCTTGAGGTCCGAGATGAGCTGCGCGAGGTCCTCGATGGAGTAGATGTCGTGGTGCGGCGGCGGGCTGACGAGGGTGATGCCCGGGATGGCGTGCCGGAAGCGCGCGATCATGCGGGTGACCTTGGTCGCCGGGATCTGGCCGCCCTCGCCCGGCTTCGCGCCCTGGGCGATCTTGATCTCGAGCTCGTCGGCCTGCTGGAGGTACTCGGGCGTGACGCCGAAGCGACCGCTGGCGACCTGCTTGATGCGGGAGTTGGCGCGCTCGCCCTTGAACGGGCCATCCGGGAACGGCTTCCACCAGTCGGGGTCCTCGCCGCCCTCGCCGGTGTTCGACTTGGCGCCGATGCGGTTCATCGCGATGGCGAGGGTCCGGTGCGCCTCGGGCGAGAGGGCGCCGAGCGACATCGCGGTGGTGTTGAAGCGGTGGAGGATCGTCGCGACCGGCTCGACCTCGTCGACGGGGACCGGAGGGCCGAGGGGGGACCATTCCAGGACGTCGCGGATCGCACGTGGCGCGGCGCCGTTCGCCATTCCCTCGAAGCGCTTGTAGTCCTGGTAGTCGCCCGAGTTCGCGCTCTGTTGCATCGCGAGGACGGCCAGGCGGCCATAGCCGTGCACCTCGCCGTCCTTGCGGTAGTTCACGAGGCCGAGGTTCGGCAAGCGACCCGCGACGGGCGTCTCGAACGCCTCGGCGTGCCGCTGGGCGACGTCCGCGGCGATCTCGCCCAGGCCGATGCCGCTCAGGCGCGACGGGGTGCCGGTGAAGCACCGGTCGATGACGCCCTGGGCGATGCCGACGGCCTCGAAGATCTGGGCGCCCCGATAGCTCGCGACACTGGTGATGCCCATCTTGGACATGATCCGCAGGAGGCCCTTGTTGGCGGCCTTGCGGTAGTTCGCCTCGAGCTCGACGGACGAGAGGTTCTCGAAGCCGCGCTCGCCGACGAGGGCACGGCTCGAGGCGAGGGCGAGGTAGGGGTGGACGGCACCGGCCCCGTAGCCGAGGAGGCACCCGAGGTGGTGGATGTCCCACGCCTCGCCAGTCTGGACGACGAGGTCGGCGCGCATCCGCTTGTTCTCGCGGATGAGGTGGTGGTGGACGGCGCCGGTGGCGAGGAGTGCGGGGATGGGCGCGCGTCCCTGTCCGGCGCGGCGGTCGGTCAGGACGACGATCACGGCGCCACCGTCGATGGCCCGGGCGGCGGCATCGCAGAGCGAGGCGAGTGCCGTGTCGAGGGCGCCCTCGCCGCCGGCGGGGTCGAAGAGCGTGTCGAGGACGACGGTCGGGAACTCCGGCAGGCGCAGGAGCGCATCGAACTCGTCATCAAGCATGACGGGGGTCGTCAGGCCGAGGAGGGCGGCGTGGCCCTCCGTCTCGGCGAGGAGGTTGTGGCGTGGCCCAAGGAAGGTGTCGAGCGCCATGACGACGCCTTCGCGCAGCGGGTCGATCGGGGGGTTGGTGACCTGCGCGAAGCGCTGGCGGAAGTAGACGTAGAGGGGGCGAGGCTTGGTCGAGAGGATGGCGAGGGGCGTGTCATCGCCCATCGACCACTTGCTGTCCTCGCCGTCGTGGCCCATCGGCTCCACGACGTACTTCATCTCCTCGAACGTGTAGCCGAAGGCGCGCCAGAGGGCCGGCAGTTCGTCGCGGGACGGGGCCGCGGGCAGGTCGCTGGCGGCCGGGGCGAGGGCGCGGAGGTCCGGGTCCGAGGGGATGCGGGTCTCGAGGTTCACGAAACGGCGAGCAAGCCACTCGCCGTACGGACGACGGCCGGCATACCGGGCCTTGATCTCGGCGTTGTGCAGGACGCGCCCGGCGGCGGTATCCACGGCGAGCATCTCGCCGGGGCCAAGGCGCCCCTTCTCGATGCAGTCCGCATCATCGATCGCCACGATGCCGGCCTCGCTGCCGAGGACGACGATGCCGTCGCGCGTGATCTTGTAGCGCGCCGGCCGGAGGCCGTTGCGATCAAGGGTGGCGGCGGCGATGGTCCCGTCCGTGAACGCCAGGGCGGCCGGGCCGTCCCACGGCTCCATGAGGCAGGCGTGGTACTGGTAGAAGGCGCGCCGTGCCGGGTCCATGTCCGGCATGTGCTCCCAGGCCTCGGGCACGAGCATCATCATCGCGTGCAGGATGTCGCGCCCGCTGCGTTCGAGCAGCTCGAGGGCGTCGTCCACGCTGGTCGAGTCCGACCCGCCGGCCCAGCAGATCGGCTTGAGCCACTCGACGGAATCGCGCCACTGGGGCGAGGCGAGGTCCGGCTCGCGCGCCGCCATCCAGTTGCGGTTGCCCTGCAACGTGTTGATCTCGCCGTTGTGCGCGATCATGCGGAACGGCTGGGCCAGGAACCAGTTCGGGAAGGTGTTGGTGCTGTAGCGCTGGTGGAAGACGCAGATGGCCGTCTCGAAGTCGGGATCCACCAGGTCGCGGTAGAAGTGCGGCAACTCGGGCGCGATCAGGAGGCCCTTGTAGTTGATCGTGCTGCGGGACATCGAGGGGAGGTAGAAGCTGCCGATCCCGGCGCTGGTCACCCGGCGCTCGATCTCCTTGCGCGCGAGATAGAGGGTGCGCTCGAAGTCGTTGTCGTCCTGGCCGAGGGGGCGGGCGAGGACGAGCTGCTCGATGCCGGGGATGGTCGCGCGGGCCTTGTCGCCCAGGACGTCGGGGTCGACGGGGACGAGGCGCCACGCGAGGCGGCGCAGCCCATGCCGGTCGCACGCCGCCTCGATGACGTGGCGGCAGGTATCGACGAGGGCCGGCGGGTCGCTCGGGAAGAAGACCATGGCGACGGCGAGGTCGTTCGGGTCGATCCCCGTGACGCCAAGGGCGGCGAGCTCGCGCATGAACAGGGCGCGCGGGATCTGGGTGAGGACGCCGGCGCCGTCACCGGTTTTCGCGTCGGCATCGACGGCGCCACGGTGCATGACGTTGCCGACGGCGCGGATGCCCAGTTCGAGGATGCGGTGGCTCGGGGTGCCGTCGATCTGGGCGACGAAGCCGACGCCGCACGCATCGTGCTCGAAGGCAGGGTCGTAGAGGCCGATCGCGCCCGGGACCAGGTGATTGGGCGCGAGACGGGCGCGCCGGTCGAACGGGGGCGGGGTCACGTCGTCGCGGTCGGCGAGAGGAACCAGCTCGTCGCGCTCGGACTGGTCTGGCATCGGGAGGTCTCCGTCCTTCGGGGCAGGTTCGCCTGGCACGGGCGAGGCGCGACGTGCTGGAGTCGAACGCCAAGGGTCGCGAACGCGTCGCGTCCGCACGAGCGGGGCGTCTCCGGTGCCGGGCGGTCGCGGCCTCGATGGCGAGCGACGGATGCCCGAAAACGAAAGACGCCCACGCGTACCCCTACGTTCGGGGGCGGTGGACGTCGTTGGCCGTGCCCCGGCCTCCCTATGCGTCGGGCGTCGCGCCGCTCCGGGCGGGACGCTGCCGATACTCGAAGTATAGCGTTCGCCGCCGAGAGGGAGTGGGGGGGCGCAGGATGGGCGGAGGGGGTCCGAAAGGTACTCCCCTCTCGCTCTCCCGCGGAGCGTTGGGGGTGCTTGGTGCGGCAGATGGAAGGGGCAGATGGAGAGGGGAGGCCGTGCCCCCGCCCTACGGGGCCGCGGGCGGCTCCGGGGGCGCGATCGGGGTTGGCGTGGCGCGAAAGGTGACCATCGGTCGCGGAGGGGTCGCGTCGGGGGGTGGCGCGCCGACCTCGACCGGCTCCGAGGTCGCCAGGACGTGGTCAAGCCCGTCGATGATGGTGAAAAGGCGGACCTCGTAGGTTCCGGGCACCGCGTCGAAGGGGATGCCAAGCGGGCACGTGCCGGCCTCGAGGGCGCGCGGGACATCGAGGTTGCAACTGGTCGGTTGCGCGGCGAGGGGCAGGAGGTTGCTGTCGTCGTCGGCCTCGAACACGCCGATCCAGTCACCGATGGTCGGGTCGGCGACATCCTTCCAGGCGACGTGGAGGAGGTCCCCGCCGACGACGGCGGCCGACTTGGTCGTGACGGCAGTGTCGTAGGGCTTGCCGTTGGCCTTGACGGCCGCGGTGACGGTGAAGGCGGGGAAGCGGTACATCTCGTGGCGCTGGTGGAATGCGAGCGTGCGAAGCAAGCGCCACTCGTAGTTGCCGGCCAGGCTCGGGTCAGGCACGTGCACGGTGCACGAGGCGGTCGCCCAGTTGATGCCAGGCACGGCGAGGCCCTGGCGACAGGTCGCGAGGTAGACCCAGGTGATGAACTCGTCGATCGTGGCACCGACGGGGTACAGGGCGGCCATGTCGGAACCGGACGGGCGGGGGAGGTTGCGCCAGGTGATGACCATGGTCGCGCCGGGCGCGAGGGACGCCTTGCTGTTGGTGAACCTCGGGAGGACGGCGGGCGCGGGAACCCCCCCTTGCGCCTGGGCGCCGACGCTGCCGGGGAGGGCGACGGCGAACGCGAATGCGGCCGCGATGGCCGAGGTGGTGAGGGCGCGGCAAGCGCGGTGCCAGGCGCGCGGGCGGGTCATTCCCCCTCCGCGGCGGCCGGACGCCGTGACGTCGAGGTTGATGGCGGTCATCACGTGGGGTCCCGGTGGCGTCGCCCGTGCGAGGGGGATGGGGCCGGAAGCGTTCCCGTTCGCATCCCGTCGTCCCTCCGCCTCCCGCGGATGGTACCCGCCACCGGTCGGAGGCATCAGCCTTCTTGCGACTCGTACTGCGCGCGGATGTCGGCGAGGACCGTCGGGTCGGTGAGGGTCGTCGTATCGCCAAGGACGCGACCTTCGGCGACGTCGCGCAGGAGGCGACGCATGATCTTGCCGCTGCGGGTCTTCGGCAGTTCGGCCGTGAAGCGCAAGAGCTTCGGGCGCGCGATCGGGCCGATCACCTTGGCGACGTGGGCACGCAACTCCTGGGCGAGGGCCTCGTCGGCGTTGATGTCCATGCGGGGCGTGACGAAGGCGGCGATCGCCTGGCCGGTGATCTCGTCTGGGATGCCGATGACCGCCGCCTCGGCGACGGCCGGATGGCTGACGAGGGCGCTCTCGACCTCCGCCGTGCCGATCCGGTGTGCGGAGACGTTCAGCACGTCATCGACCCGGCCGAGCAACCAGAAGTAGCCGTCCTGGTCGCGCTTGCAGCCGTCACCGGCGAAGTACAGGCCGGGGAAGCGGGTCCAGTACGTCTCGCGGTACCGCGTGTCGTCGCCCCAGATGCCGCGAAGCATGGCCGGCCACGGTGAGCGGATGACGAGGTAGCCGCCCCCGCCGAAGGGGACGCTGTTGCCGGCCTCGTCGATGATGTCGGCATCGATGCCAGGGACCGGGAACGTGGCCGACCCCGGCTTGGTGGTGGTCAGCGAGGCGAGGGGCGACAGCATGATCGCCCCGGTCTCGGTCTGCCACCAGGTATCGACGATGGGGCAGCGCGCGCCCCCGACGTGCTGGTGGTACCAGATCCACGCCTCCGGGTTGATCGGCTCGCCAACCGTGCCGATGAGCCGCAAGGACGACAGGTCGTGGCGCGCCGGCAGGTGGTCGCCCCAGCGCATGAACGACCGGATGGCGGTCGGCGCGGTGTAGAAGATCGTCACCTTGTGGCGGGCGACCGTCGCCCAGAAGCGGTCGCGGTCCGGGAAGTCGGGCGTGCCCTCGAACAGCATGATGGTCGCGCCGTTGACGAGGGGCCCGTAGGTGATGTAGCTGTGCCCGGTGACCCATCCCACGTCGGCGGAGCACCAGAAGACGTCGTCCTCCTTGAGGTCGAAGACCCACTTGTGGGTGAGGCTGGTCTGCACGAGGTAGCCGCCGGTGGTGTGGAGGATGCCCTTCGGCTTGCCGGTCGACCCGGAGGTGTAGAGGATGAAGAGGGGATGCTCGGCGTCGAGGTGCTCGGGCGCGCACTCGACGTCCCCGGCGGCGGCGGCCTCGGCGAGGGCGTCGTCCCACCAGATGTCGCGCCCGGCCTCCATGTGGGGGACGATGGCATCGCCGACGCGGCGCACGACGACGCAGCGCCGGACGCCGGGGGTGCGCGTCATCGCGTCGTCGGCATTGACCTTGAGCGGGACGACCTTGCCTCGCCGCCAGCCGCCGTCGGCCGTGATGACGTAGGTGGCGTCCAGGTCGTTGATCCGGTCGGCAAGGGACTCGGGGGAGAATCCGCCGAAGACGACGGTATGCGGGGCGCCGAGGCGGGCGCAGGCCTGCATCGCGATGACCGCCTCGGGGATCATCGGCAGGTAGATGGCGACCTTGTCGCCCTTCCGGACGCCAAGGTGCCGAAGCATCGCCGCGGTGCGGGTGACCTCGACGAGGAGCTGGGCGTACGTGATCGTGCGCACGTCCCCCGGTTCGCCCTCGAAGATGATCGCGGGCTTGTTGGCGCGAGGCCCGTGGGCATGGCGGTCGATGCAGTTGTAGGAGGCATTCAGTTCGGCGCCGACGAACCACTTGGCGTACGGGAGGTCCCACTCGAGGACGGAATCCCACGGGCGGAACCAGTCAAGTTGCTCGTGCGCGCGAGCGGCCCAGAAGGCCTGCGGGTCTTTTCGCGCCTGCTCGTAGATCGACGGGTCCGAGACGACCCCGTTGGCGGTCGCCTCGGGATCGGGCGGGAAGGTCCGGGACTCCGTGAGGAGGGCGTGGATGGCGCCGGTAGCTGGCTCCAACATGATCGTGCGTCCCTTCGCGCTTCGTACGTGGTCCATCATGGAGACGGGCGCGCCCCTGCCATCTGCCGCAACAAGCACCCCCAACGCTGCGGCGGGAGAGGGAAGCACTGCCCCGCCTCGCATCTGCCACGTGACCCGTCCCGCGACCATATGCGGGGTTGCCCCCCCTGTCAAACGGTGCGGGCGGCCCGGCACACAGCGGGACGGGAACGAGGCCGCTGGGACGCGAAGGGGAACGCTCCCGGCGGGCGCGGAAGGGCGAGCGGGCAGGGATGCCCGCGGACCAAGGCCTCCGAACGCTCCTGGCGGGAGCGGAAGGGTGCGGATGCCCGGGGGCGATACACTGGACTGACGCGGATGCAACCCGACTGGACGGTCAGCACGGCGCGGTGGTGGCACATGCCCGGCATCACCCGGCTGATCCGACAGTCGCGGCGCCGGCGCCCGGACGGGGTTCCCGTCGCGCGCGAGGCGCTGCTTTGGACACCGTTCTGGTCTCCGAGCGTTGGCCTGGTGCAGTCGGTCTGGGGGTCGCAGGTGCCCGGCGTGCCGGCGGCGAGCAGCCACGTCGTCGAGGCGCGCGGGCGCGTGGTCGGCCTGGGACAGAGCCGGTCGCGTGGGGACGCCCGTCAGTGGGAGGTCACCTTCCTCGCGATCGAGCCGGGCGAGGCGGTGGGGGCGACGGCAGGCTTCCCGGACCGTCGAGCGATGCATCTCCTAGGGAGGCTGTGCGACGCGGCGACGGAACGCGGTGCGGAGCGAATCTTCGCCCTCGTCCGGGACGACGGGGCCGGGCATGCGATCCTGCGCCAGTTGTCCTTCGCCCTGGTGACGCGCGAACTGGCGTTCCTCCTTCCTGCAAGCGTGGCACCAAGTGACGACGCGCTGGCAGCGGTCGCGAGCCTGGAAGGGGTGCGCCGGCAGGAGCGGGCGGACGCCTTCGGCGTGTACCAGCTCTACCGGGTGACGACGCCGCCGGTGGTGCAACTGGCGGAGGCGCGACGCCCGCAGTCCTGGGACCTGCCTCGGCGGGCATTCGGGGCCTTGCCACGGCTGGCACGGGTTGCCCACGGGCGCCGCTGGGTAGTCACGCGCGACGACCAGATCGTCGCATGGGCGCACCTCGCCATCGCGCGCCGGGGCCCACACCAGTTGTCGCTGATGGTCGCCCCGTCGGCGGCCGACCTTGCTGTGCCCCTCGTTACATTGGCACTCGATGCTGCGCGCCGGGCGCGTGTCGCTCCGGTCGTCGCCTCGATTCGCGACCACCAGTGGCCGGAGCACGAGGCGCTGACCGATTCCGGGTTCCGGCCGCACGAGACCAACCTGATCATGATGAAGCAGCTCGCGCTGGCGGTGCCGTCCGCGCGGCGCCACCTCTTGCCGGCGATGGAGCGCGTCGTCTCGTGACGGCCTGCCCCGCTTGGCTCGCCGAGCAACGTGCCCCTGGAGGGCTGAGAGCGACGTGACGGACGACCCCGCTGGCGCCCCGACGCCAACCGTGCCGACCCCCGACTGGCCGCGCCCGTCCATCCACGACGAGATCGGCACCCTCCTAGACCTCCTGCCCGATCACCTCGGTGCGCGCCTGCGAGCCGACCCGGAGGTCGACACGCTGGTCGAGGTGGTCCTCGACCTCGGGCGTTTCCCGGAGGCGCGCTTCGCGGCGCGCGAGGAGGCGATCGGCGACGCGGAAGTGACCTCGGAGGACCTCCGCGCCGTGACGTCGCGGATCGGCGCGTTCGGCGACGACAACCGGGCGGGAATCCCGCGGACGCTGCACCGCATCTCGGCCATCCGGAACCGCCACGGGGACGTCGTCGGCCTGACCTGCCGGGTGGGCCGGGCGATCATGGGGACGGTGGACTTGGTTCGCGACCTGGTCGAGAGCGGCAAGAGCATCCTCATCCTCGGCCGGCCGGGGGTCGGCAAGACGACGGTCCTGCGCGAGACGGCTCGTGTGCTGGCCGACGACCTGCGCAAGCGGGTCGTGATCGTGGACACGTCGAACGAGATCGCGGGTGACGGCGACATCCCGCACCCGGGCATCGGGCGGGCGCGCCGGATGCAAGTGCCGACCCCCACGCAGCAGCACGCGGTGATGATCGAGGCGGTCGAGAACCACATGCCGCAAGTGATCGTGATCGACGAGATCGGCACGGCCCTGGAGGCGGAGGCCGCGCGCACGATCGCGGAGCGTGGCGTGCAACTTGTCGCGACCGCACACGGCATGACGCTTGAAAACCTGATGGCCAACCCGACCCTGACCGACCTGGTCGGGGGCGTGCAGACGGTCACGCTAGGTGACGACGAGGCGCGCCGGCGCGGCACGCAAAAGACGATCCTGGAACGCAAGGCGCCGCCGACGTTCGACGTCCTGATCGAGATGCAGGAGCGGCAGTTGCTGGTGGTGCACCGGGACGTGGCGGTGACGGTCGACGGGCTCTTGCGCGGGGCCCCGGTCCTGGTGGAGGCGCGTCTCCGGCGCGAGGACGGGACGGTCGAGCGGCGGGCCGAGGTGACGATGCGGGGTGCCGAGGAGGAACGTCGCCGCGCGCTGGCCACTGGCTCGATCGGCCCGTACGGGGGGGCGGAGCGACCGGACGGGCAGCCCGTCGACCAAGGCCGGTCAGGGTGGACGCGTGGCGGGTGGCGCGACCGGGGCGGCTTGCGCGACCGCGGGGGCATGCGCGGGTCAGGATCGTGGCGCAGTGCCGGTCCGGTCGGGGCGTGGCCCGGCGGCCGTCCGGATGGATGGGCCGGTGGCGCGTTCGAGGCGGGGTTCCCGGGTACGGCGGAGGGGGCCGCGTGGCGGCCGGGCGGCCCGCTGGCACCGAACGGATCGACGCAGGCAACGGTTGCCTCCCGGGCAACGGTTGCCTCCCGCTCCGGCTGGGCGTCGCGCGTCGGCGGAGCGACGGCGGCAGACCACGACGCGGCTCCAGACGACCACGCCGGGGCCGCGTGGGGCGACGAGGCGACCGGCGAGGACGTCGCTGGCGAAGGCGATGGTCGCCCCCAGTCCGGCGCGGAGGCGCACGCAACGGTCGATGGCGAGTCGATGCGGGTGGTGCCGCCCCGGCTGCGTCGCCCGGTCCGGATCTACTGCTACGGCGTGAACCGCGGAAAGCTTGACGCGGCGATTGCGGCGCAACGGTTGCCCGTGACGGTCACGCGGGACCTGTCCGACGCCGAGGTGGTGATGACGGTGCGGAACTACTACCGCACCAACCCGGGGCCGGTCCGCGACGCTGAGGAGCGCGGCGTGCCGGTCTTCGTGGTGAAGAGCAACGCCGCGGCGCATGTCCATGACGCACTTGAGGCGATGTACGCGGTGCAGACCGCCGATCCGCCGCGCGACCTCGAGGACCTGGTCCTGGCCGAGACGCGCGAGTCCGTCGACGTGGTCCGGCTGACTGCGCGACAGGTCGAGCTTGCGCCGCAAAACGCATACATCCGTCGGCTGCAACACCAGATGGCGGAGGAACTGGGCGTCGGATCACGGAGTACGGGGCGCGAGCCTCACCGCCGGGTGACGCTGTTCCGGAAGGCGGCGACCGGTCGCTGACCGGTCCCGGAACGCAACCGTTCTGCGAGCCGCCCGTCCTCGGGAATCGAAGCCCCGGGAGGGGCGGCCGCGCGAGGGCGACCGAGGATGGCTGTCGTGGACGCCGTAAACATCGGCGGGGTTCCCGTGGAGGCGGCGCGCGGCTGCTTCATCACCTTCGAGGGACCCGAGGGCGCGGGCAAGACGACCCAGATTGCGCGGCTCCGTACGCGCCTGGAAGGCCACGGCTTCGCCGTCGTCGTCACCCGAGAACCGGGCGCGACCACCCTCGGCACGTCGCTTCGCGGCCTCATGCTGGATCTGGGCAAGGAGCCAGTCGCACCGGCGGCGATGGCCTTGCTGATGAGTGCCGACCGGGCGCAGCACGTGGCGACGGTCATCCGGCCGGCACTGTCGATGGGCGCCGTGGTGATCAGCGACCGGTACGCGGACTCGACGTATGCCTACCAGGGCCACGGTGATGGCCTGGACCTCGGCGAGTTGCGCGCCATCACGCATCTTGCGACGGGCGGTCTCGAACCCGACCTGACCGTGCTCCTGGACCTCGAACCGGCGCTTGGCATCGCTCGCAAGCGCCACGCGCACCGGACGGGCAGGGCGGAACTCAACTCCATGGACGAGCGGTCGCTCGAGTTCCACCGGCGGGTGCGCGCCGGGTTCAAGGCCCTGGCGAAGGCCGATCCCGACCGCTTCGTCGTGCTTGATGCGACCGGCCCGGCGGACCTCCTGGCGATGCGAATCTGGAAGGAGGTCGGTGCGATGGTGGGCGTACGGTAACGAGCCCGGTTGCCCTCGTTATCCGCGTACGCGCCCCCTGCTGAAAACTCTCACGGCGGGACAGGGGAGCAGCGTCACGACCCCTCGATCCACTCCTCGCCGTCGGTGAAGACCTCCTTTTTCCAGATGGGCACGACCTCCTTGACACGGTCGATGACGTACCGGCAGGCCTCGAATGACTCGCCGCGATGGGGCGAAGCGACGGCAATGACGACGCTGGCCTCCCCCAACGGGACGACCCCGAGGCGGTGGACGATGGCGGCGCGCTGGCGAGGCCACCGGGCCTCGACCTCGTCGAGGATTTCTGCCATCTTCTTCTCGGCCATCGCCGGGTAGGCGTCGTACTCCAGGTAGCGCACCTTGCGGTTGCGCGAGTCCTCGCGGACGATGCCGTGGAAGGTGCAGATGGCCCCGTCGGCGGGGGTCCAGACGGCGGCGACAACCTCGTCGACGTTGATGGGATCGTGCACCAGGCGGCACAGGCGCGCCGGGTCGCTGCCCCCGCTTACCGGCGGGATGAACGCCACCTCGTCACCGTCGCCAAGGACCGCCTCGATGGTGGCGTACTCCTGGTTGACGGACGGGCGGAACACGGGGACGCCGGGGCCGAGGGTGGGGCACTCCGCGACGAGGGACTCCCAGACCTGGCCGACAGTGGTGCCGGGCGGGAAGTGGCGCACCTCGGTGCGACGGCCGAGGATCTCGCGGACGCGCGCGAAGTAGCGGAGCTCGATGCGCAGGTCGGCCATGCGGGAAGGGTACCCGCCGCCTGAGGACCTGCCCCCTCCCCTGCCCCTCCCCCGCTGCGCCGGGAGAGGGGCGAGACGCCCTCTACCAGTCGATGGCGCTGCCGTCCTCGGCGTACGCCTTCGGGTTCTGCCAGTCGTGTCCGATCTTGTCGGCGATCGCTTCGTCGTCAAGCTCGATGCCGAGGCCCGGCGCGGTCGGCAGGGGCAGGTAGCCGTCGACGTGCTTGTACGGGGTCTTGATGTAGCCCTCCCCGGTGATGCGCCCGCCCTCCTGCGCCAGGAAGTTCGGGATCGCGGCGTCGAGGTGGATGCACGACGCGAGGGCAATCGGGCCGAGGGGGCAATGTGGCGCGATCGCGGCGTAGTAGGCCTCGGCCATGCCGGCGATCAAGCGCGTCTCGAGGATGCCGCCGGCGTGCGACAGGTCCGGCTGAAGGATCGAGGCGGCGCGCTTCTCGAGGACCTCACGGAAGCCCCACTTGGTGAACAGTCGCTCGCCGGTCGCGATCGGGACGCTGGTCGAGTGCGTGATGTCGGCGAGGACGTCGACGTTCTGGCACTGCACCGGCTCCTCGATGAAGAAGGGGTGGTACGGCTCGAGGGCCTTTACGAGGCGCTTGGCGGTTTGGGGGGCGACGGCGCCGTGGAAGTCGATGGCGATGTCAACCTTGGGTCCGGCGGCCTCGCGCATGGCGGCGAAGATGGCGACGACGTTCTCGGTGTGCTCGGCGGTCTCGATGACGCGACCGCTGCCGCGCAGGCCGACGCCGGTCTTGATGCAGTTGAACCCCAAGGCGACTGCCTTGCGGATGCTGTCGGCCGCCGCCTCGGGAGTGTTGCCCCCGGCCGTGCCGTACATGCGGATGCGATCGCGCGTCGGCCCTCCGAGAAGCTTGTAGACCGGGACGCCGAGCCACTTGCCGGTGATGTCCCACAGCGCCTGCTCGACGCCGGAGAGGGCGCTGGTGAGGATCGGCCCGCCACGATAGAAGCTGTGCTTGTAGATGCTCTGCCAGTGGTGGACGATCTTGGTCGGGTCCTGGCCGATCAGCCAGGGCTCTAGTTCCTGGACCGCGGTCTGGCAGGTGAGGGCACGGCCCTCGAGGATCGGTTCGCCGAGGCCCGTCACGCCCTCGTCGGTGTGGATGCGCAGGAACAGCCAGCGTGGCTTGACCAGGAAGGTCTCGAGGCGGGTGATCTTCATGCGGTGGCGGCTTCCTTCCCCTGGCGGGCGCGTGCCCGGCGCCGGGGAGGATACGTCGGCGCGTTGATGCGCCTCTACCACTTGTTTACGCGCCGTTAGCGCGTCCTCGTCGCGGGGTCACGACACTCGACGTCAAGGAGGCAACGACGATGGACCAACGGGTGTCAACCACGATGGCGCGCATCGGTCGGGTCGGGATCGCGCTCGGGCTCGCCGCCGCCGGGTGGTCAGGCGGGTCCCGCCACGCGAGTGCATCGGGGGAACTCAGCGGCGTCGCGGCCCTGATGGCGGCACCAACGGCGGTGGCATCCCCGGCGCCGTGCCCGACAGGCACCTTCCTCGCGAACCTGCCGGCAAACCCGGCGAACGTCGGCTTCCCCGCGCCATCAGTGCTGGTGACGTGCACGGACACGCGGGTCACGGTGCGGACGAACGCGATCCCGACCTTCGCGTTCGTCGCGAGGACGCCGAACCCCCTCCGGACGCAAGACCTCACGTTCCGGTTCCCGCGGGTGCCGGTCGCGGCATCGACCCCAGGCGCCCTCGCCTTGGGCGTGATCGGGATGGCGGTCGACGGGCTCCCGATCTACGGGCCGTTCGAGGCCCCGGCGCACGGGAGTGCCGACCCGGCGGCCGACGGGATCCTCGACGCGTGCGGGGGCCACACCGGGCCGGCCGGGGAGTACCACGTGCATGCGACGTCCGCCTGCCTGCCTTCCGGCCTCATGGGCATGCCCGGCGCGATCGTGGGCTATGCCCTCGACGGGTACCCGATCGTCTCGCCGGTCACCTGTACGGACGACGCCTGCACCTCGACGCGCACGGCCCGGAGCAGTTGGGCGCAGGTCTCGACGGCCCGAAGCGCCTGGTCCCGCTACGCATTCCAGGAGGGGACCGGCGACCTCGATCGCTGCAACGGCATGACGGGGCCGGACGGGCAGTATCGCTACGTCGCGGTGTCGTCGTTCCCGTACTTCCTCGGCTGCTACCACGGAGAGGTCGCGGCGACGACCGGTGGCCCGGGGGCCAGTGCCGGGGCCGGGCGGGCACGCGGTGCGGCTCCGGAGGCCTCGATGTTGCCGGGGAGGCAGGCGGTGCCGCCGGGGAGGCCTGAGCCCGGCGGGAAGCAGGCGGTGCCCCCGACGCCGGTGCGCCCGATGCCGCTCCGGCCCCGCCGCTGAACTCGTGGCGGGTGGGTGGCTAGAATCGAGGGCGCGGCCCGAAGGGCGTGCCGTGACCGGGCGTTCGCCGTTCGGGAGTTCGAGGAGGACGCATCTTGCTGCCGCTCATCGACCGGCCATTCACGCAACCCGCGTCGCTGCGACTGCCCCCGATCACGTTCGGTGCCGGGTCGGTGGCGCAAGTCGTCGATGAGGTTCGCCGGACCGGCGCGGCGCGCGTCCTCGTCGTGACCGACAAGGGTGTGGCGGGCGCGGGCGTGGCGGCCCTCGTGCGGGACCTCCTTGAGGCGGGGGGAGTGGCCACGGGCCTCTATGACCGCGTGCCACCGGAACCGTCGGTGGCGTCGGTCGAGGTGGCGTACGAGGCATGGCGCGCAGGCGCGCCGCACGGCGGTGCGTACGACGCGGTCGTGGGTGTCGGTGGCGGCAGTTCCCTCGACTCCGCGAAGGGCATCTCGATCCGCACCGCGAACGCTGGACCGGTCTCGCGCTACTTCGGCGTCGACCAGTTGCCCGCGCGTGGCGTGCCGTACGTGCTGCTTCCGACGACCGCCGGGACTGGAAGCGAGGTGACGGCGGGGGCCATCTTTGACGACACCGAGCGGCAGTTGAAGGCGGGCATCGTGTCGTCGCGCCTGATGGCGGCCGCGGCGATCATCGACCCGGACCTGACGGTGTCGTGCCCGGCAGAGGTGACGGCGGCCGCTGGCCTCGACGCCTTGACGCACGCCCTCGAGGCGTACGTGGCGGTGAAGGCGAACCCGATCGCTGACCTGTTTGCGCTGGAGGCGGTGCGACTGGTCGGGCAACACCTGCGCGCCGCGGTGGCGCGCGGGACGGATCGCGCGGCGCGGGCCGGGCAGATGCTGGCAAGCCTGTACGGCGGCGTGACGATCGTGGCGGCGGGCACCGGCCTCTGCCACGCGATGGCGTACCCGCTGGGAAGCGCCTACCACGTGCCCCACGGCATGGCGAACGCCCTGCTGCTACCGGCAGTGATGGCCTACAACCTCCCCGCCGACCTGCCGAAGTTCGCGCGCCTCGCCGAGGCACTTGGTGAACCGGTGGCTGGCCTGTCGCTGCGCGCCGCCGCCGAACGGTCGGTCGAGGCGGTGCGCCAGTTGTCGCTCGACGTCGGCCTGCCTTCGGGGCTGCGAGCGGTCGGCGTTCCGGAATCGGCGCTGGAGGGCTTCGTCCCCGGCGCCCTCTCGGCCGCGCGGCTGATCACGAACAACCCGCGCGTGCCGACGGCCGACGGCGTATTGCGCGCGTACCGCGAGTCGTGGTGACCGGTGGCAGGCGGGTCTGACGGCGCGCCCATGATGGGTAGCGCCGGACGGTTCCTGCGGGCACGACCGGGGGGCGACGTCGTTGGCGTGGTGGTCCTCGTCGCAACCCTTGCCGTTGTCGTCGCCGCGTCGGCGGTCGAACCGCGCTGGATCCTCGGCATTGGCGACGCGCTGCGACGGATCGGCGGCATCTGGCGGGTGCTAGTGCTACCCGTGCCGGTGATCGCGCTCTTCGTAGTGCTGGCGGCGAACGCCCGAGCGACCGGCGCGACGTGGGCGTGGATCCGGTCTCGGCCCCATCGGTGGTGGCGGGGCGCGGCGTTCGCGTCGGCGTCGCTGGTGTCGCTGGTGGGCGTGGGGCTGCAAGTCGGCATCACCTTGACGCAGATTCAGCGGCCCATCGTGCTGTGGATTCTGCAACTGGTGCTGCACCCGGACACACCGACGGCGATTCTCGTCGTCTCGTCGCTCATCGCGGTCGTCGAGGCGGACCGACGCGGGTTCGTGGTGCTGCCCTGGCTGGTGGGCGCCATCGCCGACTGGGTGCGGCGCGCGTGGGGATGGTTGTCGCCGAAGTTGCCGCTGGGGGCGGCAATGGTAGGTTCGGGAATCGTCGCCGCGGCGCTCTACCCGGACGCGATGCAGGGGTGGTTCCGGCCGGACCCGCCCGACGCGCAGGCCTACAACCTGTACTCGTCCTTTTTTAACTACTCGATCAGCAAGGACAAGATCGTCGAGTTCGAAGGCTACGAGCTAGGCGAGGCAGGGCTGGTGCTGGCACCGGGCCGCACGGGGGTGCTGTCGTTCACGCTGGAGCGTCCTGGCGGGTCGCTGGTGCTCCTGAAGGCGAACTTCTACGACCGGCGTTTCTTGCAGAAGGGCGAGGTGCCCGGGTCGTTCCCTGAGACCACGTTCGACAACATGATCGAAGTCTCCGGAGACGGCGGGAGTACGTGGGGGACCGTCGTGCGGAACACGTCGGTCGGCGACGTGGTCGGCAGCCCGCCGCTGGACCTGACACCGCATGTCGGGCGCTCGGAGAAATACCTGCTGCGCTTCCGTACGACGAACAGGGCGACCGTGCCGGTGCTGGCTATCTCGTCGATGGTTGTGAGCGTGGTCGTGAACCCGTTGACGGCGCCCCACGCGTCGTTCCCCGTAGTGGCCTACGCCGCGGGGTTGGCCTTGGCCGGAGCGGTAGTCGTCGCGGCGTTTGCCGGCACGGTAGCCGCGGCGGTGGCTGGCGGTGCGTTTGCGATGGCCGTGGTGACGGTGGTGGCGGCCGTCACGGGGTCGCCCGGCGCCGTCGTGGACGGGGTCGGCGCGGTGCTCGGACTCGTGGCGCCGACTAGCCTGCTTGACGCGGACCGGACGGTTAGCCTCGAGGTGGCGCTGCGCCTCCTGTCGGCGGTGCTGGTGGTAACGGTTGCTTCCGGGTCGATCATGCACATGCGGCGCCACGGCTTGGCGCAGGCGTGGACGAGGCTGCTGGTGCCGTGGGCGGTGGCGGTGGCATGCCTAGCGGTCGGGGCGCGATGGGACTTGCTGGTGCGCGTGCGCTACGACTTCCTCTTGCCGGATGCGCAGGGGTACCTGCACATCGCGCAGTCCTTCGAGGAAAAAGCGGAGAAATATGAGGGTACGCGCGACCTGCCGCTGCTGAAGGAGCTGTACGCATCGGGGTTCGACGGCCGGACAAGCATGACGACGGTGTTCTATGCCGGTGGGCACAACGGTCGCGAACCAATGTGGTCGGCGACGATCGCGATGGTGGCGCAGGCGCTGGGATTCTCGGCGTTTCATACCCGGCTGACGTCGATCACGTTTTCGGTCGGTGTCGCGGCCATGGCATGCGTGCTGGGGTGGCGCCGGATCAACCCTCTCGCCGGGGTCGCTGCGGGGATCATCGTGGCCGCGAGCGTTCCCCACATCGGAAACAGCGTCCACGGCTTGCGAGAAGAGCTCGTGACCTTCGCGATCCTGGGGGCCATCCTCGTGCTGACTGCGAGGCGGTCCGTCAAGGCGCCGTCGATCATGCCCGGCGACTCGCTTCGCGTGCCGTGGGCGTGGCGTTGGCCGATCAACGGCGTCGCCCTTCCGGAATGGCGCGTCGTGGTGGCGTCGCTGGCGTGCACCGGCATCATCCTGACGCGTGCCGACATGATCGTGACGGTCGCCCTGATCCTTTCGACGCTAGCTATTGGTTATCGGTGGGGTTGGCGGACGTGGCTGCCGATCGGGACGGTGATCGTCGTGTTCGCCGCGCCGATGTACGTGGGGTACTGGTTCACGCACGGTGACCCGTTCTGGCCAGGGACCTACGGGGCGACGGTGAACCGAAACTTGGAATTTCCAGCGCGGATGGGCACGCCGGGCTTTCCCACGGCCGCCGAGTACGCGGCCAACTGGGCGGCCGGCCCGCTGATCTCGCCGTTTACCTACTTCTTCGGGTACCACTCGCCGGGGCAGTTCCTGTCGTACTCCGTGACCGGGTTCGAACGGATTTTTCGGGAGATCCTCTTCCCGGATCAGCCGCTCCTCCTCGTATCGTTCTGGATCGGCCTTGCCCTGACCATCGTGACGCGGCAATGGCTCGTCCCCTGGGGAATCGCGGTGGGGTTGCTGCCGTTCTATGCCTTCATGGCCGGCGTGCCGAGCGCGTGGGTCTTTCCGGGCCGGTACGCCCACCAGGTGCTGCCTTTCGCGGCGATGGCGGTCGCGTACGCCTGGATGGCGCCGGCTCTCGCCGCTTGGCGGTGGTACGGCGGGCGGATAGCCGTACATCATCGGGCACCCGCGCCGGGCGGGGGCGTCGCATTCGCAAAGGGATGACGTACGAATGAGCAAGGGTGACCCCAGTCAGGCTGCCGCTGACCCGAAGGCGGCGGTGACGCCTCACGCCTCGTCCGACGGGCACGACGGTGAATCGACTGCAAGCGCAGCGGTCGGGGTCGTCGCGCTTCACTCGACAGACGTGGGCGCGGCTCCTACGTCGATGATCGCCAATCCGGAAGGGACCGCCACGGCTGGCGAGGACGAGGACCGGTTGCCCACCTTCAAGGAGGTGATGGACCTTGTCGTCCACCCGCTGGTCATCCGGTCGTTCCTGATCGTGGCCGGGATCGCGATCGTTCTGGTTGCCCTGCGCGTGGTGACGTGGACCGAGATCGCTGATGGCGCAAGGTCGCGCTACGTCAAGACCGCCCTCTTCGGCGGCGCATCATCGATGATGGTTTGGTTCCTCGTCCTGCTCCAGACTGGCGCAAAGAGCCGCTTGCCGATCTACTGCGCGCTCGCGGTGATGCTTGCCGGCGACGCGGTGCACTACGTGCGCTTGGCGAACCCGATTGCATCGGGTAGCGCGCTGGTCACGTTTGACGCCACCTTTTCGGCGGGGACGCCGCTCGACGCCAAGTGGGACGTCGAGACCGCAAATGGGGGCACCGTAAAGATTGAGGGTGCGACGGCGGTGCTTGCCGCTGGCCCTTCCGCGACGGCGTACCTCGTGGCGAAGCTCGGCAAGGACCCGGACGTGCGCGAGAAGTGGTGGTTGCCCCTTGGCCTCGAGACGATCGAGCGCACCGAGACGCTGAGGTGGCGCGCAACGGCCGAGCGGACGGGCGGCTACCTCGTTCTGGTCGAGATCCGGAACCTCCTCATCCAGGCGGTGCCGTACGGGCTACACGTTACCTACCCGGACGCGTCCAAGAAGGTGACCGGTACCGAAATCCAGACGCAGGTGACCCTTGACGGCAAGGCGCATGACTGGGAGATCGTGCGCGACCCCAAGGAGATACGCCTGCGCGTGGACGGGAACGAGATCTGGAAGGCACAACAGCAGGGTCCGCTTGAACAACTGAAGCTGGGTGAGACGAAGCGCGACGCGGCCCACGGCGGCACGCTGCGCATCGAAAGGGCGAGCTATCGACGCGACCTGTGGCGAGGTGGTGCGTAACACGCGAGGCGGTTGGCCTAATACCACGCCAGAAGCAGCCGGTCGTTGGCCCCGACGAGGCGCAACTCGATGACCCATCTTCCCGGCCCCTTCGGTCCGGGTGCCGTTGCGATTCCACCGCGCACGAGAGCGCTCGTCGGTTCGCCCCATGATGGCCGAATGGAATGCGTGCCACAGAGCCGCACGGGCGTCGGCGACGTCCCGGCGAGGGTGACCGACAGCGTCGCGACTGAAGCCTCGTGGAGCGAATCGAGCCTGACCGGCACGCGATACATTCCGCCCTGCTCTGGCCGAGGCCTGGCTCCAATCGCATTCGGCGCGCCCACGGGGACCGCCATCTGGGCCTGATCCGTCTGTACGTGCAAGGTAAGCGCGTGCTCGCGGGAGCCAATGCCCTCGGCACAGACGTACGCCCATGCTGCCGAGGCGCGCCCGAGGGCATCGCGCCAGGCCGAGGCGTCAAGGCGCATCCGCACCTCGGCGCGGTCGCTCGTGGTCTCGAGAACGGCGCGCCAGTCGGGCGATGGCGGTTCAGTCACCGGGCGTCCGCCAGGGATGACCTGTCCGATAACGAGTACCAACGCCGCGAGCGCTACCGCGAGTTGCGTCCGTGGCCCGCGAAGGCCGGCACCAGCGACGAGGCCCGCGAGGATCGTCACCACGAAGAAGGCGCGGGCGATGGCCGTTTGCGCGGGGGTACCCGCCACCGAGATCGCAAGCGCGGCGACCGTCGCCGCGACCGACGCGGCCCGCATGCGTCCGGCGGTCACCACGCATTCTCCTGTGCCTGATGGAACCACACGGTGAACGATTGGTTCCCGACAAGGTCAAGGTTCGTCAGGATCGCAAGGCCGGCGAGGCCCACGACGATGATCGCGCCCCGCGCGATCCGGCGAGAGCCTTCCGCCACGGGGTCAGGCGCCGGGGGCACCATGGCTCGGGCAATCGCCACCAGTCCGGCGGCCGCGAGCAGGTAGACCGCGGGATAGGCGAAGTACGCCACGCGCGGGAGCCGGAATTGCGGCGAGAACGCTATCGCCGGTGCAATCGCGCCGACGAAAACCGCGAGAGCCCACACGCGCGCCCGGTACGCGGTGACCATGAGGCCGACGCCTGCGAGGATCCACCACGGGTAGTAGAAGCTGCCGACCAGCAAGCCACGGACCGATCCGGCATGGAACTGCCATCGGAATGACCACAAGCCCTCGGAAAGGATTCGAAACCAAATCTGGATCGCACCGCCGGCAAGGTCGTTGTTGCCACCGCTGAACCGCAGGCCGAGGAGCCACTCGCCGTACCACTGCCATGCAGTTGCGATGGCGAGGGCTGCGACGGTTACTCCCGCGAGGATTCCTGGGCTCACCCGGCCGGCGCCGAACACCCACGTCACGAGCAGCAGCGGGATGTGGCCGAAGTACAGGAGGCCGGCAAGGCCGGTCGCCCACGCGGCGGCGAGCGCGGCACGCATCCCCGTGGTACCGCGAGCGGTCCACACGGCAACCTCGTCAAGCAGGACGAGCACCACGGCGAACGCGGCCAGCGCGGTCGGGTGTGCTTGGGGTGCCGTGCTCATGAAGATGAAGCCCTGGCCCGTGGCAACCATCACGGCGGCGACCTCGCCAACCGCGCGGTCAGGCCACCGGCGCCAACCAAGTCGCCAAACCGCGAGGGCACTCGTGATCCACGCGCCGAGGTTGACCGTGGCGAACGCCCAGTAGGCCCCAAGCGGCGCTTGCAGGAGCGACACGAGGTACACGTGACCGGCACGACGGTCGAACTCGCCGGAAATCGCCGGCCGGTCGCCCATGAAGAGGCCAAGCAGGTTCAGGAGGAAGAGGCCGTCACCTTGAGCGGGATACCCGTCGAGGATCGTCGCGTAGCCGTCGGCGTTCGTCCAGCTCTCCATGCCCGCCTCCGGGCGGCTCGTGGCGAGGAACGGGTTGGCCGCACCGCCGTGGAGGATCCATTCGGCCGTGCAAAGCAGGGAGATGGCGATCGCGAACGCCCATGCGCGGCACGGCGAAGCGGGCGCGCCAACGGTACGGGACGCCTCGTGTCGGGGCCGGTCACCACGAAACCATCCGCTGACCGCCGGCATGACCGAAGCGAGGCGAAGCGTGACGTACGTTGCGGTCCAGAACGTCACCCACAGGGAGACCGACAGGTCGAGCAACATCGCGAGCGTGCCCGTCGAGTCGTCTGGCCGTACCCAGTTGACGAGCAGGCTGGCGACCGCGGCGGCGATGGCACCTGCCGCCAGGTCCTGGCGAGCACCGAGGCCGTCGCGGCCGGGATCGCACGGCTGCCTCAGGGCAAGTCGTTCGGGCGGGAACACCTCGGCGGCCATCTTGTGAATGAACGCGCGGGATTCACGCGCGATGGCGACCGGGCGCTTGCCGGACGGTGAGAAGTTGCGGCGCGTCAATACCACGCGCCGAAGACGTGCCCGTCGTCCGAGACTAGTCGCAACTCGATCTGGTACCGGCCCTGCCGTGTCACCCAAGGCGACGTCCATCCGGCACCATCGAACAACTCGCTCGAATCAATCCTGAAGGTTGGCTTCGCCATGAAGGTGCCGCACACTTCGAGCGGCCGTGATGTCCCGGCGTGACGCGTAACGCCGACCGAGATCCGGTCACGACCGTCGAGGCGCGCCCATGGGAGAGGGATCCGGTAGAAGCCGACGCTGTCGGGTTGCGGGCGCGGGCCGAACATCATCGACGGGCCGAGCGAGGCGAGCGAATCGCCGCCGAGCGAAACATCAAGGGTGTCCGGCACATCGAGTCGACCGCGCGCACAGACGTACAGATAAGGAGAAGCGCCAGCGTCGGCCCCGGCGCGCCAGCGATGGTCGGTGCGCGGGAGCGCGATCTCATGGTGGATCCGCATCGCGTCGTCGTGGAGGATTTCTGTCCAGAGAGCCAGTGGCGGGTCCGCGAATGATCCCGCGCCGGACGCAAGGCCGACCGACCCGATCACGATGGCGGCCGCGACGGCGGCCCTGGCGCGGGGCATCCCCTCCGTGGCGAGCATCGCCGCGATGCCGATCACGCCGCCCATGAACCCGCGCGCGATCGCCGTGGGCGCCGACGCAACGGCGCACTGCATCGCGACTGCGGCCGCGACGACAAGCCACGGCCAGTGCCTAGCGATCGAGTGCAGCCCGCTCACCAGTCGGCCCCCGGGGCGTAGTGGAAGTCCACGGCGAAGCGAAGCGACCCGGTAAGCACATCAAGGTTCGTGATGGTCGCCAATGCCACGACCAGGATTGCGGCGACCGTGGTGCCGGCCCCGGGACCGTGCTTTCGAGCGACCGCCGCGGCGACTGCCGCAATCGCGGCCGCCGCAAGGAGGTAGACCGCAGGGTAGGCGAAATATCCGAGGCGCGGCAGCGGGAACCGGGGAGTGAACGCGAGAGCCGGGGCGATCCCGGCGACGGTCACCGCGCCCGCCCAATCGCGCGCGCGGCGCGGCGAGATCCACCAACCCGCGGCCGCGAGGGCCAGCCACGGCAGCCAGAATGCGCCGACCACGACTCCGCGCGGCGACGAGTAGTGCCCCCACGCCACCAGGTTCTGCAAGCCCCCGCGGACGATCCGTGCCCAGTTATCCAGCGCCTCGCCCGACAGGTCGTTGTTCCCGCCGGCGAAGTTCAGGCCGATGGCCTCACCGACCGCCTGCCACGCGAACAGGATCGCGCCCGTCGTGGCGGCCGCGGCGGCAAGACCCCGCCAGTGGCGACGGATCCCCGCATCAAGCAGCGCGAACAGCAAGAACGGCAGATGCACGAAGTAGACCAGCGCGCCTGCTCCGGTGAGCCACCCGAGGCGGATCCAAGTGGCGAGGCGGCCACCCTCGCCGGTCGCGCGCCACCGTTCGGCGAGGACCAGAAGGAGTGCGAACGCACCATATGCCACCGCGTGGGCTTGGGGTGCGGTCCCCGTGAAGATGAAGCCTTGGCCGGTCGCCACCAGGATCGCGCCGATCGTGCCGGTAGGCGTCCCCGGCCAGAGGCGACGGCCGAGCCAGCGGATCGAGAGCGCCGCGCCCCACCACGCGACGAGGTTCGCGGCCGCGAAGCCCCAGTACGCGCCGAGGGGCCGGATGAACATCGACGCGAGGTACACGTGGCCGGCACGCCGGTCGAAGCCCCCAGGGTTCGGTGGTCGTTCGCCGAGGAACGTGCGCGCGAGGTCGAGCAGGAACGTCCCGTCGTTCTGCGCCAGGTGCCCGTCGAGGAGCATCGCGTAGCCGTCCGCCCCGAGCCACCGGTCCTCGTTCGCCTCCGGGCGGCTACTCGCAAGCCAGGGATTGCGGTCGTCCGCGTGCAGGCCCCACTCGAGAGTGCAGAGGGCGAGAATGGCAAGGGTCGCCAACGCCGACGTCACGCGGTCTCGGCGGCTGGGCGCACGTGTTTCGGAAATCGGCGGTTCGCTCCGCGTCCGAGGCCGCCGTCGGGAATGCGCGCGTAGGCCGTCGATGACGAGGTGGATGCCGAGACCCGCGACGAAGATGGCAAGGAACAGGCCGGCCGCATGGTCTGCGAGGGCCTTCCACGACGCGAGGTAATCGGCGACGGGGATCGCGACCAGGAGCGGCACCGGAAGGGCCACCGCGACGGAGGCGATGACCAGCTCCGGCCTCGGTCGGAAGGGCGAGTCTTGCGGTTTCTCGGGCGCCCCGGCGCGTGTCACCATCGTCAGGTCGGCCGGCACCGAGGTGCGCGTGCCGACCGGAAGGATAGCCATGGTCGGTCCCGCAGGCCTGGCGCTCCCCGGCCAGGCGCCACTCGTCCGGCCCCTGCTAGCGGTGCCCGGCTTCCTCTTCGGCGGGTACGAGTGCTCGGCGCAGGTCGACCGGTCGGGCGCGCGGCGCGACATGGTCGCCGCGACCCAGCATGACCGGTTCCGCGAGGAGGACTATGCGGCGGCGCGCGGGATCGGCATGCGGGTCATCCGGGAGGGCGTCCCGTGGCATCGGATGGACCGGTCCGCGGTGCTTCACATGACCCCGTTCGAGGAGCTGGTCGACGCGACCATGCGCCACGGCCTCACCGCGATCTGGGACCTGTTCCACTACGGCTACCCGGACGACCTCGATCCGTTCGGACCAGACTTCGGGCCGCGACTGGCGCGGTATGCCGGGGCCATCGCCCGCCGACGTCGGCAACTCGCCGGACCAGGGGGCTGGTACACGCCGGTCAACGAGCCAAGCTTCATGGCATGGGCGGGTGGCGAGGTCGGGTGGTTCACGCCATTCGGCACTGGCCGGGGGTACGAGTTGAAGATGCGCCTCGTGCGGGCGGCCATCGAGGCGATGTCGGCCATCCGTGCCGAGGACCCGGCGGCCCGCTTCATCAACGCGGATCCCGTCTGCCACGCCGTGGCGCCCGCGGACGCCCCCGAACTGGTCGACGAGGCTGCCGCGTTCACCGGCTACCAGTGGCAGGCCTGGGACATGCTGGGTGGCCTGGGGTGGCACGACTTTGGGGGCGGGCCGGATCTGCTGGACGTGATCGGAGTGAACTACTACCTCACCGGCCAGTGGGAGCATCGCCGGGGGGGGCATCTCGCCTTCGACGACCCCCGTCGACGCCCCTTCAGGGAGATGCTGCGCGACGTGGCGCGGCGCTACCCGGGCCACCCGATCCTGGTCACCGAGACGGGCTGCTGGGGGGAGCTGCGCGTGCCGTGGCTGCGGATGGTCTGCGACGAGGTCGCGGCGGCCCTCGCGACCGGCGTGCCGATCGAAGGGATCTGCCTGTACCCGCTGGTCGACATGACCGAGTGGCACGCCGGGCATTGGATGCGCCTAGGGGCGTGGGAGGTCGAGGACGTGGAGGGATCGCTCGAACGGCGGCCGTGCCTCCCGCTTCTGGCTGAGATAGAGGCGCAGCGACGGCGTTTCGAGGCGGGGACTGCAGTCGGCAGGAAGGCTTGACGTTCCGGCGCCGCGTGGCGTAACGTTTGCCCTTGTGACCGGCAAGCGCCGGGGAACGCCGAGGCCGAGAGGCCGGAGCGGGTCCCGACGGGGGTCGGACCGGCAAGCGGGTGCCAGAAACGGCACTTGACAACACCGGGACGCATCTGGCACGATGAAGTCCGCCCCACACGGGTAAACCGGTGAGCGGGCGAGCGGGAAACCGCAGGGCGCACCTTCACAACTGAAGCGTGGCAGGAAGCAGCGACCACCGGCTCTCGCGAGCGCGGTGGATCGCCAGCAAGGTTGGACACGCCGTGCATTGCATTGCATGGCAACCGGTGTCCCGTTTTCTTGCACTTGATCTCCGTCCGATGTGGCGGAGCGAGTTGTTTTGGAGAGTTTGATCCTGGCTCAGGATAAACGCTGGCGGCGTGCCTTACCAATGCGAGTCGAACGAGGTCAGACTTCGGTCTGGTCGAGTGGCGCCCGGGTGCGTGACACGTCGGTGACCTACCCCACAGTGGGGAATACCCTGCCGAAAGGTGGGCTAATGCCGCATTCGATCCCTGGTCGAACAGGGATGAAAGCCCGCAAGGGCGCTGTTGGAGGGGCCGGCGGCCTATCAGCTTGTTGGTGGGGTAACGGCCTACCAAGGCGACGACGGGGAGCCGATCTGAGAGGATGACCGGCCACAGTGGGACTGAGATATGGTCCACAGCCCTACGGGGTTTAGCATGGAGGAATCTTGCGCAACATCCGAAAGGATGGCGCAGCAACGCCGCGTGAGGGACGAAGCCGTTTTCGGTGTAAACCTCTGTTGCTCGGGAAGAAGTACCGCAGGGGAGAGCCTTGCGGGAAGACGGTACCGGGCGAGGAAGCCCCGGCTAACTACGTGCCAGCAGCCGCGGTAATACGTAGGGGGCGAGCGTTATCCGGATTTATTGGGCGTAAAGCGCGCGCAGGCGGGACGCAACCGTGGTGTGTGGAATCTCCCGGCTTACCCGGGAGGGGTCATGCCAAACGGGCATCCTTGAGGCAAACAGTGGGTCGCGGAACGGGCAGAGTAGGGGTGAAATCCGCAGATACTGTCCGGAACACCAGAGGCGAAGGCGGCGACCTAGGTTTGAGAAGCAGTCGCGAGACTGTCCTGACGCTCAGGCGCGAAAGCGTGGGTAGCGAACGGAATTAGATACTCCGGTAGTCCACGCCCTAAACGATGGCCACTCGGTGTCG